>JAJYCN010000352.1 GCA_021778335.1 Acidobacteriota bacterium | reverse complement strand
CAAGGAGTTAGTGATCGCCGCGATGGATAAGGAACTGGAGAAAATACCGGGAGTCATCTGGAACTTCTCGCAGCCCATCGCCGACAACATGGAAGAAGCCGTTAGCGGCGTCAAGGGCCAGCTCGCCACCAAAATCTACGGCGACGATCTTCACTTACTCGAAGAGAATGCCGATCAGATGGTGGCGATTATGCGGACAGTTCGGGGAATCGCCGACCTCGGCGTCTTCCGCGCCCTGGGCCAGCCGAATGACAACTTCATTGTGGACCGCCAGGCCGCGGCGCGCTACCAGTTGAATGTTTCCGACGTGCAGGATGCGGTTCAGACGGCGGCGGGCGGGAATGCGCTTACTCAGGTTCTGCAGGGCGAGCAGAGATACGACTTAGTGCTGCGATATCTTCCCCGGTTCCGGAGCACCAAGGAGGCGCTCGAAAATGTCCGCATCCTGGCGCCGACGGGAGAACGCGTTTCGCTCAAGCAGCTATGCACCGTCGAGGAGCGCGACGGCGGCAGCGAGATTTACCGCGAGAACAACCAGCGGTATGTCGCCGTGAAGTACAGCGTGCGCGGGCGCGACCTCGGCGGCGCGGTGGAAGAGGCGATTCAGAAGGTGAACCAGCAGATGAAGCTGCCGCGCGGCTATCACATCGACTGGGAAGGCGAGTACGAAAGCGAGAAGCGCGCGGCGGCGCGTCTGGCAGTCATCGTGCCGCTGACCGTTCTGCTCATTTTCCTGATTCTCTACATGATGTTCCGGTCCCTCAAATGGGCGATGCTGATCATGGTGAACGTGATGGTGGCGCCGATCGGGGGTATGCTGGCGCTGCTGGCGACCGGGACGAACTTCAGCGTTTCTTCCGGCGTCGGGTTTCTGGCGCTGTTCGGCGTATCGGTGCAGACCGGCGTGATCATGCTTGAATACATCAACCAGCTTCGCGTCCGCGGATTCACCGTGGTGGACGCGGCGGTGGAAGGCGGCGTTCTGCGCCTCCGGCCGATCATGATGACGATGCTGGTGGCGACGCTCGGACTGCTGCCGGCGGCGATGTCCCACGGCATCGGTTCGGACTCGCAGCGGCCTTTCGCGATCGTCATCGTCGGCGGCCTGATTTCCGATTTGATCCTCAGCATTTTTTTGCTGCCGACGATCTACGCCTGGATTGCAGGCGAGGGCGACGTGCTGCCCGAGCCCGAAGGAGACTTCGATACTTCCGAGTAAGCGGAAAGGCCGATCAGCGACAGCAGGACCAGGTTGGGAAACAGCAGCGGCGCGAAGAGCGGGGCGCCGTTGACGACACGGTCCCAGAGGGCGCCGGGCCCGCGAAGACTGGCCGAGACGTGGAGGGAAAAGCCGAGTAAGCCGACCGCGGCTTGCAGGCCGAGGACGGCGTAGCACCAGGAGTAGTATTCGCGCGAGGCCGGCGGGCGGAGGAATGGCGCGATGAGAAAGCCGACGGCGAGGGCGCTGGAGGCGACGGGCAGCCATTCGATGGGGCGAAAGAAGCCGTTGGTGGCGTGGTCGGTCAAGCTGAGGACGAAGTTCCCGAAGAAGCCGCCACAGGCGAGTAACTGGACCCATTCGGCCCAGGCGCGGGTGTGTTCCTCGATCATGCGGTTGACGAGTAACAGAAGACCGAGGCCGGTGTAAGCCAGTGGCGCGGCGAACGGCGCGGCGTAAGTGAGAGTAAGTAGCGTCTTCTCGTAGAAGAACTGATTGTCGAGATGGAACAGGACACCGGCGAGGCCGATGCCGATGGCGATCCATCCGGTGACGTAGCCGGTCCACTTACGCAGGCGGCCGCCGAGGAGCAGCGCCGCGGCGAGCACGGGCGGCGCGAGGAGGGAGAACAGCAGGGGAAGATACTCGGCGGGTTCGCGGAACTGGTTGGCCGAGTGAGCCAGGAAAATATCCAGCGCGAGAAACGCGAAGTTGGTAACGATAAAGGCTTCGAGCCAGAGGGCGGGGCGCGTCCGCCACTGCTGTAACTCAGTGGGTGTGCGCATGGGCGGCTCTGAGCTCGGCGGCCATGGATTGTAACTCGACCATCTTGGCGACGAGCGGATAGTTCCCGTGCCACTGGACGAAGTCGGCGCCGCCCATGAACGCTCCGTGCTTGGCGGTGCGGCCGTCGTAGTGCCAGTAGTCGAAGTAGACGAAGTCGATGGGCTGGGTGAAGGGTTTGCCGGTGAGGACGCCGTCCTTGCGCAGGCCGTTGATGAGATCGGTGGCAGCCTGGACCTTTTGGTTTGTCGCTTCGACGACTTTCTCTGCCTGGTCATAGACGCGGTCGATCAATGGCGCCGTGTGGCACTGGTTGCAGACTTCTTTCATGTTGGCCTGGGCGTGGATATAGTCCGGGCGCTTGCGGCTGATCGCGTCGGCGAGCCAGTAGGAAAGGCGCTCGCCGGGGTCGTGGGTCATCTTGAGGCCGTTGATGCCGCTCATGTGGCAGGTGGCGCAGGTGGGGACGAACATATCCCGCGTAGTAAGTTTGAGCGGATCGGCTTCTAAGTTGAGAAGGCGGCGCTGGGCGTCGAACAGGAGGCCGTGGCGGCTTTCGGTGTAGATTTCCATCTGCGAGTGGTCGGGACCGAGGTGGCACTGGCCGCAGGTGTGCGGCAGGCGGGCGATCGCGACGGAACTGGTATGGCGGGTGTGGCAGGCCGTGCAGTTGCCGATGGTGCCGTCGGAGTTGGGGCGTCCGACGCTGTGACACTGGTCGCAGCCGCTGGTCATGGCCGATGCTCCTTCAAGGGTGGTGAAGGGATGCGGCGGACGGTTAACATAGCCGGGGTTGTATTTCTCGCCGTAGGCGACCTGCTCGGCGCTGAGGCCTTTGGCACCGTAGATGGCGGCCCATGCGGCGGCGGCGTGGCGGCTGCGGAGGAACTCGTCGTAGACCGCGTAGTGGCAGGCGCGGCAGTTTCCGGGAGTAATCTGCGTGGTGATGATGAAGCCGTGGTGCTCCTTGCCTTTCTGGCTGGAAGTGGGCTGGTGGCAGTCGAGGCAGTTGACGCCGCGGCGGGCGTGCTCGCTCATCTCGTACTCGTGGACGACGGAGTATTGCTGGCGGTAGTGGCATTCGGCGCAACGGCCGGAGGCGCGGACGAGGGCTGCGCTGGGTTGTTCGGTTTCCACCTTGGGACGCTGGCGGTTGATGAGAAACGCACCAATGACAAGTGCAAAAGCCACAACGATCGCTACGAAAACGGTTTGGAAGCGCATGGCAGTTACATAGTTCCTGAGATAAACCGGTGCATGGCGGCGGCGGTGTCGTAGAACTGCTGGTCGGGGGCGGCGCTGTAGCGGCCCTCCATTTCGGCGACGATCCAGCCGTCGTAGTTAGCGGCGAGGAGGGCGGCGCGGATGGCTTTCCAGTCGTTGTCGCCGAGGAAGAGGTTGGTGTAGACGGGGTCGCGCGAGCTATGGCCGCGGTAGCGGAAAACGTCCTTCACATGGACGCAGGTGATGCGGGGGCCGTTGATGGCGATCCACTGTTCGGGGTAGCCGGTGTCGTGGACGTTGCCGGTGTCGAAGTGGAGGCCGACCCAGGGACTGTTAATTTCATCGAGAAATGTTTTGAACTCGCGGGGGCTCAGGAGGAACCGCTGCTCGGCGCAGCAGTTCTCGCAGCCGATTTTGACCTGGGCTTTGGCGGCGTCGGGCTCGAGTTCGCGCAGGGCTTCGACGGTGTGTTTATAGACGTCTTCGTAAGTTTCGGTGGGGGTGACGAGGCCGGCGACGACGAGGATGGATTTCACGCCGAGCATGTGCGCGGTTTCGAGTTGCCGGCGGACGTGCAGCATGGCCATGGCGCGGAGGCGGGGGTCGGAAGAAGAGATGTTGTGGCGCCAGTCGAGGGTGTTGCTGACGTTGGAGATCTCGAGGCCGTGGGAGGCGGCGCGGCGTTTGAGGTCGAGGACCTGCACGTCGGGGGTGGTGACCTGGAACCAGGGGCGGCCGCCGAGCCAGTATTCGACGCCTTCGAAGCCGGCGTTGTGGATGAGGTCGAGGCCGCGGTCGAGGTTCCAGTCCTTGGGGATCATGTTGTCGCCGATGGAGCGTTTCATGAGGTGGACCGCTCCCTGGCGGTCGCGGCTCGGTTAGGGGTTTTGTTGGATGGGGAGAGGGCGCGTGGCCAGGTTCGGGCGGTGTTTGCGGGGGAGGGGCCGACGCTCCCTCGCGGTCGCGGCTCGGTTAGGGGGTTCGTTGGAAGGTGAGAGAGGGTACGCCGCATTCGGGCGGTGTTTGCGTGGTAGCGCTTCATGAGACGGCTCCGGCGAGGGCTTTGCGAGTAAGTTCGACTAAGTGGGTTGTGTTGGCGTAGGGGTCGCCGGAGGCATCCCACTCCATGGAGTAGAAGCCGCGGAAACCGGCGGCGTGGGCGATTTCGAAGATGCGCGTGGTGTCGACGGTGTAGTGTGTGGGGCCGTCGTCTTCGGAGTCCTTGACGTGGCAGATGGAGTAAGCGCGGGCGAAGAGGCGGGTGATGACCTCGTCGTTGTAGTCCTGGCCCTTGCCGGCGAGCATGGAGTTACAGAAGTCCGGGAGGGCGCGGAGCCAGGGGGTGCCGGCGGCGGAGAGGACGTCGCCGATGAAGGCGCCTTCTTCACTGTGGGGGTCGTCGTTTTCGAGCGTGATGACGATGTTGCGGCTTTCACCGTAGACGGCGAGAGAGGTCAGGGCGGAGGCGGCGAGTTGAACGTCGGGTTTCGCGCCCTGAGCTTCGCGGATGTGGACGCGGATGGAAGGAGCGCCGAGGGTGGCGGCGGCGTCGACCCAGCGGCGGGCATCATCGACGGCTAGTTTACGTTTCTCAGGATTAGGATCGTAGAAACTGGCGCGAAGGCGGCCGACGGGGATGTTGGCGACCCGGGAGTGGGTGGCGTCGAGCGCCTTTTTGAGTTTGTCGAGGTAAGAGGGATCGAGTGAGGGGAAGTGAGTGTCGAGAGGCTCGATGGCAAAGACGCCAAAGCGGTCCGCGACCATCTTCGGGAAATCGAGAAGAGTGAGCGAGCCCTTCTTTGGGCGGA
This sequence comes from Acidobacteriota bacterium, assembly GCA_021778335.1. Classification (GTDB taxonomy): domain Bacteria; phylum Acidobacteriota; class Terriglobia; order Bryobacterales; family Bryobacteraceae; genus JAJYKC01. The sequence goes on along the minus strand of JAJYCN010000352.1, from coordinate 439 downwards.
GGAATTCGCGGAAGGGGTAACTGGCGACGGCGATTCGTTTGTTGGGTTCCGTAGGGAACGAGTAACTGGGGGCGGAGGCGGCGCGCGAACGCAGAGGTAGAGCGACCGCTGCGGCGGCTTGGAGGAGTTGGCGGCGGGTCATGGCGGATGAGTAAGTTAGACAGGCTTCGGGAGGAAGCCGGCGTATTCGCCGGTCTGGAAGACGTTGCCTTTGTAATCCAGGTCCTGATGGATTCCGATGGAGGTTGTGTAGTAGCCGCGGATGGTGAGGGCTTTGAGATGCCGGTAGAACTTCTCTTCCGGCGTGAGGTCGGGCGCGGCGGCGGCGCTGCCGTGGCGGCGGGCGCGTGCCACGTGTTCGTTCTCGGCGGCGCGGGTGAACATAGCGATGTGTTCTTCGTGGGACTTGCCCATGAAGAGTTTCAGGCCGTCGCGGAAG
>JAJYCN010000351.1 GCA_021778335.1 Acidobacteriota bacterium | reverse complement strand
TGGACTCACTTGAACCCCGCGCATCCCGCTCAATTTGATAGCGTCCTGCTGCGGACAAGAAGAAGAACAGGATGAACTCAGGCACCGTCAGGTCATCGCGAAATGATAGGCGGTAAACAAGATCGGATAACATCAAACCGCCGCGACATTGCCCGACGATACAAACGTCAGCCACCAGTTCCGGAGTATTTCCACGAGTCAACAGGAAGTCCCCTTGCCGGATCTCCAGATGCCGGTCGGGGCTGAGCCCACTTGGCAACGCTTTGTGTTCCTCGGACCTGAACACGCCTTTGTGCACGGCACTCAACTTCACGACGGCCCACTCGCCCTCATCGGCTTTTCTGTCCTCTGCAATCGGGCTCCAGCCTTGCTCAATGTCGGAACAACAGCGCCGCACAGGGACAACTTCCCAGTGCGCCGGCACCGCGCCCAGCCACGGGATGCCGGAGTCCTTCATCGGCACGCCCGGATCGAGACCCTTGGTCACGGCGCGGTTGATCAACGCTGCCCGCTTCTCCTCCAGCAGCGCGATCAGCCGCTCCTTCTTCGCAATTAGCGCGTCGATTCTCGCCGTCTCGCGGTCGAGGTATGCGCAAACCGCCGTCTGTCGAGCGGCCGGAGGAACAGGGCAGAGGAAGTTACGGACGAATTCGTCCGGGACACGCTTCTGCCCGGCAGCGCCGGACATCGCCCCGGCTCCCGCGAGCCTGAAGTCTGATGATGCCGTGACGTAGTACAAGAATCGTGGCATGAGCGACAGCCCCGGGCGCAACACATGCAGCTCCGTTGTGCCGAACCCATGTCCACCCGGCAGTCCCTGGCACAACGCACCTTTGCCGTTCTCGAAACAGGGAGTGATCTTTGCGGTAATTACGTCGCAGTCTTGAAACGACGTCAGGCCGGGCTTCGCCCGCCCGAATTCCGATAGCTCTGAGCAGTCCAGCGTGCCGCGTTCCCCGATCCGCTCCATCGGCAAGTACGCAACTAGAGTTTCTGGGCTGGGCGGATGATCGAGTCCGGGCGGGCTGACTTCGCACAGAAAGCGAAGCCGCTTGCGCGGCCATGCTTGAGCCCCGGTCAACTGGCTGCTCCCTTCAGAAGCGCGAGAATCTCGCTCTCCAGGTTCTGGATGTCCCGCTCGATCTCGCCTAACGCCCGCGGAGGCGCGTACTCATAGAAGTACCGGCTGAAGTTGATCTCGTATCCCACCCTACCGATGCCACGGTCCCTCTTGTCGCAGTCCCGCGGCTCCTTGCTAATCCATGCATCCGGCACATGCGGCAGCACCTCACGTTCGAGATACTCCCGGATCTCCTCCTTCAGCGGCACATTCTCGTAATCCCGCAGGTCCGGATCTGGCTCGGGACCGCCGTCGGCGTCGAGGCATGGTTCGGCGGTCGGATCCTTTTCCGCCAATGCGGCCAGGATCGCCTTTCTCACCGGCGCGGCAACGCGCACGTCGGCTGCTTCCAGCGCGTCGCCCAACACGTGCTCGAAGACGGCTCGGTCCTTGTGCAGAGTGGACGAATCCAGGGCGCCCAACGCCGCGAGGATCTGCTCCTGCTTCCGGACACCCTCGGCGATCTCATGCTCGGCCGCTTTCCCCTTCTTCTTACTCGTCGCGAGTGCGATGAATGCCGCCTGCGTGCGAAGCCGGGCTATGCGCTCGTCGCTGGCCTGGAAGTTCAGCCGCAGCGGACGCTCCACCGTGATCTTGCGGTAGCCGAAATCGGTCGTATCGAAAATCTTCGCGTAGGGGCCCGCCTCAAACGCCTGTGACAAGCGCGCGAGCTCCACGATGTGCTCCTGGGCCAGTTCATTGCGCTTGTCGCCGAGGCTCCGCCGCATTTTACGGGCGAATACTTCACTCTCGTTACCGTTCTCCTTACGCGTGGCCGCGCCGTTGACCAGCAGCACCTTTCCGCGGCGGGCCTTTGGCTTCCGGTTCGTCAGCACCCAGATATAGGTATTGATCCCGGTGTTGTAGAACAACTGTCCCGGCAGGGCGACGATGGTTTCGAGCCAGTCGTTCTCCAGAATCCAGCGCCGGATTTCGCTCTCGCCGCTCCCGGCGTCGCCGGTGAACAACGGCGAGCCGTTCATGACGATGGCGATGCGGCTCCCGCCTTCTTCCACGGGCTTCATCTTGGAAAGCATGTGCTGGAGAAACAGCATCTGTCCGTCGCTGATGCGGGGCGTGCCGGCGCCGAAGCGGCCCGCGCCGCCGCGCGCGGCTTCCTCCTCGATGAAGGTTTGCTCCTTCTTCCAATCCTTGCCATACGGCGGATTGGTGAGCATGTAGTCGAAGGTAGCTCGGGCGTGGCCGTCCGCCGATATACACGACCCCGGTTTGATATTGTCGGCGTCGCGGTCGTCGCCTTTGATCAGCAGGTCGGACTTGCAGACGGCGTACGTCTCGTCGTTCACCTCCTGCCCGAAGAGCCGGATGTCGGCGTTGGGGTTGATCTCGGCCAGCACGTGCTCCTTGGCGATAGAGAGCATGCCGCCCGATCCGCACGCCGGGTCAAACACCGTGCGGATCGCGCTCTCCCGCCTCAGCACGGCGCGGTCGCCGTTGATCAGCAGCCGCACCATCAGCCGGATGACCTCGCGCGGCGTGAAGTGCTCGCCTGGGTTCTCATTCGATTGCTCGTTAAAACGCCGGATCAGCTCTTCGAAGATGGTCCCCATGGTGTGGTTGTCCACCTTGTCCGGGTGCAGGTCGGCATCGCTCAACTTGCGGATAAGTGCGAACAGCAGCCCCTTCTCCTCCAGCGTGTCGATCGTGCCGCGAAGCTTGAAGCGGTCGATCACGTCCCGCATGTTCTCCGAGAAGGCATTAATGTAGGCGCGGAGATTCCTCCCGATGTTCTTCGGATCCCCGAGCAGCTTCGGGAAGTCGAATTTTGACGTGTTATAGAACGAATGGCTCGCGGCGCGGCGTAGCTGTCCGTCCATATTTTCGAGGCCCTTGGCCTTCAGGTCCTCGTAGCGCTGGAGCACTTTCTGCTTGGTCGGAGCAAGCACGCAGTCCAGGCGGCGCAGCACCGTAAACGGCAGAATTACGTCCGGGTACTTGCCGCGTTTGAAGTCGTCGCGAAGAACCTCGTCCGCAATCGACCAGATGAAGTTCGCGATCTCCTGAAAGTTGTTCATCGGAGGCTAGCCATGCAACTAGCCAAGATAGCGCGCCGCGGCCCGATGATGGCCGCCCTGCCCCCCCTACAACCCCACCACCAACCCACTAACCGACCCCAGCAGAGTCCCCTTCCCCCCGATATACTCCTTGAACGTCGCCTCCAGCACCGGCAACAGCCCCGGCCACTCCCGCTGCCACAGCTTCTGCTCGTCCGCGTACGCCTCATACCCCGGCACGTTCCGCCGCATCACCTCGCCCACACAATAAAAAATTACCGCGTGCCACAACTCCGGCGGCGCCTTCACCCGCTTGGCGTGCGCCGCCAACTCCGCTTCCAACAGCCGGTGCATCCGCGCCGACAGCACGTGCGATGACTCGTGAAACAAAATCCCCAGCCCCGTGTTCCATCGTTCTGGGCACCCCTTGGCAACGGACCGCAGGCCAACCCCGTCGTCGGCTCCGACGCCGACCCTCCGAAACCCCGCCTTTCGCGATCCCGCCTCAATATCCCAAAGTACGCGTGGGCCCATCTGGAAAGAGCCGTTGATGAAACTGGTCCAAGTACTCTTTGAAGCGCTGAAGCGTCGATCCCAACCTCCAAGGCCGACCCTGAAGGATCGGAAGCGTTCGGGCCAGGAATACGCTCGTCCTATCACTCCGCAGCAACCCCTGGAATGACTCAATGATCTCGCGCAGTTGGTGATCGCGCAGATAACCCTCGACATCTTCAAGTTCACTAATCGGAAGGGTCGTAAGAGGCAAGAGCGTGTGACTCTTAACTCGCCCAAACTCCTTGAAGCGCGCCGCAAGGTAGTGCGGCAGCCCCGGCGTGCGCAAGACGTTGTCCAAGTGAACGAGGACAGGCACGATTGTGTCAACATCTCTCGCACACACGCCCGCATCTCGCGCTCCGCCAAAGATGCGTTCGCCGCGCGCGAATCGGTCCACCGCGTTCCAGAGCTGTGCAAGCCCCTTGCGTCGTTGGCCGTCGCCCGTCACGAAACGATCCTCCAACTCCCTTTTCAGAACATTCGGATCGTCCGCGTACCTGACCGCGGCCCTGATCGTACTTGCCTTGTGTTCAAGTACAACCAACGTGCGTCCTTCGATCACAACCGCATCGCAGGCCTGCGCGCCGTCGCTGAACTTCGGATTCCGCATCAAGACGCTACATCCTCCGAGACTCCCGGCCAGAAGGTCGTTTACGTAGAGCTCAAAGAGGCTGCCCCATCTAACCAACAGCTCATCTCGCTCTCGGGAAGGTGCATTCTTCACGGCCGACCAGAACAGGCCTTTGCCTGCCTTGTCCAGAACAAAGCCGACATCCAGCACCAAATAGGAATCGCCCAAGCGAACGAGCGGCGTCTCCCTAAACACCGTGACGTCTCCCAACTGCGGACCGCGCTCGCGAATCGACGCCGCGAGCTCCTCCTCCGTCGCCGAAATGCTCTCTAAGAACACATTCGCCGCCTCGACGGGCACTGTTGTGGTCGCGAAATCGCTGGCCCGAATGAGCGGAACCGGATATTCTGGGACGCTCTCGACGTCTGCGGCCACAACCCTCGAAAAACACCCCAGCGCCAAGTCGACGGCAGTGATTAGATCGCTGCCAAGTAATTCTCGAAGCCTTCGCCCAAGCTCGGGCAACGACGTCCCTTCCGCGTCGGGCGCGAGGTCCGAGAGCAAGTACACCGTACGGGCGATATCCCGGTCATAATCCCCTTGTGAAAAATACTCCGCATTGGGCAGCAGATTCGCCGCAATCTCCAAGTCCGAAGCTAGCGGCCTCGGGCTCTCGAAGGCTGAGAGATCATTCGCGATTAGAAGGATCTCGCACAGCGTCTCCATTCGTCCTACTCCATCAATGCGGGCGCCACCCTCGGACGGACACATGACTAAGGCCTGCCGGAGCGTCCAAAGCAGAGGGTAGCGGTGGAACACGAATCCCTGCCCGTACTGCTCGCTCCATCGATGAAACCGTCCCTGCCAAGAAGGAAATGCGAGATCGCGAACCCGACGGTCGCGCCCAGCATCCAGCATCAGCTTCCAAGTTCGCGTAACCGCGTTGAACCAAGCCAGGTGCCTCACAACGTCAGCGCGATTCAGCAATCCGAGCCGTTCACTTAGATCGGCGGAGGTCGGCCACCGTCCGAACATCCTCTCGAACGTTATGAGGTTGCCCCAAGTCATGTGCCGAAGTACCCAAAACCCCGCGGACCCATCCACGACATCATCTCGCGAAGAGCAAGACAGAAAGGCGTACCCTCGCTAGCCTGCCCCCCCCACAACCCCCCCACCAACCCACCAACCCACCCCAACAGAGTCCCCTTCCCCCCCCCATACTCC
>JAJYCN010000350.1 GCA_021778335.1 Acidobacteriota bacterium | reverse complement strand
TCCGATCTGTCCTTCTCGAACCCCTCCCCTTCCACGATCCCGCCCGCCTCTACCTCGCCCGCACCATCCCTCCCCCGGATAGCGGCCTCAACGGCAACTTCCCCATCAATGCCCGCCACTACTACGAGTGGCGCACCCATTGCCGCGCCTGCGCCTCCGTCAGCCTCCTCCAATTCGAAGAACTCACTCTCACCGGAGCCGGCGAACCCATCAAACTCCCCGCCCTCGGCATCTCCTCGAATTTCTTCCCCACGCTCGGCGCCGCTCCCGCCCTCGGCCGCGGCTTCCTCGCCGAAGAAGACGCGCCCGGCCACTTCGGCGAGGTCATCCTCTCGGACGCCCTCTGGCGCTCACGCTTCTCCGCCGACCCCCACATCGTCGGCCGCACCATCGAACTCAACGGGGAAGCCCACATCGTCGTCGGCGTCATGCCCGCCAACCTCCACCTGCCCAAAGGCAACGAGTGGGGCTCGTTCTTCGGTCCCTCGAAAACCCCGCTCCTCTTCCGCCCCTTGGGCATCGACGCTTCCCAGGCTCGCCCCATCGGCAATCTCAACTACACCTGCCTCATCCGCCTCAATCCCGGCGTCTCGCCCACGCAAGCCACCGCCGCGTTGAACTCCCTGCTCGCTGACTTCGTCCGCCAATATCGCCTCGAAACCAAAATCATCCTCATCCCCTTCCAGCAACAGGTCACCGGCGCCTCCCGCGCGGGCCTCTGGCTGCTGCTCGCCATGGTCGCCACCGTCCTGTTAATCGTCTGCGTCAATGTCGGCAATCTGATGCTCGTTCGGACAGCCGGCCGCTACCGTGAAGCCGCCATCCGCCTCGCCCTCGGCGCCGGCCGCGCCCACTTGTTCTCGATGGTGCTCACCGAAGCCCTCGCCCTCGTCCTCGCCGGATCGCTCGCCGGCCTCGCGCTCGCCTCCGCCGCGCTTCGCTCCATCGCCGCAGCCGCTCCCGCCTCCATTCCCCGCCTCGACGACGTCCACCTCGACGGGCGCGTCCTCGCCTTCGCCGTCTCCGCCGCCGCCGTCTCAACTCTCCTGTCCGGACTGCTCCCCGCCTGGCGCCTCTCCCGCATCGCGGTTCAGGATTCGCTCAAGGCCGGCGCCGCCACGTCCACCGAAACCGCCCACAAGCTTCACGTCCGGGAACTCCTGGTCGCCCTCGAAGTGGCGCTCAGCACCACCCTCCTCGTCGCCGGAGGCCTCCTCACCCTCAGCTTCTTCCGCCTCACTCACACGCCCAAAGGCTTCGACACCGCCAACATCGTCACCCTCGATGTCTCCTACCTCTCGCCTCAATACGCCCACGGCGTCCGCCGCCGCTACGTCGAGGAAACCATCGAAAAACTCGCCCAAATCCCCGGCGTCCAAGCCGCCGCCGCCATCAATCTACTCCCGCTCCGGGGCGACGACTGGTTCTCCGGTCTCGAAGATCCCGACCGTCCCGCTCCACCCGCCTCCCACGCCGCCTTCGCCAACTTCCGCTTCGTCACGCCCCAATACTGGCGCGCCATGGGCATCCCGCTCCTCGAAGGCCGCTATCTCAACGCCTCCGACAAAGGCCGTCCCACCGCCGTCATCAGCGAGCAGGCCGCCGCCTATCTTTGGCCCAACCAGGACCCCATCGGCCGCCACGTCCTCGGCGTGGGCAGCCAAAGTCCGTCGCTCGAAGTCGTCGGCGTCGTCGGCGACGTCCGCGCCAAATCCCTCGACGAGAATCCTCCCATGATCGTCTACGAACACTACTGGCGCATCCAGCCCATCGGCATGTCGTTCCTCGTCCGCACGCCGGCCGATCCTTCCTCCACCGCCCGCGCCATGCGCTCCATCCTCTCCTCCCTCGATCCCGAAATGGCCATCCCGCATCCCGTCACCATGCGCCAAATCGTCGGCGATTCGGTCGCCGGCCGCAGGCTCCAAATGGATCTCGCCGCCGCCTTTGCCCTCTTCGCTCTCCTGCTCGCCTCGCTCGCCACCTACGCCGTCATCGCCTTCGCCGTCGCCCGCCGCACGCCCGAGTTAGGCATCCGCGCCGCCCTCGGAGCCCGCCCGCTGCAACTCATGGCGATGGTCCTCCTCGATGCCATGCGTCCCGTCCTCCTTGGTCTGCTCGCCGGCCTCGCCTGCGCCCTCTCGCTCACCCGCTTCCTGGCGACCCAGCTCTTCGGCGTCACACCCTATGACCCCCTCACCATCGCCGCCGTCGCTACCATCGTCCTCGCCGTCGCCGCCCTCGCCTGCCTCACCCCGGCCCGCCGCGCCGCCCGCATCGACCCCCTCACCGCCCTGCGCTTCGAGTGAGGCGAACCAGGCACGCCGGGTATACGACCGTTAGGAAGGCACCATGGCCGCCCAGAATCTCGACTGGTCATCTGACCACAAGCGACCCTGATACGCTCAAGGCGTGAGCCACCGCGTCGTCCACATCACCGAATTCAAAGCCAAGTGTCTGGCACTGCTCGACGGCGTCGGCAAAGGTGAAGGCTCGATCACCATCACCAAACGTGGCCGTCCGCTGGCAACCGTTACACAGGCGCGCCCGCCCGCCTGGAAGTCTCCGGAAGGCGCTTGGTCCGGCAAGGTCAAACTGGCCGGCGACCTCGAGACGGCCGACACCTCCGGCCTCTGGGACGCACTGCGACGGCCGTTGAAGCGCGAACGTTGAAGCCTCGCTTTCTCCCCGGGCGCCCACATCCTCCTCCGCTGCCTCGCCAAGGCGCATCGACTTTTACGAGACCATCGCCGCGTCCTCCAGGAAGCCGTCCGCCGTCCTGAGCCTATCCCCAGTCCCCGGCCACCTGTCGCCCGAATGTTACGATCGACCCGGGATGGAGCTAGCGATCCGAATTCACATCGAGGAACTTCCCGAGGGCCTCTTCCTCGCGACCTCCGACCAGCTTCCGGGCTTGGTCGCCCAGGGCCTCACCATCACCGAGGCCTTGGACATCGCTCGAGATGTCGCCCGAAAACTCATCGAAGCACGCCGCGAACGCGAAGGCCCGCCCAAGCTCCCCGACGCCGGCGAGCAGCAGGACTACACGATCGTCGTCGCAGCGTGAATGGGCCGTCTTGCCGGTTACCGCTACAAAGAGGTCGTTAGGAAGCTAAGGGCTTGCGGGTTCGCATTTGACAGGCAGGCCGCGGGAAGCCATGAGATCTGGTTCAACCCCACCTCAAACCGCTACACCACCGCCCCAACCACCCCGGCGAAATGCCGAAAGGTACGCTTCGGGCAATCCCGAAGCAAGTGGGAATCGACCCCGTCGACTTCCTGCGTCCCTGACACCCGCTCCATCTGACTAGACCGGCGCCCGCGCCAGTCGCCTACAATCGGGAGCGTGAAACAAGAAGCCCTGCATGGCCTGCTCACCGCGCGCGCCTTGTTCAACGCCGCCCGCCGCTACTGCCTTGTTCGCGACCGTCACATCGCCTCCGCCGGTCTGGTAATCCTGCAGGACGCCTTCGAACTCGTTCTCTACAGTTGCCTCGTCGAACTGGGCGAGGACGAAAACCTTCCCCTCGAGTCGCTGACCTTCGATCAACTCATCGGGACCCTACGGAAGCTCGGACACCCAATCATCAAATCCGGGACGCTCAAGGCCATGAACAAGCAGCGCGTCCTCATCAAGCACCACGCCCAACTCGCCGAGCCGCTCGCCGTCCAGAACTACCACCAGGCGGCGGCCCAGGCCGCGGACGCTCTCCTGCAAAAGGTCGCCGGAAAGCCCCTGCAGCAGATCGTAATCGCCGAAGCAATCAACGATCCGAACCTGAAACGACACATCGCCGAGGCCGTCACCGCTATCGATGAGAGGCGATATTTCGACGCGATGGTATCGTGCCGAAAAGCCCTGTACGTTAAGGTGGAAATCGCGTACGACATCCGAGGGCGCCTGTCCGGAGGATTCCTCAGCGGATACAAAGCCCCATACTATACCCTCGATCCGAAATGGATCCACGAGCACGTCACGAAGCCTACCGACTACATCCACCTAGACGATGACCGCGTGCGGCTGGACATGATCGAGGCCGGCGTCGATCCAGAAGAACTCTTCAACGTGTGGCGTTTAACCCCATCCGTTTACCACCATCCAGATCACGGCTGGCAGACCAGAATCGAACCAACACACCATGCCGCGGCAAACGAAGACAACGCGCGCTACTGCCTCGACGTCGTCGCGACCATCCTCACCAACTTCGCTGCCCAAACCGACCGCGTGCGCCATCTCCCAAACTCTGCCTGGAAAGTGACGCTCCTCCGCGACGAGCCACTCCGCGTCCGCGCGTCGGCCGACTCACCCCTCGAGGGCCGTACCCTGCCGAAGGACGCCGCTTGCGACGCGCTTGCGGTCGTCAATGGACTCGACGGCACAGGACCCTACCTAGAGTTATACGGCGTGGATAGCGACCCTCCCAAACTCTGGTCGGGCTTCATCCCCAAAGATGCTTGCAAGATCGAGGAGCCTTGACCCGGCAACCGCGCTCACTAATTCACTCTAATTCAACAGGATCGTCATTTAATCTGGTCGCCGCGCCAACCCTCCGCCAGCCCGTATGATTGGTAATTCCTCACGCGAAGTAGCGGCCCACCCACCACACCCGGCTATCTGACTACCTTCCCGAGCTATAGCCCCCGCGCAACCCGGCTTCGTTTTTCTCGATCTCGCGATTCTTCGCCACGCCTCGATCACACCTTGCTCATCTTCCCAGCTCGGCTTCCCGGCACCGCCTATAGCCGCTAGAATGAAACCGTGCACAACGAGTTTACGGCGATCGTCGAACGGGACGGGCCCTGGTACATCGCCTATTGCGCTGAGGTCCCTGGCGCAAACGGACAGGGGACTACCCGTCAGGAATGCCTCGCGAGCCTCCGCGAAGCCATCTCGCTCATCCTCGAACACCGCCGCGAAGAATCCTTGCGTGCGATCCCCCCGGATGCGAGCAAGGAACTCCTCGTGCTCGGATGAAGCGAGAACGCCTTCTGCGCCACCTGCGGCGATACGGGTGTGTGCTTCTCCGGGAAGGAAAAGAGCACACCCTTTGGCAAAACCCACAGACTGGTCATGCCGAGGCTGTTCCCCGCCACACGGAATTATCCAACGTACTCGCAAAGAGAGTCTGCCGGAACCTCTCAATTCCCGACCCGCCGGGTTGAACCAAAAACTCGTTCACACAAGTCCCACAACTGTATCTCCCGAGCCCTCAACGCAATCCAGCCTGAACGCCGCCGCAACCCTGACCCTCCATGCTCTACTCGTCACGGGAGAAATCTGTGACCACTCGATCCAACTCGCCGCGCCATTCTCGCACCAAAGCCGCCGCCCCGCTTGGCTTCGTTTTTCGCAATCTCCACTTTCTCCGCCAAACCCCGTTTACACCTTTAGCCGCTTCCCGCCCACCCCTCTCGCCACCCCGCGCATCGACGCGCCGGGCTTCCGAGTCTGGCTTCGTTTTACCGAATCTCGCGAGTCCCAGCCCCACCGCAACCCACTCATTCCAAGCCCCGTCTACACCTTT
>JAJYCN010000349.1 GCA_021778335.1 Acidobacteriota bacterium | reverse complement strand
TTCTCCGAAAATCAGAAGGCCAGCGTCGCTACGCTCCGATGGTGTTCGCCTTCGCCCGGAATGCTGTTCGGCTTCCCTCCGGAATAAGCGTTCGCCTTCGTCGGAATCCGCAGGCGAGGACGGAAAAGCAGGTTTTCGAACAGTTCTCCTCCGGGGACGGCTACAGCTTCACCAAAACAGTCGTTCCGGTCAGAATTGCTCAGTACGGAGACGACAAGCTCGTCTCACGGTCCCAGGCGAAACGCTTGCTCGCCAGAGTGGATCTCTTCAAGTTCGTAATCCTTGATTTCAGGGGTGTCAGCGCCATGGGACGGGCGTTCGCGGACGAGATATTCCGCGTATTCGCCCGCAACCACCCGGACGTCGAGATCACGCCCATCAACGCCAATTCTGATGTCCAGCACATGATAAATGCCGCCATCGCGCACTGGAACGCCGAACCCACTGACGCCATGTAAACCATGCCCCGAAGTCGGGCGGTGATCATTTGCACCCCTAAGTATCCAAAGTCCGCTGATCCCGGGTCCTTCGTGCAGCGGCCCGCCACATCCTGCTGAGCCATCGGGTCCGGGCCATCACGCCCAGCGAACACACTCGCGCCATGCCCCACCAATCGCCCCGCAAAATACTCCCCGCAATCGCGTCCACCGAAGCGCTCGCACACGCCGTGTTGCCGTTTAGCGCAAACGTCAGCGCATACGTCCCCACCCGCTGCCCATTCACATAAAATCCCTTCGCCGCCGCCAAATCGTCCGCCGGAAGAATCGGTATCGCCAGTTCCATACTCCCGCCCAACATACACTCCGCCGCCCCGGAAAACAACGCCTTGACAATTCCTGACAACCCCGCCTCACTCCCCCCGCGTCCCACCCACTTGACCACCCATTGGACATCACCCAACTCCCAGGAGCACAATAATCCCATCCCGTGAGCAAGCCCAATCCCAACCACTACCTCCTCATCGTCTTCGATAGCTGCCGCTACGACACCTTCCTCGCCGCCCGCCCCAAAACCCTCCGCCGCCTCGGCCGCATCGAACGCCGCTGGTCCTACGCCTCCTGGACGTCCCCCTCCCACTTCAACCTCCTCACCGGCCTCATGCCCCACACAAGCCCCCGCCGCGTCCTCACCTCCGATTACCACCAGCACGAATTCGCCAAATTCAACACGCGCCTCGGCCTCGAATCCTTCAACTTCCGCGCCATGCTCCCCCGCCTCTACCTTCCCCCCGTCCTCCGCCACCTCGGCTGGTCCACCCACGCCCTCGTCTCCATGCCCGTCATCAACCCCGCCACCATCCTCAACACCGGCTTCGACTCCTACAAACTCATGGACCGCCACAACGACCTCCGCGCCATGCTGCCCCTCCTCGCACTCCCCTCCAACCAACCCCACTTCTACCTCCTCAACACCGGCGAAACCCACTACCCCTACGCCCTCCCGCACGAACCGGAAAACTCCTGGCCCCGCATCCACGGCGTCCATGGCGTCCTCGGCCACCTCGAAGGCCAGGCCCCCGGCGCAAAACTCCGCCGCCGCACCCCCTTCACCGCCAAGCAACTCGCCGAACTCCGCAACCGCCAGGTCGAAGCCGTCCGCCACCTAGACACCGTCATCGAGGAGTTACTCGACTTAGTCCCCAAACACACTTACATCACTGTAACCAGCGATCACGGCGAGTTATTCGGCGAAGACGGTTACTTCGGCCACGGCCCCATCCAGCACGGCAAAGTCTTCGAAGTCCCCTTCGTGGAGGGCAAAGTCCGTTGACTCTCCCGCTCGCCTACGTCGGCCCCGGTACCGGCTTCGCCTTCCTCGGCTCCTTCCTGAGCCTCTTCCTCTCCGTCCTCGCCGGCTTGGCCTCCCTCTTCCTCTGGCCCTTCCGGGCCCTCCGCCGCGCCTTCCTCCGCCGCAAAACCTCCGCCCGCGCCCGCGTCAAACGCGTCGTCTTCCTCGGACTCGACGGCTTTGACCCCCGCATCGCCGAACGCCTCATGGACGAAGGCAAACTCCCCAACCTCGCCCGCCTCAAGCAACTTGGCGCCTACCGCCGCCTCGCCACCACTTACCCCGCTCTCTCTCCCGTCGCCTGGTCCACCTTCTCCACCGGCGTCAATCCCGCCCGCCACAACATCTTCGACTTCCTCAATCGCGACCTCCACACTTACGCCCCCACCCTCGCCGCGGCCCGCGTCAGCCCCCCACGCCGCTATCTCTCTCTCGGCCGCCTCCGCCTCCCGCTCTCTTCTCCCACCGTCGAAATGCGCCGAAAAAGCGAGCCTTTCTGGAAAATCCTCGGCCGCCACGGCATCTCCAGCACCATCCTCCGCGTCCCCGTCACCTTCCCGCCCGACGAATTTCCCGGCCGCCAGCTCTCCGCCATGCCCACCCCGGACTTACTCGGAACCCAGGGCACTTACTCCTTCTTCACCACCCGCCCCGCCGCCGAAGCCGAAAACACCTACCCGCTCACCCGCCATAACTCCTCCTATCACGCTCACTTACCCGGCCCCGCCGACCCCTTTCACGAAAACCACCCCTCACTTACCCTCCCTTTCACCCTCACCCCCTCCACGAATTCCTGGACCCTCGAAATCTCCGGCGCCGCTTACTCGCTCCGCCCCAACGAATACTCCCCCTGGGTCCACCTCCGCTTCCACCAAGGCCCAACCCCCGCCGTCCACGGCCTCGCCCGCTTCCTCCTCCGGCTCGACGCCTCCGGCCCCACCCTCTACGCCACCCCCATCCAGATCGACCCCGAACATCCCGCCCTCCCCATCAGCCATCCCCGCTCTTTCTCCATCTACCTCGCCAAGTTACTCGGCTCTTACTCCACCGCCGGCCTCGCCGAAGACACCTGGGCCATGAACGACGGCGTCCTCGATGAAGACGCCTTCCTCGCCCAGGCCTCCTCCATCCAGCGCGAGCGCGAAGCCATGTTCTTCTCCGCGCTCGACCGCACCCGCTCCGGCGCCGTCGCCTGCGTCTTCGACTCGAGCGACCGCATCCAGCACATGTTCTTCCGCCACATGGACGGCCGTGCCCGGAACTCCCACCACCGCGATACCATCGAGCACATGTACCAGGACATGGACCGCCTCGCCGGCGAAACCATGCGCCGCATCGGCCCGGACACAGCCTTGTTCGTTCTCTCCGACCACGGCTTCCAGTCCTTCCGCCGCGGCGTCAATCTCAACGCCTGGCTCCATCGCCACGGCTATCTCGCCCTCCAACCCGGCCTTTCCGAAGGCTCGGATTACCTCGGCGGCATCGACTGGTCCCGCACCCGCGCCTACTCGCTCGGCCTCGGCGGCATCTACCTCAACCGCAAGGGCAGGGAAGCGCAAGGCCTCGTCGAACCCGATCACGCCGCCGCCCTCCGCGCCGAGCTCATCGCCGCCCTCTCCGGCCTCCGCGACGAGGAAACCGGCGACCTCGCCATCCGCCGCGTCTACTCCACCGCAGCCCTCTACGACGGCCCCTATCTCGATGCCGCCCCCGACTTAGTCGCCGGTTACGCCGAAGGCTACCGCGTCTCCTGGGACGGCGCCAAAGGCCGCGTCACGTCCCGCATCTTCGAAAACAACGACAAAGCCTGGAGCGGCGACCACTGCGTCGACCCCGCCCTCGTCCCCGGCGTCCTCTTCTCCAATCTCCCCATCGAGGCCGGCAGCCCCGGCATCGAAGACATGGCCCCAACCGCCCTCCACTTACTCGGCGTCCCGCGCCCCGCCTGGATGGAAGGCCAATCGGTGATCCGCTTTGCCTGACCGCGTAAAACTCGCTCTCACTGCCATAGCCCTGGCCCTCGCCACCGCCTGCTCCCACCCGCCCGCGCGCAAAGTCATTGTCATCGGCGTCGACGGCATGGACCCCGCCTTCGTCTCAAGCCACTGGAACTCGCTTCCCCACTTATCCGATCTCCGCCGCCGCGGCGCCTTCTCCCCGCTCTCCACCACCAACCCTCCCCAAAGCCCCGTCGCTTGGACCACCTTCATCACCGGCCTGGATCCCGCCCAGCACGGCGTCTTCGATTTCGTCCAGCGCAACCCATCCACGCTCGAACCCTACTCCTCCTTCGGCCACATCGCCGAAAGCCGCTTCCAACTCCCCCTCGGCCCCTACTTACTCCCTCTCTGGCCCGCCCGCGCCGAACGTCTCTATTCCGGCGCACCGTTCTGGCAGTTCCTCGCCAATAGCGGCATCTCCGCCACCATCTACCGCGTCCCCAATAACTACCCTCCCGTCCACGCCGGCCTCGCTCTCGCCGGCATGGGCACGCCCGACCTCCGCGGAACCCTCGGCACTTTCACTTACTTCACCTCCGACCCTGAGCAACTCACTCACTCCGTCTCCGGCGGCGAATTCGTCCACGTCGACCCCTTCCACGGCGAAGTTACCCTCACCCTCGAAGGCCCTCCGAATCCCCTCCGCGCGGACCGCAAACCCGCTACCGCCGAAATCCAGGCCGACATCGACCCCGAAGACGACGCCGCCCGCTTCATCTCCGGTAACCAGATGGCCGTCCTCAAACCCGGCGAATGGTCCTCCTGGTTCACCGCCGAGTTCCCCCTCATGCCCGGCTTCGCCTCCACCCGCGGCATGGTCCGCATCTACGTCCTCGAACTTCACCCGTACTTCCGCGTCTACGTTTCGCCGCTCAACGCCGACCCCACAGACTCGGCCCTCCCCATCTCCTACCCCGCGAAATTCGCCCGCGGCATCGCATCCCGCATCGGCCCCTTCTACACCACCGGCATCCCCGAAGACACCGCCGCCCTCCGCCAGGGCGTCTTCAACTTACCCCAGTTCCTAAGTCAAACGAACCTGGTCGCCGAAGACGAACACCGCCTATTCACCGCCGCCCTCGGCCAGTACCACGACGGCCTGCTCTTTTTCTACTTCTCCACCGTCGATCAAAACTCCCACGTCTTATTCGGTGTCCGTGACGACCAGTTACTTCAGACCTATCAATCCATCGACAAGGCCATCGGAGAAGCCGTCCACGCTCACCCCGGCGCCGATTTCATCGTTCTCTCCGACCACGGCTTCACCACCTTCAACCGCGCCGTCCACTTGAACCGCTGGCTAGCCGATCACGACTGGCTTGTAACTCACACCGCCACCGCATCAGGGATCGACTGGTCCCATACTCAGGCCTACTCGCTCGGCCTCAACGGCCTCTATCTCAACCTCGCCGGCCGCGAAGCCCACGGCATCGTTCACCCCGGCCCCGAAGCCCGCCACTTACTCGACCAGATCCGCGCGGCCCTCCTCGCCTGGCGCGATCCCGCAAACGGCAACCCCATCGTCGACACCGTCACCTCACCCGATCCCGATTACTCCCAGGCCAACCGCGCCCCCGACCTCATCGTCGGCTACGCCCCCGGCTACCGCGCCTCCTGGCAAACCGCCCTCGGCGACGCCCCCAACCGCGAAATCGAAGACAACACCGACCCCTGGCTCGCCGACCACTGCGTCGACCCCGCCCACGTCCCCGGCGTCCTCTTCTCCACCCTCCCTCTCCGCG
>JAJYCN010000348.1 GCA_021778335.1 Acidobacteriota bacterium | reverse complement strand
ATCAGCGAGGCGATGGCGAAGGCGAAAGGCACCGAGAAGCCGACGTAGCCGAGGTAAAGCATCGGCGGGTGGATGACCATGGTCCAGTACTGCAGCAACGGATTGAGGCCCTGCCCATCGCCGACGTCGGTGATTCCCTTCCCCGCCAACAGCACGTGGAACGGGCTGGCGACCCAGGTGATCATCATGAGGAAGAACGCCTCGGTAGTCATCAGGATGGCCGTCACGTACGGCATCATGTTGCGCAGCTTATGCCGGTTGGTGAAAACGACGACAGCCGAGTAGGTGGCAAGCAGCCAGCTCCAGAACAGCAGCGAGCCTTCCTGCCCGCCCCACCAGGAGGCGAACTTGTAGATCACCGGCATGGCCTGATTGCTGTGGGCGGCGACGTAGGCGAGCCGGAAGTCGCCGTAGATCAGCGAATAGATGAGGATGGCCGCGGCGCCGGTGACCAGCAGCCAGATCGCGTAGACCGCGCGTTCGGCGCTGGCGGCGAGGAACGGGCGGCGGGCGAGTTTGCCGGCCACCGATCCGGCCACCGAATAGATCGCCAGGCAAAAGGCAATGAGAAGTGCGAGGGCGCCGATATTCTCCATGGATTAACCCTAATTCTCTAGTGTCGCAAACCGCCGCCCGCGGCGGAAAGTCCATTCTCGTAGACCACCCGGCCGCCGAAAATAGTAGCAGCGACGTGGACGTCGCGAATCGTCTCCGGGGGGATGCCGAGAATGTCCTGGCTCAGCACAGCCATGTCGGCGAGTTTGCCCGGCTCGATGGTGCCTTTGATCTTCTCTTCGAAACTCGCGTAAGCCGAGCCCCACGTGTAGGCTCGCAATGCCTCGGCCACGGTGATTTTCTGCTCGGGAATCCAGCCGCCGGAATTCTTTTCGTCGAGCGTGCGCCGCGTTGCCGCCGCGTAGATGCCGATCAACGCATCCATCGGAGCGACGGGCCAGTCCGAACCGAAGGCCAACACGGCGCCGGTGTCGAGGAGCGAACGAAAAGCGTAGGTGCCGCGCAGCACCTCGGGACCAACGCGCTTGGCCGCCCAACGCCCGTCGTCGATGAGGTGATAGGGCTGCATGGAGGCGATCACATGCAGCGCGGCGAAACGGGGGATGTCCTGCTGGCGCAAGTGCTGGGCGTGTTCGATGCGGAACCGCCGGTCGCGGGGACCGTCTTGCTTTTCGGCCGCCTCGTACATGTCGAGGATCATGGCGTTGGCCTTGTCGCCAATCGCGTGAACCGCCACCTGAAGGCCGGCGCGGTCGGCATCGAGGATGTGGCGTTCCATCTTCTCCGGAGGAATCATCTCCGCGTTGGCGATGCCGCTGGTCTGCGGCGCGTCGAGATAGGGATGGAAAAGCAGAGCGGTAGTCGAACCGAGAGAGCCGTCGGCGAAGCCTTTCAACCCTCCGATATGGAGCGCCTCGGAGCCAAAATCGGCGAGAAGGCCTACGCCGGCCAGACGCTGCCAGGAGGCGAGCGGCTGATGGCCGGAGATGCGCACGGTGAGCCGTCCCTCGTGCAACAGCTTTTGGTATACGCGGAACACGTTCGGCGCCGCCGACATATCCTGCACGCTGGTGACGCCGCGCTCGTTGGCGTATTTCATGGCGGCTTCCACCGCCTCCGCGATCTCGCTTTCGCCGGGTTCCGGCATGACGCGCTCAACCAGGCCTTCCGCGGCGTCCTTCAGCACGCCCGTCGGCTCGCCGGATGCGTCGCGGACGATGACGCCGCCGGTTGGTTCCGGCGTGTTTCGGTCCACATGGGCCAGTTTGAGTGCGAGGGAGTTGGCGAGCGCCATGTGACCATCTAAACGGCTGACGAAGACCGGATGGCCCGCGGTCACGGGGTCTATAAGCTGGCGCGTTGGAAGGCGGGCCGGCGTCCAGTTTTCGTGGTCCCACTCCCCCTCGGTGATCCACCGGCCGGCGGGAATGCGGGCGGCGTAGGCTGCGATGCGGTCCCGGAACTCGGTTTCGCTCCGCGCGTCGCGCAATTGTACGCTCGACAGGGCCTGGCCGCCGGAAAAAAAGTGAACATGGGAATCGTTGAACCCGGGGACGGCGCGGCTTCCGGCGAGGTCAATCACTTGCGTCCGCGGCCCGCGCCAGCGCTCGATGTCGCTGTCGGCGCCGACCGCAACGATCCGGTCGCCGAGGCAGGCCACTGCCTGCGCTTCAGGCGTGGCATGCACGCCGGTCCAGATCCGGCCGTGGATCAGGATCAGCGAGGCGGCGGGTTGCGCCAAGCCAGCCGTGCCGCAGAGTAAGAGAGCCATGACCTTCATGACTCTCTATCATCGCCGAGGCGCGCCTGGGCCGGCGGAAGGGTCGAGCGGTTCACCCGGGATCGATTTCAGGTGAACAGCGTAAGCACGCGGTTACGGGCGCCTGCAGGCTGCTCGCGCGGCTTTTTTGTGCCGCCCGCGAGCGCTTCGGCGAGGCCGCGGACCGCTTTCCCAAACGCACTGGATGCGCTGACGAGCTTTCCGTCCACGAGCGCGTCGTGGATTTCGTCGGCGTCCTCGGGAAGCGCGTAGAGGACATCCATGTCGAGCGCTTCTCCCACCCGCTCCGGGCTGAGGCCGAGGTCTCGCCCGGCCCGGTTCACCACGAGGCGAATCTTATCGCGGTCGATTCCGTGGGATTCCAGGTGAAACAACACGCGCAGGGCGGCGTAGACGACCGAGATCTCGCAGTGGGTGACCAGCAAAATTTCGTCGGCAAGATCGGCCAGCCCCAGGTTCCAAGGACCGTAGGCGCCCCCGGCGTCCAGGACGATCCCGTCGTAATGCCCACGGGCGAAGCGGATCAGCGGCGTGGGATCCCTGAGGTCCCCCATGCCTTCGGCCAGCGTTTCCGGCGCCAGCAGCATATCGACCCCTTGGGAAGGACAAACCATCGCCTTCCAGATGTCTTCATCGATTTCGTCGGAGCGAAGCAGCACATCGGCGAAGCTATGCGCCGATTTCAACTTCAACAGAAAGGAAAGCGTGCCTGCCAGGGGGTCGAGGTCCGCCAGGAGAATGCGCTTATTGCCCCGCCGCTTCCATTCGAGCGCGAGGTGGCTGGCCACGGTGCTGGCGCCGCAGCCGCCCTTGGCCGGAATCACGCACAGAGTCCTCGCGCCTTCCCCAGGCCCGGCGCCTCCGGCAATCCGGTCCACTTTGGAAAGCACCGTACGCACCTGTTCGGCTGAAAACGGGGCGACCAGGAACTCCATGGCTCCCTGGCGGACGCATTTTAGAATCAGGTCCGGATCCTCAGCCGAGAGCGCCGCCACAACCGGGAGGCCCGGTTTGAGCCTGGCAACCTCGGCCATGGTTTCTAAGGCGGCCGAAGGCTTGGAAGAGGCGTCGACGAGCAGGAACCGGGCCTGTGGGTGCAGCGCGTGGGCCAATTGGCTACGGTTCGGATAGCTCCGAAGGACGGCTACTTCCAGCGATTTCCGCTCCTGTCTCAGCCAGCCTGTCAACTCTTCGGTCAATCGGGTTTCCGGACTGATCAGAATGGCGGCGGGTCCCGTCTTGTCGGAAGGCATCGGCATCGGAGTTGCGCGAAGGGATCGGAATCGGAGCGGCCCAACACGGCGCGGATCACCTGCCGGACCGGATTCCCCCTCAGTTGTCACATCGTCAATCGCGATCATAACTTGAGAACGTTCCTTCCCGGCGCCACTAACAATACGACTCAATTGGCCGATATGACTAGCTCCCAAACCGGCATCTGCTCCGTATTTGTCTGCGATTCGCAGCCGATCGCGGCTGAAGGAATTCGCTCCCTGTTGGCCACCGTTCCGGGCTTGGAATACGCTGGCGCCGCCCCGACGCTGGAAGCCGCCCTTTCGCTGCTTCGTTCCCGCGTTGCGCCAATCTCGCCGGAGCCTGGCGCGCCGGCGCCGGCCAACATCATCCTGATCGAAAAGACGTTCGGTCAGCACTCGATCGGCGGATTCATGGGCGCTCTCCGTGTCTATGACCCGAACGCCCGGGCTATTATCTGGGGAGTTTCGATCTCCGACGCCGAAGCACTCCGGTTCCTCCAGGTGGGCGTGCGCGGCATCGTACGCAAGACGGCGTCGCTCGCCTCGCTGATCGAATGTCTGGCTTCTGTCGCCGCGAATGAAAGCTGGGTCACCGACACCGGACTCCGTGGCGCCGGCGCACGGCTCGACACGTTTTCACGAAGCGAGCTGACGCCTCGCGAGCGCCAGGTCATGGAACTGGTCGAGCAGGGCTACAAGAACCGCGAGATCGCCACCGAGCTCGGCATTCGCCCTGGTACGGTCAAAATCCACCTGAAGCATATCTTCGAAAAAACGGGCGTCCGCGGCCGGTACGGTCTCGCGCTGAATGGCTTGAAAGACCGGGGAATGGTTTCCGCGGTCACAGCAGTGAATTAAGCTTCCCGCCGGTCACCCGCGTTTTGCTACGCTGACGCGGTGGCGGGCTACGCTCAAGCCGCATCGGTCCCGGAATCCGCTCCGGCCGATCTCTGGACCTTAGGCTCGATCGGGGTAATCGCTTACATCCTGGGCAATGTGCTTCACGAGGGTGTCGGGCACTTAGGCGCTTGCGTCCTTACCGGCCAAACTCCCATCTCCGTCTCGGCCGTCGCCATGGAATGCAGCCGCGACAATCAATTTGTCCTGGCGGGGGGAACGGTGGCGAACTTCCTGGCCGGAGCGCTGTTCTTCCTTCTCGGCCGCCGGACCGGGTCGCGTCACCCACACTGGAAGTATTTCTTCTGGTTGGCGATGAGCGGTAACCTGCTGAGCGGAACCGGCTACTTCCTGTTCTCCGGCATCGGGGGATTCGGAGACTGGGCCGGCTTCATCCAGGGCCTCGAACCCGTCTGGGCCTGGAGAACCGCCCTCGCCGTTTTCGGCGGAGCCTCCTACGTGATTGCGCTGGCGTTCCTTCTGCGCGAGTTGCAGCCATTCATCGGCCTCCGCGGCCGCGTCGCGGTACCCGTGGCTCAACGGCTTTGCTGGACGCCCTACCTCTGCGGCGGCATCGTCGAGTGTCTGGCGGGACTTGTGAATCCCCAGGGGATGATCCTGGTGGCTTTGTCCGCGGCCGCGTCCACCTTCGGTGGCTCGTCGGGACTGTTTTGGGGGCCCTACTGGCTCCCCGGCCTGCAGAGGGCGCCCGCAACCCAACCGCTCCCCATCCGCCGCAGCCCTGCGTGGATCGCCGCCGCCGCCCTGCTCGCCGCGGCATTTATCGCAACCCTCGGTCCTGGACTGCGGCTGTCCGCGCCTATACATCGTTAGAGACGTGCCCGGCTGCGATCGCTTTGCGCAGACACCGGCAGGCAAAAACGATACAATGAGCGCTTGCTTTTCTCAAGTTGGGGAACGATCCAGGCATGAGGCTCCTACTACGCATCTACAGCATTCTGTTTGAAACAATTTTGTCCCTTTTCCTCACGGGCGTCGGACTCGTGACCGTTCTCAGCGGACGGAACAATCTGAAGCTGGACATGCTGCCATGGAAGGGCGCCGGCCTCACTTATGGCGTTTTGAGCCTCGGCGTCGGAGGCCTGGCCCT
>JAJYCN010000046.1 GCA_021778335.1 Acidobacteriota bacterium | reverse complement strand
CGCGCACGACGAGCGGGCCGGCGAGGTTGGCCTTCGCGCACTTGCGGAAGAGAAGCGTCGGTTGGAGGGTTTGGCGGTAGAGGGCTTCCCGCGTGGCTTGGGTGAGGCCGGCGCAGTGCTTTCGGGGGAGGAAGAGTGTCACGGCGGCGGCGTTCGCGGCGACAGGGGCGCCCCAGAGCCAACCGTCTGGCAGGGCTTCGGTGCGCATCTCGGGCAGGCGGACTCCGGTGAGAATTCCGCAGATGGCCGCAGTTGCGGCTGCTTGGCGGCGTTGGGTGGATGCGCGGCCGGAGGCGTCGATGAGGAAACGGGATTCGACTTCGCCCGAGACCGAAGGAATTCTCCATCGACGGCCGAAGAAGGAAGGCCGGTGGGCGCGGGTGGTAATGAGCGATACGGAGGAGCGGCAGGCGATCGCTACGAGGGCGTGGTCAAAACAATCGCGATCCAAAATGTGGTGCGGCCCCGGCGTGAAGCGCGGATCGTTCTCGTGCCAGCGTGTGAGGCTTCCGGGAGGGATTGAGACGAGCGCCTGCTCAGCGGCGGTTAATAGCTCCTGATGCTTCAGGAACTCGATCGCGTAAGGCGGAAGGCGGTCGTAGCGGGCTGGAATGCGGGAGCCGGCGTCGAACAGGGCTACGCGATAGCCGTGACGGGCGAGGCCGATTGCCGTGACTGCGCCGGCGGGTCCCGCGCCGATGACGGCGGCGTCAAACATGGCTTCCGAAATACCAGGGCGCTTCGCGCTGGAGCTTGACGTAGGTGAGAAGGCAGTATTGCAGCCAGCCGCGGATGTAATCGCAGGCGACGCGGCCGCGGTGAAGGACTTCGTGATGGCAGCCTCCGCCGCAGAGATAGCGCGCCCAGCAGGCGCGGCAGGGTTCCTGGGTGTCCACGTGACGTTCGCGGAGCCAGAGGTTCTGCCGGTCGCGATCGAGGCCGGAGGCGAGGCTGCCCATGGCGCCGAGAGGGTCCTCGACGAAGCGGTGGCAGGCGGTGAAATCGCCGGAGGCGGAGACGCCGAGATAGCTGGCGCCGGCGCCGCAGGGGTAGGGGCGGTGGGCGCCGCGGTGCAACTGGCGCAGAGCCTCGGTGAGATTGGAGAAGGCGTAACGCTCGCGGGCGACGGTCCGGCGGACGAACTCGCCGCCGCAGCCGGTCATCTGTTCGAGCATGGTTTCGAAATGCCGAGGCTCGAGTTGGAGGCGTCCGCTGGGCGAGGCAAGCATGGGCGCGAAGCCGGCGCTGTGGAAGCCGAGGCCGAGGAGGTGATCGAGGGAGGCGCGGAGGTTCAGATTTTCGGGCGTGACTGTGACGCGCGCCGAGATTTGCATCCGTTTCTGCATGCGCAGCAGCGGCGCGATGTTTTCCTCGATGCGCCGATAGGTGGGCCGGCCGTCGGCGAAGACGCGAAGCTGATTGTGCCGCTCGGGCGTGCCGTCCATGCTGATGGTGACCGCGAAGCCGTGGCGCTCGAAGAACTCGCCGTCGTCCTCGCGGACGAGCGTGCCGTTGGAGGTTAGGGAGAAGCCAACGCGGACGCCAGTGTGTTCGGAGAGTTCCGCGGCGAAGGTTGTTGCCTGGCGGATGAGGCCGCGGTGGATTAGCGGCTCGCCGCCGAGAAAGGCGACGACCACGCGCGAGCCCACGGGGGCTTCGGCGAACAGCGTCCGGATGGCCTGCTCGGCGACGGGCCAGGACATCTGCCGGGCGGGCGCGCCGAAGCTTCCGCCCTGGGCGTAGCAGTAGCCGCAGGAGAGGTTGCAGGCCTGGGAAACGGCGAGGGAGAGCGAACGGATCGGTGGATCCTGGACAGCGTCCATGGGCGCAGCGGCGTGCGGGTTCAGGCCGAGGCGGGCGAGGGCTTGCTCGACGTGCCCGGCGGGGTCCGCCAGAACGTCGCGCGTGGCGGCGTCGATGTCGTAGAGGCGCGAGCCGTCGGGGAGAAAGAGATGGTCGCCTTCGGCGGAGCGGAACAGGTGCAGCGACGGACTCGCCGGACGCGACTCGTGCATCAGGCCGGCGGCGTTCACGGTCTTGCGGGTGTGGCCGGGCGCGGCGTGAAGAACGGGATACCGATGCCGCGTTTGGCGAGTTCGTCGCCCAGTTCGAAGAGTTTGTTCATGAGGGTTCGCGCACGGGCGATCGTCGCGCCGGCTTGGCGGGAGTTGCCCGCGGCTTCTTCGGTGTAGGCCACGGCAAGGTCGTCGAGGATGCGCCAATAGGTTTCCAACGCTTCGGCGGCCTCGCCTGGCGTTCCTTCGCGGATGGTCCGCAGGTAGGGAAATGGCGCGCCGCTACCCGAGTAAGCCGCGAACGCCCGCTGCACTTCGCGGAAGCGGGAATAATGCTCGATGCCATCGCTGTCGATGTGAACGGCGAGTTCGTAGAGATGCCGGGGATAGCCGGGCAACTGTAGCGTAGCCACGCAGCGGGCGTAGAGCGTGTCGATTGCCCCGCCCGGGCGTTCGATGCGCACGAAGCTTTCGAGGGTTTCCGGGTCGAGCGGGCGCAACGCGCTCGCACGCTGTTTGGGAAGCTCGCTGGTGGTGCGAATCACAGGCTGATAGGTCTCGCCCTTGGGATAAAGCCCGTGCCGCCAGAGACCCCACAGGAGCTGATTCGCCCAGCGCATGTGCGTCATTTCGCCGGCGGCGACGAGCATGACGATTTGCCGCGCGGCAAGCAGGTCGCCCGGCATCGATTCCCAAGGGCTGCCCTTGGCCTCTTCGGGCGACTTGAGCGAGAACATCGCGTAGAGATACTGGAGGGCGAGAGTAAGTTCGACCGGGGCCATTACGTTCTGTAACTCGCGGATCATGACCTCGGGGGAAGGATAGGGCGCCGCAATCGTCTCCATGGGCGGTGAGTAAGTGGCGCCGATCTCGCGGCCTTCGACCACGAAGGGAAGCTGCTCCCACACCTGGTTGATCTGGTAGTGATCGAGCTGGTAGGGACGGTTTTCCGAAATCAGCGGCTGCATCGGGCCCGCGCCGGAGGGACCGCAGTCGGCGCGAAGCCAATCGACGGGGATATTGGCTTGCACGGGGTCGCGCGCTTCCCCGCCCGGCTCTTCGGCGGTTGGCTGCGCAAAGACGGCGTCGGGGTGGTTCGCCGCCCAGTAGTGGCAGGCGCAGTCGCGAAAATCGTGCGTCCAGGGGACGCACATGCTGCCGGTGAATTCGCCGGGCTGATAGGCATCGTCGAAAACGCCGTTGGCGGAGAGATAGCGGCGGCGGTAGCCGGTCAGGATCACCGGCACCTTTTCCCGCTCGCCGGCATGGTTACGCTGCACGAGCGAGATGGTCAACGGCTTGTCGAGCTCCAGGCCCCGAACGAGGCGCCAGACCATGGTGCCGTCGTAGGGGAGGCCATTGGTGTCCTGGTACATTTCGATGCGCTTGCCGCACTGCTCGACCCAATCGAGATACCAGCGGCCGGTTTGTAACTGGGTCTGGAGGCCGGCTAACTGGCCGAGCAGAGTTTGGATCCAAGGCTCCGGGCTATCTTCGGGTAACATCGGGTCGAGTTGATAGTCGGCGTACGCGACGCGCGCGCCCTGCTGGTTGTTCGGCGTGTCCGGATCGGGATACCAGGGAGCGGGAATGAAATCGAACAGGATGCCGGGGAAGAAGCGGCGGTCCAGGCTGCGGACGTCGAACTCGAGGCCCGGGAAGCAATTGGCGACGCTGGTTTCGAGCAGCGTGTTTACGGGGTTTCCGGCGATGGGGGAGGCCGCGCGAGCGGTGAGGTTTCTCGGACGGGGATTCATGAGGCGGCCTCCGTTTGCGGAGTCTTCGGGTGCTGCTCGAGATAGTCGAGAAAGGCCATCAGCGTCAGGTACTGGCGGCGGGTGATGGAGAGCGGGTAGAAATTGGAATCCCGCATATAGGGCGGCATACGCATGTCGTGGAGTTTGTCGCGGAACACGCGCGGGTCGCGGCGGTGGGGCGAGGTGACGGTGGGCGCGCGCTCGGGCAGTTCCGACCAGGAAGCGAAGGGCGGCCGCATCAGCTTGCGTACGTGGGCCGCATGCTCGCGGAGAAAATCGAGCAGGATGGGCTCTTCGAGAAACTGGCTGTGCACGAAGGGGACGACTTTGGTGTAGGGCAGAGGGTCGTAGGCGGCCGTGCGGCTGAAGGTGGAAATTTCCTGGCCGGGGAGCAGCGGAGGGGTCTTGTCGACGTACGGCTTGTCTTTCGCCGTGAGGCTCTCCTTGTCGAGTTTCGGCGACAGTTCGCTTTCCGGCAACGGCGGACCGCCGGAGACCGCGAGCCACAGGGCGTTCGCCCCGGTTACCTTTTGCGAGGCGTCGCCCGCCAGCGCGAGCCACATTGCGTTTTCCTCGATGGCGCGGCTTCGCGCGGCGTCGAGGTTCAGCATGCTGGCGACGTCGAAGGCGCGGCGGAAGAGGTCGACGATTTCCTTCTTGACCGCGTCATACGTGCTGTGGTCGACAACCGGAGGGGCCTCCTCGCGATCGGCCAGATCGTCGGCGACGCTGTAGAACGGGCGATGATCCGGCGCGAAGGCCGGGGGCCCGGAGAAGAAGCGCGCCGTGGCGCGAAGCCGCTCGAAACCACTGGCGAGCGTGGCTTCGATGAGGCCGTCGCAGGCATCGTCGAGCACGGCCCAGGAGATGTTTTCGCCGACGTTGGCGCCCTCGTAGCTGTCGTAGGGGAGAGTGTCGAGATAGTGGCCCTTCATCATGACGAATTTCGACCAGGGCGTATCGGCGCTGAGGATGCGGTTCTCCGGCGGCACGATCTCGTGAATGCGTCCGTCTTCGCAGGCTGCGGGCAGGGCTTGGCCGGGTTGGAGCGGGCTGGCCGGGGCCGTGGTGGCTGTCGGCGGGCCGTACGAGTTGCCCTTGCCGGGCGTGATGCGCAGGCGGATGACGCCGCAGTCGACCTTTTGCCCTTCGACATCGGCTTCGTGCTCGATGGGACGGATCAGTTGAAACCATCCGAGGGGGATCGGGTTGTCCGGCATCACGAGCGGCTGCTGGCCTTGCGTGTGCGGGCTGGTTCCCAGCAGAGCTTTGCGTTGGTAATCCGAGCCGCGGGCTTCGACGCGGGCGATGCAGGCGCAGGCCGCGGAACCGGTGCGCCGTTGGGCTTTCCGGTTGGCGGCGGTCACGCGGAACCAGAGATGGTCTACCGAGAGGCCGTACTTTCGCAGCAGGGCCGGCGTGAGCGGTTCCTCGTGACATTTACCGTCGACGCTTGACTGGACTTCGGCCCACAACTCAAAAAACGGCGCGACGGGCCGGATCGCGCCGTCGTCGTCCTTGAACCGCACCTCGCCCGGCAGATAGGGCCGGATGGAGGAGTCGGGAAGAACCTCGAAGGAGATCGCCGGCCGTAGCAGGGTTTGATTCTGCGAGTGGGCGCCGCGGGCCGTGTGCCACTCGAAGGCTTCGAGCGGCGTGCCGCTCGAGCCAAGCCGCGCCACGGCCATCGGCGGATGGAAGAATAGACCGACAATGCGGCTGGTGCCGTCGGCAGGCATCAGGAAGCTCCGTGTGCGTGACCCCGGTCTCCGTCACTGTAAGTTTCGTAGTGGATGGGGTCATCGGTTGAAATAACAAGTTTTGGAGAGGGCCGGCGGATGGAGGGATCCGCGTTCTCGGGGATCTCGGACACGCTCTGGCCGTAATGGAAGAAGTTCGTTGGATCGTATTTCTTCTTCACGGCAAGAAGCGTCGAGAAACTGTCGCCCCAGTAGTTCCAGCGATAGTTGGAATTGCCGCGGCGGGGATAGTTCTGGTACTTATGCCCGTTTGCCAGGTCCTCGATGTCCTGGAAGAATCCGTCCAGAAACGCATCTGCCTTCCGCCGCTCGTCCTCATTCATCCAGAAGACGTCGAGGGCCATGTCGAAATCCACATCCCGGTGGATGAAGGCATTTTCCTTCACCTTGATCTTCGCGATCTTCCCTCCGTACGGCTCGAGCAGCAGCATGCTTCCCTGGTTCGGGCTTTTCGAAAACGCATCGATGATGCGCTGCCAACCGGAGATTCCGAGCGGCTTCGCCACGTAGGCGCAGTCTTTCGTTTCCGCGGCGATGTCGGGAACGATGGGCAGGTCGGGGTTTTCGAGAAGATACTGGTTCATTTCCAAGTAACTTCCGCTCTTGTCGATGTCCAGTTTCGCTCCGGGAGTCTTCAGCAGCGATTGAATGAGCTTCATCCCCTCATCGCGAGGGCCGCAGTACATACCGCGCATGATGACGGCGCATTTGCCCTTGTACCAGGTGACCATCGTCATGTAGCCCAGGTCCGGCGGCGCGCCGTGGAGGCCGGTCTGCATCGCGTCCAGGGCCTGGGCGGCATTTTTGAGCTGCCAGGTGATACCGAATCCCCAGACCTGCCAGAGGTCGTGCAGTTCGTAGACGGCTTGTAACAGGACGCCGAAGTTATTCCCGGTGCCGCCGCGGATGGCCCAGAACAGGTCTGGATTTACCTTCTTACTCGCGGTTACCATGCTCCCGCCGGCGAGCATGACAAGCGCCTCGACCATGTTGTCGCAGTGCATGCCGTACTTACGGGATGTGAAGCCGAAGCCGCCGCCTTGGGTGTAACCGGCCACGTTGACGTCCTCGCAGCCGCCGCTGGGAAGGTGCAGCCTGTAACTATCAAGCGTGGAGTTGAGGTGGCCGAAGTTCGTTCCGGCGCCGACGGTGACCCGCTTCGCCTTGACGTCGACCGTGGCGTAGCAAAGCCCGCTCAAGTCGAGGATCATCTCGGTGTTCTGGGAATAGCCGGCGGTGGAATGACCTCCGGACCGGCACACGACCCACAGATTGTGTTCGCGGGCGAAGCGTAAACTGTGCCGCACATCCTCGAATACCTGGCAATAAACGATAATCTGCGGGAAATCCTGAAAGGCGGGATTGGATAGCTGGCGGGCCTGTTGGTAATTGGGGTCGCTGTAGAGAACCACCGCGCCCTGGATCTGATGCTTAAGACGCTTCGCCGCTTCGGGGGAAAACTTTTGTTGTTCGGGAGGGATGCCGGGTGCTCCGTCTCCGATCAACTGCCGCAGAGCGCGACGGCGCCTGCTCATCCACATATTGGCCTCCTATCGGGCCCGGCGGCAGATTTTGACGGCGTGCGCCGCGTCCCGGGGCGAGCGAACTCGCGTGGCTACCTATAATAGCTGACTTTTCGCAGGCAAATTCCGGCCCTTGTTGCCGCCTCGCAAGTTA
The DNA here is from genome assembly GCA_021778335.1 of Acidobacteriota bacterium. Taxonomy (GTDB): domain Bacteria; phylum Acidobacteriota; class Terriglobia; order Bryobacterales; family Bryobacteraceae; genus JAJYKC01. Next base: position 18,622 of record JAJYCN010000046.1, on the reverse strand, counting down.
TATTCGATAGAAGCCAATCGAAGAGGAAAAATGGATACCCAAGCTTCGCCCGCGATCCGGGCGGCGGGTCTCAAAAAAACGTACGCCGGGGGTGTGAAGGCGCTCGACGGTTTGTCGTTCGCCGTCGCGCCGGGGACGGTTTACGCGCTGCTGGGGCCGAACGGCGCGGGGAAGTCGACGACGGTAAAAATCCTCACCACCTTGACTAAGGCAGATGCAGGCGAGGCGGTTGTGGCCGGCCTCGATGTAGCCCGGCGCGCCGCCGACGTCCGGCGCGTGATTGGCTGCGTGGCGCAGAAGTCCGGCGTCGATGCCAACGCCACGGGACGCGAGAATCTTCGGCTGCAGGGGCGATTTTACGGCATGCGCGGCGCGGCGTTGGAGCAACGCATCGACGAACTGCTCGCGCGGTTCCGGCTGGCCGAGTCCGCCGACAAGATATCGCGCACGTTTTCCGGCGGGATGCAGCGCAAGCTCGACATTGCGATGGGACTGATCCATCGTCCGGCGGTGCTGTTTCTCGACGAGCCGACGACGGGGCTCGATCCGGAGGCGCGGTCGAGTCTGTGGAACGAGATTTCCTCGCTGGCCGGGCAGCACGGCATTACCATTCTTCTCACCACGCACTATCTGGAAGAGGCCGACAAACTGGCCGACCGGGTTGGGATTGTGGACCGGGGGCGGCTGGTCGCGGAAGGTACGCCCGAAGGGCTCAAGTCGGAGTTGCAAGGGGACGCGGTGCAGGTGGAGTTCAGCGAACCGCAGAACGAAGCTTCGGTGCGCGCGGCGCTGGAACGGGTGGCTGGAATTCGCGAGATCGTGGTGGAAACCCAGGCCGTTCACGCCCGCGCCCAGCACGGCGCCTCCGCGGCCCCGGCGATTCTTTCGGCGCTCGATCAGGCCGGGCTGCGAGCGATGGCGGTACGCATCGCCCGGCCTTCGCTCGACGACGTTTACCTTCACTACACCGGGCGAAGTTTTCAAGAAGCGGACGCCCAACAGCCGCTATCGGAGGGAAAAAGATGAAACTCATCCGGGATTCGGTCTATATGACGCAGCGTCATCTGATGGCGCTATGGAGGCAGCCGTTCTGGGTGGTGTTTATGCTGGTCCAACCCGTGATCTGGCTCGCGTTGTACGGCCAGCTTTTCCGGCGCGTGGTCGAGTTGCCCGGCTTTCACGCCACCTCTTATGTCAGCTTTCTGATGCCGGGCGTGGTGGTGACCAACGCTTTGTTCGGCGGGGGCTGGCAGGGCATGGGCATCATCGCCGACCTGGAACGCGGCATCATCGACCGCTTTCTGCTGACGCCGGTGTCGCGCCCGGCCATCATCGCCGGCCGGATCCTTTCGCTCTGCGTTGGAGGCGGGGTGCAATCGTTGATCCTGATCGGCCTTGGCTTTCTCATGGGGGCGCGCTACGGAAGCCCGTGGATCGGGCTGCCGCTGCTGGTGGCCGCGTCGATGCTGATGATGGCGGCGTTCGGGGCCTTGTCGAATGCCATGGCGTTGGTGGTGCGCAAGGAGGAGTCCGTGATCGGCGCCAGCAATATGCTGCTTCTTCCGATGACGTTCCTTTCGCCGATTTACATGGCCAAGGCGCTGATGCCGGAGTGGATGCAGAAGGCGGCGATGGCCAATCCCGTTACCTGGGCGGTGGAATCCGGGCGCGAGGCGCTCGATGCGGCGCCGGATTGGGGCCGGGTTACCGTGAGGCTGGCGACACTGGCGGCGTTCACCGTAATGAGCATGTGGGTGGCCACGAGGGCATTCCGGGCCTACCAACGCTCGGTTTGACGTCTCGTTTTTCCCGGGCTGGTGTCGCCGATGCCCTTGGGAACCATAAATGTCTTTCCAGAATCTGCCGATAGGGCAGATGTGGGACAGAGCACGAGGATCTCGCGGCAGGCGGAGACGGAGCCGATATTGCGATTGAGGCTTGCTGAACCTTAGGGCAGAGTTATCCGCGCTCCCAGCCCGGCTCGTGAATATGAAGAGCTTTTTTCTTAAGCTCGTAGTTCTTCGGCTCGCCGTCTCGGTGATGATCGGGGCCGCACTTTATTGTGTCGCCGGCCGTGAGATCGGACCACCAATTTCGGCTTCTTTCGACCGGTATGGCCAAACGCTGGCGAGTATGCTTACCAGGCCGGCCGCGGAGGCATTCGCGGCCGGAAACATTGCTTCGATCCAGGCGGCTTTGGATGACGCGGCCCGGAGGCCGGGTGTGGCATGGGCGTTTGTGTCTCGTGGCAAGGGGGAGATCGTCGCACAAACGGTTCTGCCCGCGGACGCGGTCCGGGAGGCTGGAACGCGCCAATACGCGATGTTTTCCGAGCCCGTGCCCGGTGGAGATGGGGGCGCGGTACACGTGGCGCTGAAGCGGGCACGGCTTGAGGAGACGATAAGGAAAGCGCAGCTTCAAACGCTTGGCTGGGTCACTGTTCTGCTGTTGGCGGCGAACCTGTTCCTTCTGTTGTTGACCCGCCGCGTCGCGGTCCCGTTATGGGCCCTGACGCGTGCGGCAAAGGACCTGGCGGTTCTCACCACCGACCCGAACGCCAAGCCGCCGGTGCTGCCCGTTCGATCGCACGACGAGATCGGCGTGCTGACGGCAACTTTCAACCAAATGGCGGAGGACCTATGCAGCCACCAGCGCAACCTGGCGCGGATCGTCGAGGAGCGAACCGCGGAGTTGAGCCAGACCAACCGGGTGTTGGCGGCCGAGATCGCGGTACGGAGCCGGGCTGAGTCGAGTTTGAGCAAGTACAACCGGGCCTTGCGGGTCATCACGCGATGTCAGGAGGCGGTGGTGCTGGCGTCGAGCGAGACGGAAATGATGCAGTTCATTTGCGATGTCCTGGTTCAGGACGGGAACTACCGGATGGTCTGGATTGGAAATCCCGACGTGGGGGATTCCCGCCGCGTGCGGCCTGTGGCTCAGGCCGGGGATTCGGAAGACTACCTGCGGAACATCGAGGTGAGGTGGGACAACTCCGCATTGGGCCATGGGCCGGCCGGACACGCGCTCCGCACCGGGGAGATTGCGCTGGCGCCCGACATCGAGCGAGAGGAGGCTCTGGCTCCTTGGCGGGAACATGCGCTCCGCCAGGGTTTCCGTTCGATGGTCTCGCTTCCGCTTTGGACGGAGGGGGCGGTCATCGGCGTTCTGTGCCTGTATGCGGCCGAGGCCGCGGCGTTTGCTCCCGAAGAGGTGACTTTGCTGGAGCAACTGGCGGGCAGCCTGGCGCACGGAATCCTCGCTTTGCGAGCCCGGGCGAGCCACCGGCAACTGGTGACGGAGTTGCGAGAGGCGAAGGAAGCGGCGGAGAAGGCGAGCCGCGCCAAGAGCGACTTTTTGGCAAATATGAGCCATGAAATCCGCACGCCGATGAACAGCATTCTGGGCATGACGAGGCTTCTGCTTGACACTCCGATGCCACCCACCGACCGCGAGTATCTCGAACTGGTCCGGGGGTCGGCCGAATCGTTGCTGGCTGTGATCAACGATATCCTCGATTTCTCGAAGATCGAAGCGGGGCGCCTCGAATTGACACCGGTGGATTTTGCGTTCTCGCGCCAGATGGAGGACACGGCGGCCGCGATCGCGCCATCGGCTCACCGCAAGGGCCTGGAACTCATCTGCGAACTCGATCCCGAAGTTCCGGAGTGGCTGCACGGGGATCCGCTGCGGCTGCACCAGATTCTTACGAACCTTCTTTCGAATGCGATCAAGTTCACCGAGGCGGGCGAGGTCCATCTGAGCGCGGGCATATCGCGTCAGGACGAGGAGAGCGTAACGCTCCATCTCCGGGTGCGCGACACCGGCATCGGCGTCCCGGCGGACAAGCACGAACTCATTTTCGAAAAATTCTCCCAGGCGGATGGCTCGACGACGCGCAAGTATGGCGGGACGGGATTGGGGTTGACGATTTGCTCGCGGCTGGTCCAGATGCATGGGGGACGGATCTGGGTGGAGAGCTCGGAGGGCGAGGGCAGCACGTTTCATGTCCTGTTGCCTTACGGCCGGACGAAGGAGATGGCCGGGAGCACACGCGAGGCGGGCCTGGCGCTCCCGTTTGGACCGGTACTGGTGGTTGACGACAATGCGACTTCGCTGGCCGCTTTGGGGAGGGCGCTCGAGGCGCTACGGCTGTTCGCCGACCTGGCTCCCAGCGCGGGCGAAGCGGTAGCTCTTATGGCGGACGCGGCTCGCGCCGGCCGCCCTTATGGAGTGGTCATCGCGGACGCCGATCTGCCCGGCATTGAGCAAGTGTCCGGACCGGCCGGCGCGCCGACGCCGCAGGTTCTTCTGGTGAGTCCCGGGAAGCCCGAGTCCGGGGCGGAGCACTTGGCTTCCCAACCACAGCCGGCGTTGGTGCGAAAGCCGGTCCGGCAGCGGGATCTTCGAGAGGCTCTCGCCATAGCCGCGGGGAATGCGCTGCAGCCGCGACAGCCGCGAATGGATTGCCGGATCGAGTCTCCGGCAACCGGTTCGCTTCGCATCCTCGTGGCCGAGGATAATCGCGTGAACCAGACGCTCACGCGCGCCTTGCTCGCTCGCATGGGCCACTCGGCGGTGGTTGTCAGCAACGGCAGAGAAGTGCTGGAGGCGCTGGAGAAGTCGTGTTTCGATCTGGTCCTGATGGATGTCCAAATGCCGGAGATGGACGGTATTGAAACAACCAACGCGGTCCGGGCCCGCGAGGCAGAGACGGGCTCACACATTCCGATCATCGCGCTCACGGCCCATGCGCTGCGGGAAGACGAGTTGCGGTGTCTGGCGGCCGGGATGGATGACTATGTATCCAAGCCGATCGACCCGGGCCGTCTGGCGGCGGCGATTCATGCCCAGGCCGGAAGAACCCTGGATCCATGACTCTACCTATTTCCCTTCCCGGCAACTCCGGTGTTGACAGGATACACGGCATGGGGACGCGCGGCGTCATAATATGTGGTTATGACGAAATGGCAGCGGTCTACCGTGTCAAGACGCCTTCGCACCGCCGGCTTCTCCCTGGTCGAACTCCTCATCGTCATCGCGATCATTCTGATCATCCTCGCGGTCGCGGTACCGAAGCTCACCAGCGCCAGAATGCAGGCTCAAGAAATGGCGGCCATCCAGGCCATCCAAACGATCAACACAGCGCAGCAGCAGTACTATTCGCAGTTCGGCCGGTACGCCAACTCGCTCCAGGAACTTGGGCCGCCGACCAGCGGCAACGCCGGCCCCTCGGCGTCCGACCTGATTCCGGGCGACCTCGCGCTGGGGACCAAGCAGGGATATAACTTCGTCATGACGACCACGCCCGCCGGCTACACGATCAACGCCAATCCGGTTACGTTCGGCAGCACGGGACGCCGCACGTTCTTCAGCGACCAGAGTCTGGTCAAGCGGGAGAACTGGAGCGCCGAGCCGGCCGGCCCAAACAGCAAGGAACTCGGGTCGGTGGCGGCGAAGTGACCGGATCGTCCGCGTGAAGCGCCGCCTGCGCTCTATTTTCGTTTCGCTTCCGTTGATTGTTTGCGTGGCGCTAGCCGCGCGCCTCTACTTCGCCTGGACCTACACAGCGCACAACCCGCACCGGGCGCTGGCGACAGTGCCATTTTTGTTTGAATCGGGCAATATCGCCCATTCTGTAGCGGCCGGCCAGGGGTTTGCCTCTCCGTTCCGGGTCGCGACCGGTCCCACCGCGTGGATGACGCCGCTCTACCCGCTGCTTGTCGCGGGTATTTTCCGGGTCTTCGGCACTTATACATATCCGGCGTTTCTGGCGGCGATCGGGATTAACATTGCGGCCGGCGCTCTCACCTGTTGGCCCCTGTACCGTCTGGGACGCGCGATCGCGGGCACCTCGGCGGGAGCGCTGGCAGCGTGGTTGTGGGCGATCTTCCCGAACGCCATCCTTCTGTCGGTGGAAAGCATCTGGGATGCCTGCCTCGCCGCCCTCTGCGCGACATTGCTTGTGTGGGGCGCGGTGGAACTGAGCCGCGGCCGCGGTTGGCTGGCCTGGTGTGGCTTCGGCCTTCTCTGTGGGTTCACGCTCATGCTGAACCCCACTGCCGGAATGCTGGCTTTTCTGCCCGCGCTTTGGGCCGCCTGGCGGGCCCGTCAATGGAAGCGCGCGGCCGCCTCCGCCGCTGTCGCCCTACTATGCTGCTTGCCTTGGACGGTCCGGAACTACCGGGTCTTCCACGCGGTGGTGCCACTGCGCTCCATCCTCGGCCTGCAGCTTTGGATGGGGAACAGTGAACTGGCAAAGGATGTCTGGCTTGGAGAAGGCCATCCGATCCGCGACACCGCCGAACGCGAGAAATACGTGGAGATGGGCGAAATCGCCTACATGCGCGAGAAGCGTGGCCTGGCCGTAGCCTATATGCTCACGCATCCGGGGCGCGAAGCCCAACTGATCGGCTGGCGATTCCTCGCCTTCTGGACCGGCGGCACGCCGCACCCGCTTCGTTTTCTCGGCGAGGATCAGACCCCCTGGTCCCTCTACGTCTTCGCGTTCAACGTGCTGATGGCGCTGGCCGCGGCGGCGGGCCTCCTCGCGCTGGTGCGCGGCGGCAATCCGTACGTGCTCCCCGCCGGGCTATTGCCGGTGCTGTACCCGCTCGCGTATTACCTGACGCTGGCGCTTCCACGGTATCGTCTTCCGATCGACCCGCTCGTGCTGCTTCTGGCCGCGGTTGCGGTTCTCAGCGTCCGCCGCGGCGGTCACTTTTTCGTGATGCCCTGCCCTTCGACGACGTCGTAGCTGCCCGCGGCGACGTTCTTGAATTCCTCGAAGCGTCCGCTCGGCCAGGCGACGGTCACACGCTCGGCGCGGTCGCTACGTCCCAACCCGAAGGTGACGGGCAGCTCAGACTGCGACAAGTAGCTCGACCCGCTCTTGACCATGCGGGACCTCGTCTGGCCGTTGAGTTGAATCCGTACCACCGCCCCGATGCCGTCGCGGTTCGACTTCGTGCCGCGCAGGCGGAAGCGGACGGAGCGGTTCCCATTGGACAAGTCATTCCGGTACAGATACGCCGGGCCCTGGTTTGTGGCGATCAAGACATCCAGGTCGCCGTCGCCGTCGAAATCGCCGAACGCCGCGCCGCGCCCGACCTTTGGTGTCGCGAACCCGGCTCCGACCTCGGAGGCGATGTCGCGGAAACCGGCGGCGCCGCGATTCCACAACAGATGCGGCGGTTGCTGGTAGCGCGCGTCAGTTTCCAAGCCCTGCACAGTCGAATCGATATGCCCGTTGACCACCAGCAGGTCGAGCAAGCCGTCGAGATCGGCGTCGAAGAAGAAACAGCCGAACCCGAGGCTGCGGCGGGTGAGACGGCCCACGTTTGAGCCGGGCGCCTGGTCCTGAAAGGAGCCGCCGCGTCCCAGGCGGTACAGGCCGAGCATTTCGTTCTCGAAGTTTGTAACCACGAGGCTCGTCACGCCGGAGTTGTCGAAGTCCGCCGCGTCTACGCCCATTCCGGCGCGCGCCTTGCCGTCCTCGCTGAAGGCGACGCCCGCCTCGATGGCCACGTCCTCAAACCGTCCATTGCGCAAGTTCCGGTAGAGCTTGTTCGGCTGGGTGTCGTTGGCGACGAAAAGGTCCGGCCAGCCGTCGTTGTCGTAGTCGAGCATCGCCACGCCGAGGGACTTGGAACTGGAGTCGAAAATCCCACTCGAAGCGGTCACGTCCTCGAACCTTCCATTGCCCAGGTTGCGGAACAGCCAGCATGTCGAGCCGTGATAGGCTTCGGGCGTGCAATACGACTTCCGCTTCCCGTCGAGGGTGCAGTAGACGTCGCCCGCCGCCGACCACTTGACGTAATTGCAGACGAACAGATCGAGCAGCCCGTCGCGGTTATAGTCGAACCAGAGGGCCGACGTAGAGAAGCCCTCGTGGCCGGCGAGGCCGCTCGAGTGCGTGACATCGACAAACGTTCCCTTGCCTGTGTTGTGGAACAACCGGCTCTGTCCGACACAGGTGATGAAGAGGTCTGGGAAGCCGTCGTTGTCGAAATCGCCGGCGGCGACGCCCATGCCGTACATCTCGATATCGAGTCCGGCGCGGCGCGTGACGTCGGTGAACGTGCCGTCGCGGTTGTTGCGATAGAGGCGGAGCGTGGAGCGAGGTCCGTGATGGCCGGGCCAGTTCGTGCCGTTCACCAGCAGGATATCCTGCCAGCCGTCGGCGTCGTAATCGAAGAATGCGCAGCCCGGGCCGAGGGTTTCCGGAAGATACTTACCGCCGAAGGCGCCGCTGTTGTGGGTGAAATGAATTCCCGCCTGGGCGGTGACGCCGGTGAAATGAAATCCGGCGGAGGGTTCGATCGAAGCGCCGGCAACTGCGAGGGGAGCGGCGATCAATAGATCGCGCCGCGTCATGGAACGCGCACCAGACCCATGCGTACCGCGTAGAGCACCAACTCGGCCGTGCGGTGGATGTTCAACTTGTCCATGATGTTGGCGCGGTGGACGCTCACGGTGTTGACGCTCAGATCGAGCAGCGCCGCGATCTCTTTGTTCGGCTTGCCCTCGGCGATGAGCTGCAAGATCTGTTTTTCGCGCGGGGTCAGCGGGTCGCCGGGCTCGGCCTCATAGGGCGAGCTGAGCAGCCCCGGCCCCACCACCTTCTGGCCCGCGGCGAGTTTCTTGATCGCGGCGGCGAGGTCGATATCCATGGCGTTTTTGAGAATATAGCCGCGGGCGCCGGCGTTTAGCGCGTTTCGGACGTAGTTTTCCTCCGAGTACATGCTCAGGATGAGGATGTTCGTCTTCGGCAGGACGCGGAGAATCTCCATGCACGCCTGCATGCCGTTCAGCCCCGGCATTGCCATATCCATGACAATGACCTTCGGCTGCAACTGTTCGGCGAGCGTCACCGCCTCGGCGCCGTCGGCCGCCTCGCCGACAACCTCGATCTCCGTATCGTCCTCGAGGATACGCCGGAACCCCTTCCGAACCAGCGCGTGATCATCGGCCAGCAGCACTCGAATCGCTTCGCTCATAACTCCTCTATGATGGGCACGTCGAGCCGCACTCGCGTGCCTCCTTCGGCGGGACGGTCAAAGGCGAGCACGCCATGAAGTAGATCCGCGCGTTCGCGCATCGCCACCATCCCAATGCCGCGCCGCGCGCCGGCGGCTGGACGCGCGGGCAGTCCGGATCCGTGATCCTCGACCTCCAAACACAGCTTACTCGGAGCGAACTCGACGCGCACCTGCGCCGTGGCCGCTCCGGAGTGGCGGGCTACATTATTCAATGCTTCCTGCAGCACGCGGTACACATGAATCGCCACTGCGTCCGGGATATCGGCGCCGCGCCCGGACTTGCGGTAATCCACGCGAATCCCGGTTTGTTTCTGAAAGATCGGCACGTACCAATCGATGGCCTGTTCGAGGCCTCCCTCATCGAGAATCGAGGGATGCAGAGCGAGGGATAGTCCGCGCGTCTTATCCAGCGCTTCCTGGGCGATCGACCGGATTTCCCGCAGATCTTCCCGAAATCCCGAGGGCAATTCCTTTTTCTCCGCGCGCGCCAACATCGCGCCGAGCGCGGTCAGTATCTGGCCGAACTCGTCGTGCAGTTCGCGCGATATGGAGCGCAGCATCTCCTCCTGCATTGTAATCAGCTTTCGCGCCAGGGCGCTTCGCTGCGCCGACAGGGCTTCGAGCCGCTGGAAGAGCCGGCGGTTGGAATAGATCAGATACAGGCTGGTGGCGAGAATCGCCGCGAGGGCGGCGGCGAGGAAAAGATAGACATCGCGCTCCACGCGGCGGTAGATCTCCTGGACTCGCGCCGCCGCCCGCTCCTCGGTCAGGTTGTTCTCCACGAGCAGCCGTGCGACGGTGGCACTCATCGCCTCCTGCTGCGGCTCAAGGGAAGATCGCACGAGTTCTGTCGCCTGCTTGTCCCCGTGCGGCGTGTTTGCCAGCGCGAACATCTGGTCCACCGACGTCCAGAACTGGCTCAACGATTGTCTGAAATAGTGTTCGCGCGACGGGCTGAGGCTTTCGGGGGCGAGCGATCTCTCCAGCCGCAGCGCATCGTCGAGGTCCCGCCGCACACGCGCAAACTGGCTTCGAAACGCTTCCAGCGGGTACGGCTCGTCGCCATTTACCATGTCGCGCATCGCGAGTCCGATTGAGTTCAGGTTATTCTCGATCCGCAGAAGCTGCAGCGAGTCCCGGCGGTTACGGTCGATCGCGGTGGTTTGCAGCGCGCGCAACCCCGCAATTTGATCGAGAGCATACCAGGAGAAGCCGGCGACGGAAGCCAGCGTCACGGCGAGGCCCGCGATGAGCCGCGCGGTTGGCGAAGCATACCATCGCATCACAGCGCCTGCCCGGCGCCGCGCGAAGCCTCTATCTGTTCGATCACGCGATGCGCAGCCTCCTGGCTCGCACTCTTCTTCGACGGCCCCTTGGCTTGGGCGGTCCACTCGCCCCCGATACGCACTTCGACCAGGAACGTCTTGGCATGCTCGGGCCCCTGTGTTGAAAGCACGTTGTAGCGGGGGTGCGGCAGCTTCAGTGCCTGCGTCAACTCCTGCAGCGCGCTCTTGTGGTCGGCGGCTTCGGGTTCGCCGCCCTCGGCCGCCTGCTGCGCCACGTGAGCCAGCACGAAGCGGCGCGCGGGCTCCATCCCGCCGTCGAGGTAGATTGCGGCGATCAGAGCCTCAACCGCATCGGCGAGCAGGGTTTTCTTCTCCCGCCCGCCATTCACCTGCTCGGTGCGGCCGAGGATGAGATGGCGGCCCAAGGAGAGGGAGCGCGCCACCGAGTGCAGGTGTGTTTCGCTGACCAGGCGGCTCTTCCGCTTGGAGAGCACGCCTTCCGAGGCGGTGGGGAACAAATCGAGGAGGCGCTCGCTGACGAGGAACCCAAGAATTGAGTCGCCCAGGAACTCCAGCCGCTCGTTATCGCAGATCTGCGAAGCGGCCTCGCGGTCGGAGGCGCGCGACTTGTGGGTCAGCGCGCAGGCCAGAAGTTCCGGGTTGCGAAAGCGATACTCGAGCGCATCCTCGAGTTCCCCGATCGCCTCTTTCATGGCATTCGACTACTGTTTCGGCGGCGCCGCCGGCGCTGGAGCCGGAGCCGCAGCCGGGGCCGCCGGTCCTGCTTTGAGTTTCGCCGCCTGAACCTTTCCGGCCTGAGCGATCTGCTTCACCTGAACCGGGGCGTTGGCGTCCGACATCGCCAGGTCATATTGTGCGATCGCCGCGTCGTACTGCTTGTCGTTGAGGTAGGCCTGGCCGAGCCGCACGCGGAGCACGGAGTTCGGCGAAAGCGAAATCGCGTGCGAAAACTGCTGGGCCGCGTCCTTGTAATTCTTTTGGGTCATGTCCGACATGCCCCACGCCTCATAGCCCTGAGCCGCGATTTCTTTCTTGTACTCTTCCCACTGCGCATCGGTGATGTTCGGGTTCGGCTTCGGCGCGTCCTTCACGTCGTCGATGGCGCCCTGTGCGTGCCGCTGAACCTTGGCCGCCTCGTCTTTGAGGTTCAGATCGAACTCCTTCATCTGGGAGGCGAGCGCTCCGGCCAGGTCGGCATGGGCGATGTAGTCCTTCGGGTTGTTCTGCAGAGCGCGGTCCGCCCAGGCGGCGACGGCGCCGGAATCGTTCTTCATCCGGGCGGTGTCGACGGCCATGTCGAGCACCTGGCTCTTGAACTCGGTGTCGGCGAAATTATTCAACAGATCGTCGATGGCCTTGAGCCGCGAGTCGGGATCCTTGGCGTTCTGGATGGCCATCAAGGCGTCGAGTTCCTTCTGCGACTTGGGACGCGGACCTTGGGGCGCGGCGGCCTGCTGGGGAGCAGCGGACTGCTTGGGGGCAGCGGCCTGTTGAGCCAACGACGGCAGGGCGAGCGCGAGGGCCGCCAGTGCCGCCAAAGCGGGGCGAGACATCATGGATAGGTTCCTCCACATAGGTGGTTTTTATTGGAAAAATCGTTATCTTATCGCGGGCGCCCTGCATCCGGCGAGGCGATCAGCTTCTCGGCTTCCGCTTTCGCCTTCGGCGAGCCCCCATTCACAGCGGCGGCGGCGCGGTAAAAGGCGATGGCCTGCTGGTCCTCGCCGGCGGCAGCCGCCAGCCGTCCTAAGTATAGTTTGGCCCAAGACTCGGTCACCGCGTCGGGCTTCTCGTCGAGCGTCTTCTGAAAGAGCTTCTCACCTGACTCCGGGTCCTTCTGCAAGACGGCGATCCGGCCCAGGCCGAAATACGCCCGCGCATGCAGTCCGCCCGTATCGGGCAACTGTAGCACACGTTGGAAGGCGTCCTTCGCCTTATCGTATTTCTTATCAAACGAAAACGACTCGGCGTCCGAGAGCGCCTGCTCGCCGGGCTTCAACCGCGGGGGAGGCGCCGCCGCCTTCTCCCGCGGCGGAGGCTCGTCAAACTTCACATGGGCCAACCGGCTGGTTTCCTTGTCGATATCGATCTGGCCGAACAGGTCGGCCGCATACAGCCGCATCGACTGTTGCTGCTTTTCGTATGCGGGCAGGGCCTCGGCGAAATACGGGGTAAGAATATAGCCTTGGTGCAGGGCCTTGTCCACCATCTGCTCCCGCTCGCTCGAGGGCGCTACACGCGCTTCCACGGCCTTGATCAGCGACTCCGTCGTCAGCAGCCCGAAATCCTGCCGGTACATCACCGGCAGCGCGTCGATTCCCTCGGAAATGTCCTCGAGGGAGATTTTCTGGTTCACGATTTCGGCGAACTTAATGGCGAGCGGGTCGAGCACGTAGTGCAGGTAAGCATGCCGGATTTCGGGCACCTGCGAGGCCACGGACTCATCCACCTTCGCCATCGAGTTCCCCGCGGGGGTCACGACCACGAAATAGTCGTCCTTGAAGCTGCGAGCCTGCATGAGGCCCGGCGGCCCGGTGATGTCGACGAAAACCTGAAAGCGCCTTCCCAGATACCCGCTGGTGGGATTGCGCAGATACGCGTTCACCAGAAATATTGCCTGCGTGACGGGCGAATGATATTCGTCCAAGACCTGGTCGTACACCGGCGCCGCGGTCTTCCACTGTTCGGCCAGCCCGGCGTCGTTCCAGAATTCCCGCAGGAGCTTTTCCAGGCCCACCAGTTTTTGGACGTCCGGCGCCAGTTCTTGGGGCTCATAGCGGAACGCAAAATCGGGCGGCCCGGCGATGGACAACGCGAACGATACGTACTGCGCCTGGTCGGATTCCTGCGTGCGGCCGAGATGCTGGGCGAAAAACGTCTTGAGCGCATCGAGCGACGCGGGATGCCTGGCCTGAATTCGGGCGATCAATCCCACCCGGGCCGGATGCTCGTCGGGAGCGCCGGGGCTGTCGTAGCCCGCCGCCGCCCGCGCCAGAAAGGTCGTGAACAACGCCGGATTGGAGTCGAGGTCGTTCTCCTGCCCTGCCTGCTGCGCGGCGAGGGGAAGGCTGAGAATGAGAAAAAGCAGGAGGAAGCGGGTCAACACGAAACCTTAAATAGCGGATCTAACCTTAGTGTAGCCGGTCAGCACTTTAACGGCCAGTTTAGCCTATGTCCGGCAGACGCGGCGCGGCTCAATTGGCCGAAGCCCAATAGCCCGCCTTGGCCAGGACCGTGAGTTTCGGGTTCTTTACCGCGACGGTGATCTTACGGTAGCTGCCGTCCTGCGCGGCATTCGAGGGGGTGTAGGCGAGCATGTAATAGGCATGCCCGTCGTCGAAGGCGCGCCGCAAGCCGCGTTCGAGGTCGTTGCTGTTGTGGTAGAAGAGCCCGCCGGTAGCGCGCGAGAGTTGGGCCAGGATTTGGCCGTTTTCTTCCGCCACGGCCCGCAGCATGGAATCCTCGCCTCCGGGAGTTACGGAGGTTCTTCCCGCCCTGGCCTGGTTCAGGCCCTGGCTGGCGTCGAAATCGCCCGCCGAGGCGAGGGAAGCCTGCGTATAGACGCCGCGGGAGTCGAGCGAATAGAACTTCACGTTGTTGCGCACCGCGTCGTGGAGGACGGCCAGGAAGCGGTTTCCCGTGCTGCGCGGGTTCAACTGGAAGCTCTGGTCCTTCGGCCCGTACGCCTGGAGAATCGTGTACAGGTCGCGCCCCGGCAGGTCGTTCCATCCGTCGGACAGGAAGAGCACGGTTCGCGATCCCGGCATGGTTCCAAGCGTTGACACCAGGCGGTCCAGCGTGGCAAGAAAATTCTCGGTCAGTGCCCAGGTGCGCTCCGAGGAAGCGTTCAGGAATTGCTGCATCGCGGCCTTGCGGCCACTGCACGCCGGCACCTGGTCCCGCACGGCGGGATAGGCAGAGCAGTCACAGGCCGCGCAATAATCCTGCGCCAGCCGGTTGAACTGGGCGGCGTCATTGCGTACCGTCGCCGACTCGCCCTCGCCGAGCATCGTGGCAAAGCTTTCGCCGCGCACCGACTCGACAAGCGCCGCCGGGTCCCGCGTGGAATCCTTCACCACCTGCACGCCCCGCCCCATCGTCGCCAGGATGTATTGCGAATCCCCCGGCGCCTGCCCGGCGAAGAATTTCGTCAGCGCTCGCCGGACCTGCCCGAAATCGGCGAATTCGGAGTGGAGGAGATCCACGAGCACCAGGTACGTCGACCGAGGCAGAGCCTCTGCCGGCAAAGCAGCGGGAGTCAAGTTCAGCACGGGCGCCGTTCCGATCACCACGCCGCCGCCGAGTTCCGATTCGGTCAGGTCGCTCGCCTTCCGAAACGCGACAATCCGCTGCGGCGTTCCGTCCTCGAGTACGTTGAAGTCCTCCTCCTTTAGGCCGTCAACGTGGTGGCCCTTGTGGTCCGTCACCACCACCGGCACCAGGACTTCGCGCACGTTGGCACGGATGACCGGGGCCTCGGTCTGCGCCGCGCCTTCGCCGGCGGCACAGACGGCGATGGCGACGACGACCAAGCCCCATCGGATGTTTCGTCTCAATGCCGGCGCCTTCACTCTCCCTTACCATACCGCGGCGGGAGGTTATCCGAGCTGTTTCATGCAGTCGCTATGGCTCCGGCGGGTGGAAATCCACCCCGCGCTCCTTGTTGATGCGCTGGCTGATCTTCGTGTCAAGCTGCGAAACCGCGACGGCGTGGATGGTGTGGTCCGGCGAGACGTAGTTTACCTTGCCGTCTTCATACCAGTACGCCACGGCGCTCTCGACCGACCCTCCCTTGAAGGCGATCAGGTAGAGGTTCGAGGGACCATAGGAGGAAGCCGTGCCCTCCGCGGCCGGCGCGGGACGCGGCGTGGTGAGATCCGTGCTGGCCGGCGGGGCCGTAAAACTTGTCACGGTCTGCTCGGCCTGCGCCGACGCTGTCTCTCCACTCGCCCCGGTGACGATCGTCTGGTGGAAGATCACCGGAGGGGCGGATGGCCCCGGGACCACGAGCGTCTGCGGAATCGGTGGCGGATAATACGACGGCATCATCAGGTATGGATAAATCCCACCGAGCGGCGTCAGGTTGTTCACCCCACCGCCGAAGCCGCTCCGTCCGCTTGGCAGGGGATAGCCCTGGATCGAGTTCAGCAAGCCATAACCGAACCCTGTGTTCGTGATCGCACCCGGCGGATGGTATCCGCCCGCACCCATCCCGCTTTGCGCCGCCGCCGGAAACGCCAGCAACAGAAATCCCACGATCGAGCCGACCAACGCCCGTTTCGACATCACGCTCACGCCTCCCTTCTTTATTAGACGCCCGGCGCCCTCACGCCGGTTTCGCGCCACAGCAGGCAGCGCGAGGGCGGCTTCGCGCGATAATCAACGAGAGCACATGCGTTTTGCCCCCGCCGTTTTCCCGCTCGGCGCAGCCGTCCTCGCAGCCGCCGTGGCGGGCCTCACCAACCACGCCGCCGAAGCCGGCGCACGGCCCGCCATTTATTATGAGGACATCGCCCGGCAGTCGGGCCTTACGATCCCCAACGTGTTCGGCGGGCGGGACCGCAAGGAGTACATTCTCGAAACTACGGGCAACGGCGCGGCGATCTTCGACTACGACGGCGATGGGCGCAACGACATCTTCATCACCAACGGCACAACGCTCGATGCAGCCAAGGGAGTGCGGCCACCGGTTCCGCAGCTATATCACAACGACGGCGATGGACATTTCACGGACCGCGCCGCCGAAGCCGGCCTCGCCCAAACCGGCTGGGGACAGAGCGCCTGCGTCGGCGACTTCGACAACGACGGCCGCCCGGATTTATTCGTCACGGCGTACGGCCACAACATTCTCTATCGCAACGGCGGCAACGGGCATTTCGACAACGTCACCGCCAAAGCCGGCCTTCCCACGACCGGCACGCGCTGGGGCTCGGGGTGCGCGTTCGTCGACTATGACCGTGACGGGTACTTGGACATCTTCGTCTCCAACTACGTCAACCTCGACCTGAAGACCACGCCGAAGCCCGGGGACAACGCAGCGTGCGAGTGGAAAGGGCTTTCTGTCATGTGCGGGCCGACCGGCCTGCCGGAAGCCGTCAACGCACTTTATCACAACAACCACGACGGCACGTTTACGGACGTAAGCGAGCAGGCCGGCATCCTCAAGCCGGGCGGCCGCTACGGCCTCGGGGTGCTCGTTTCGGACTTCGACGGCGACGGCTGGCCCGACATCTACGTCGCCTGCGACATGTCGCCCAGCCTGCTGTATCACAACCTTCACAACGGCGCCTTCGAAGAGCGCGGCATCGAAGCCGGCGTGGCTTACAACTTCGACGGGCGTCTGCAATCGGGCATGGGAATCGCGCTCGGCGACTATGACGGCGACGGGCGCATGGACATCCTCAAGACGAATTTTTCCGGCGACCTGCCGTCGCTTTACCACAACGACGACGGCCGCTTTTTCACCGACCTTTCTCCCCAGGCCGGCCTCGCCAAGCACGAACTGCTGGGCTGGGGCGCGGCGTTTCTCGATGCGGACGAAGACGGCTGGCCCGATGTGATGATCGCCAACGGCCACGTTTATCCGGAAGTGGAACACGCTCCCGTGGGCGACAAGTACCGCCAGCCAACGCTGCTATATCGCAACCTCGGAAACGGCACATTCGCCGACTTAACCGAGACTGCCGGGCCTGCGCTGCGCGTTCCCCGCCCGGCCCGCGGCCTCGCCACCGGCGACCTCGACGGGGACGGGCATCCGGAGATCGTCATCGTCAACATGAACGAGACGCCGTCGCTGCTGAAGAATATGGGCGCTCACCGCAACGCCATCGCGGTGACGCTCGAAGGCACGCGCTCGAACCGCTCCGCCATCGGCGCGCTGGTTGACGTCACCACCGGAGCGAGGCGGCAGGTTCAGCAGGTCACTAGCGGGGGGAGTTTCTACTCGCAAAACGCGCTCACACTCTACTTCGGCCTCGGGAACGCCGCGACGGTTGACCGTCTCCACATCCTGTGGCCCAGCGGCGCCGAGCAGGAGTTCAAGCAGATGCCGGCGAATTTCGCATATCGGATCGTCGAGGGAGACGATGCGCCTTCCCGGACCCGTTTGAAAGGACGCTGAAGTGCGGGCTCTCGCGTTGCTCCTGGCTCTCCCGCTCGCTCACGGCGGGCAGGTCTGCGCGTCGCTTCGCGCGGCCCAGCCGGCGGCGCAAATCGACGAAGCCCGGCCCGACACCGCCCGGATCCAGGCCGCGCTCGATGGCTGCTCAAACGGGGTGGTCGAACTCGCGCCGGATGGCGCTCGCGACGCCTTCCTCTCCGGACCGATACGCCTGCCTTCGCACGTCACGTTGCGCATCGCGCGCGGCGTATCGCTTGTGGCGAGCCGCAATCCGCGCGATTTCGACGTGCACCCCGGCACACCTACCTGCGGCACGCTCGGCGACGGGCGGGGCTGTCTGCCTTTACTGCGCGCGGTGGAGGCGAGCGAAGTCGCTGTTGTTGGCCCGGGATCGATCGAAGGCCGTGGCTGGGCCACGCTTGGCCCTCCGGGTACGCCGCTGCTTTCGCGCGATCAGGCCGGTTCGTGGTGGGCGCTCGCGCGTCTTGCCAAGGCCGAAAGCTACGCCAGAAAACAGAACTGTCCGCGCCTGGCTGTGTTCGAGCGCTGCCACGACATCCGGCTCGCGGATGTCACTCTCCACGACTCGCCGAACTTCCACGTCGTCTTCCATCTGTCGGATCACATCACGGTGGAGCACGTTGAGATCCGCACGCCGTCCAAGCGGGAGTATGTCTACGCGCCGGACCCGCATCACTCCGCCGTCAACACCGACGGCATCGACCCGATCTCGAGTTCCGGCATCACGATCCGCGACACGACGATCGACACGGGCGACGATCAGATCGCCATCAAGAGCAGCGACGACGGCCATCCGAGCGCGGACATTACGGTGGAAAACTGCCGCTTCCTTCAAGGTCACGGTCTCTCGATCGGGAGTGAAACCAACGGCGGGGTACACGGCGTCCGCGCCCGCCACATCACGTTTGACGGCAGCGACAACGGCCTGCGCATCAAGTCGAATTCGACGCGCGGAGGGGTGGTCGACGATGTGGTCTACGAAGACATACAGCTAACCCGCGTCCACGAACCGCTCGTATTCGACGCGTTCTACCAGGAGACGCCCGGCTCTCCCAAAGCCGCGGGCGACCGCATTCCCGATTTCCGCGGCATCACGCTCCGCAATGTACACGCTGATAGCGGCGGACTGCGTTTCC
>JAJYCN010000347.1 GCA_021778335.1 Acidobacteriota bacterium | reverse complement strand
ACGCCGAGCAGGCGGCGTCGCGCCCGGCAAACAGACACTCTTTTTATTCCAGGTCGCCGATCGCGGATCGCGTTGGGCATGAGTTTCTCCAATCTTGCACGAGGGGACCGAACTACGGGGTCTCGAGCGTCGACCAGGATTGAAATGTCGACGGCATTGTAAAGGATCCCGAGGTGGTTCTCTGCCGGAAGATGGTGCAGCAACTCATGTAGAGCAGTCGCAGCCGGTCTCTCCAGTTAACGCCGCGCACAACGCAGCGGGGCGCGGACGTTGACTGGTCGAATGGAGCGCGCCCCGCTGTGCGCTCAGAAGATGAAGCGGCTCTATATCTTCACCAAGCAAATAGGGAAAGGCGTGCGCAGTAGCCGTCCGCAGTGTGATGTAATGGCCAGCGATGAAAATTGCGCTGGCCTTGGTCAGTCTGGCGCTCGCCGCGAACGCGGCGCCGCTTCCTCGCATTGAGAAAGCCAGCGGGCACTACCGTTTGCTTGTGGATGGTGCGCCGTTTCTCGTGCTTGCCGCGCAGGTTCATAACTCGAGCGGTTGGCCGGCGCAGATGGAGCAACTGTGGCCCGCCGCCCATGCCATGCACCTGAATACGGTTGAGGTCCCGGTGTACTGGGAAGACATCGAGCCTGTGCAAGGACAGTTCCATTTCGACACCGTGGACGCGATCGTCTCGCAGGCGCGGCGCGAAAACTTCCGGCTGGTGCTGTTGTGGTTCGGCACGTGGAAGAACGGCACGATGGACTATGCGCCGGCATGGATCAAGTCAGATGCGGCGCGCTATCCACGAATGCTCGATGAGTCCCGCCATGCCGTGCGCACGCTAAGTCCACTGAGCCACACGACGCGCGATGCCGATGCCGCCGCTTTCCGAGCCCTGCTCGGGCATCTAAAGCAGACCGACGGCGATACGCACACCGTGATTTTGATTCAAGTAGAGAACGAACCCGGGTCGCTCGGGACCGACCGCGATTATTCGGCGGAAGCGAATCGAGTATTCGACGGCGCCGTGCCCGAGGCGCTCGTTCGCAAGCTAGGCCGGAAGCCGGGCACCTGGACGCAAGTATTCGGCGACGAAGCCGGGGAGGCGTTTTCGGCGTGGTCGGTTTCCAGTTACATCAACGCCGTCGCCGAGGCAGGCAAGCAGGAGTATTCGTTGCCGATGTACGTCAACGTCTGGCTGCGCGAGCAGAAAAACTTCATGCGCCCCGGCGAGGCGTACCCGAGCGGCGGCGCAACGACGAATATGCTCGCGCTATGGAAAGCGAACGCTCCGGCGCTCGATCTGATCGCGCCCGATAACTACGTGCTCGACCCGGATAATTACATGGGCGTCCTGGACGCTTACCGGCGGGCGGACAATGCGCTGCTGATTCCGGAAACGGGCGGACCGCGGTTCCCCTCGTACGAATTTTCGGCGATCGCGACGTATGGCGCGCTGGGGTTCTCGCCATTCGGACTCGATTCCTACTGGCAGAACGGCAAGTTGATCGAGTTGGGCGAAGCGTACGCGGTAAACAACCGTCTGCTCGCTGGCGTTTCGCCTTGGATTCTGAAGCTGCGGGACGAAGGAAAGCTCAAAGCCGCGATCGAAGCGCCGCTGCTGACCGAACAACTGCTTATATTCGATGACTTCGAAGTTCTGGTGCAGTTTGGCCGCGCGGTGGCTTCTTACGGCGGGTCGATCGCGCAAGGCAATCCGGAGCCGACGGGGCACGCACTGGTCGGGGAGCTTTCGCCGGGCGAGTTCGTCATTCTGGGCGCCAATGCGCGCGTGCAGTTCCGCCCGCGGCGCGGCTCGGAGAAGACGCACGCCGAGTTTATTTCCGTAGAAGAAGGTACGGCGCCGGACGGCGTCTGGAAATCCACGCGCCGCCTCAACGGCGACGAGACATTTTTTGGCGTGGCGCTGCCGGCCGGTGGGCGGCTGCTTCACGCAAAGGTGGAAAGTTACTAGACGGGAGTTAGTCAACCATGGAAGTTAGTCGACGGGATTTTGCCTGGGCCATCGCACGCGCCGGAGCCACCTCGGCCGGCGCCGCGTTTTTCTCCGCGTGGCTGCGCGCCTCACCGCCCGGCGCCGCGCATCTTCATTCCTCCGCGCCTCCGGAGCCGGACCGGTTCACAAACTACCATCCGCAGTTCTTTTCGCCGCCGGAGTTCGATTCGCTTACCGCATTCACGGAAATTCTCTTCCCCACCGACGAAACGCCGGGCGCCCGCGAAGCGCACTGTGCGCCGTTTATCGATTTCGTCGTCCATTCGGCCGCCGAGTACGCGCCGGAGATGCAGACGTCCTGGCGCGAGGCGATGGTGTGGCTCGGCAAGAGCGGATTTGGATCGATGAGCGCGCCGCAGCGGGTTTCGCTCATCGAAGCCATGGCTGCGCCGGAGCGAAATCCCCAAGTCCACCACGACGGCTTCGCCACTTATCAACTTATTAAGGAAGCCACCGTGCGGGCTTACTACACCTCCCGCGCCGGCCTGATCGATGACCTGAATTATCAGGGCCTGGCATATCTAACTGCTTTCCCGGGCTGCGATCATCCGGAGCATCACAAGGTATAAGTTCATGCCACAAACCAAGTACGATATTGCGGTTGTCGGTTCCGGAGCGTGTGGCGGGTGGGCCGCCATGGCGCTGGCGCAGAGCGGGTTCCGCGTCGCGCTGCTTGAAGCCGGCTCGAACATCAACCCGGCGAAGGACTTTCATCATGTCTTCCCGTACGAACTCCCGTTTCATGGCGCGGGCCAGCCGGGCTTGATGAAGAAGCGCTATCCCAGCGCCACCGAGTATAGCTACCACATCATGATCAACGGCGAGGAGAACCCGTATACCACGGCTCCCGGCAAGCCGTTCCGCTGGACGCGCGCGCGGGTGCTGGGCGGGCGGACGCTGCACTGGGGACGATGTTCGGACCGGATGGCGGATTACGAGTTCCATGCGGCCTCGCGCGACGGTTATGGCGATGACTGGCCGATCTCGTATGCCGAGATCGCGCCCTATTACAGCCGCGTCGAGCGCTTCATCGGTGTGAGCGCCTCGAACGATGGGTTCCCGCAGTTCCCCGACGGCGAGTTCCTTCCGCCGATGCCGCTGAACTGCGCTGAAACGATCTTCGCCGCCGCTTGCCGTAAACTGGGCATGCCTTCCACACAGCGCCGCGTTGCGCAGCTTACGAAGATGTGGCAGAACCGTCCCCCGTGCCATTACTGCGGCAACTGCATCAATGGCTGCGACGTCGGCGCGATGTTCAGCACGGTATCTTCGACGCTTCCCGTGGCGATGCGCACCAAGCGCGTCACGCTTCTCTGCGATTCGGTCGTAAGTAAGGTGCTCATGGATGGCGAAGGACACGCCAAAGGCGTCCGGTACATCGAACGCTACACCAAGCGCGAGGTGGACTTGCCGGCGAGGGTCGTCGTGCTGGCGGCGTCGTCACTGGAAAGCACGCGCATCATGCTGAACTCGACGCCGGGCGGCATCGCCAATTCGAGCGGCGTGCTCGGCCATTACCTGATCGATCAGGTGACTGGCGCGGGCGTAAGCGGATTCCTGCCGCAACTGAAGGGCGGGCGGATCCGAAACGACGACGGCAAGTCCGCCGGCCTCTATGTGCCAAACCACATTCACCTGGACGGCGCCAAGGGCAGTTTCATCCGCGGCTACGCGATGAGCGCGAGCGGTGGGGCGTCGATGTTCCCCATGTTCGCGCTGAACCACGCCGGCTTCGGCTCCGGCTACAAGAAGGAGATCAAAGATCTTTATCCGGCCTTTGCCCGCGTATGGATGTCGGGCGGTGAGATGCTGGCGCGCAAGGAGAACTTCATCGAACTTGATCCGCAGGTTCGCGACGCCTGGGAAATTCCGGCCCTGCGCATCCACGCCGACCACTGCGACAACGACAAGAAACTTTACGCCGACTTCCACGCCCGCGCGGCGGAGCTGTTCCACGCCGCGCACGGCGAGCCACTCGAATCGAAACCGTTCCTGGCGCCTCCCGGCAGCCTGATTCACGAAGTGGGAACCTGCCGGATGGGCGCGGACAAGAAAACCAGCGTGCTGAATTCGTACTGCCAGACGCATGACGTCGCGAATCTCTTTGTTTTCGGCGGAGGGTGCTTCGTCTCGACCGGCGACAAGCATCCGACGTTGACGATGATGGCGTTAGCCGCGCGGGGCTGCGACCAGATTGCGGAATTGGCGCGTCAAGGTGATTTCGGCGCGGCCGCCTAAGCCGCCTCGCGCCGCTTGTGCACGTCCGGCAGGAACGCCGTAAGAAGGCCGAGCGCGGGTAAGAACGAACAGACGCGATAGACGAAGAAGATACTCTTCGTGTCGGCCAGTTTGCCGAGAACGGCCGCGCCGATTCCGGCCATGCCGAATGCGAAACCGAAGAACAGCCCGGCGATCATTCCGACGTTGCCGGGGACAAGTTCCTGTGCATAAACCAGAATCGCGGAGAACGCTGACGCCAGGATCAGCCCGATGACAACGGTGAGAATGAGGGTCCAGGAGTAACTGGCTTCGGGCAGGAGCAGCGTGAAGGGAAGCACGCCGAGGATCGACAGCCAGATCACGTATTTTCTGCCGAAGCGATCTCCGACCGGCCCGCCGATCACGGTGCCGGCGGCCACGGCGCCGAGGAAGATAAACAGGTCGATCTGCGCGGTCCGCACGGGCACGTGAAACTTAGCCATCAGGTAGAACGTGTAGTAACTCGTCAAGCTGGCCAAGTAGAAGTATTTCGAAAAGACGAGAACGGCGAGGATGATGATGGGGCCCGCGGCTTTGCGCATCGCGCCTGAAGCCGCCGAAGCGTGCGCGCGGGACGTGCCAGGCTTCATCGCATGGCGGTACCAGCGGCCCACCACGGTGAGCACCAGTATGGCGAGAAGCGCGGCGAGGGTGAACCATGCCACGCGGCGCTGGCCGCCGGGCAGAACAATGAACGCGGCGAGAAGCGGACCGAGCGAAGAACCGGCGTTGCCACCCACCTGGAAGACTGACTGGGCCAGTCCGTGACGGCCGCCGGAAGCCAGGTGCGCCACGCGCGAGGACTCCGGATGGAAGACCGACGAGCCCATGCCCATGAATGCCGCGGCCACGAGCAGCATGCCGAGGTGCGGCGCCGTGGCGAGCATCAGCAGGCCGAGGAGCGTGAACGTCATGCCGACCGGGAGCGAGAACGGCTTCGGGCTGCGATCGGTGTAAAGGCCGACGAAAGGCTGCAGCAGGGACGCCGTGAGCTGATAGGTCAGCGTGATCAGGCCGATCTCGACGAAATTCAGCCGGAACGTGGCTTTGAGGATCGGATAAATCGCCGGCAGCAACGACTGGATCATGTCGTTGAGCAGGTGCGAAAAACTCACCGCAGCCAGGATGGGAAACACCGTGCGTACGACGGACGGAGAGGATTTCGCGGGCTGCGCTGTAGCGGCTGAGCCAGTCACCTTAGATCAGGATACCTGCTGGCGTGTGCGCGAAAACCCGCAAGGGCGCACGACAAAAAAGTGATTGGGGTAGGCATCAGGCGGCCTTTCGGTGCTCGGAGCGGCGCTCCCAAAAATCTT
>JAJYCN010000346.1 GCA_021778335.1 Acidobacteriota bacterium | reverse complement strand
GTTGCACCACCAATGTCCCGCCGCCGACCTTCGGCGTCTCCCGCATCCCGAAAAAATCCTGCAGCCGCGACGCAATCCACGGACTCTTGCCTTCCTCGTACTGAATCCGCACCCTCCGCCCCCGCGGCAGCACGTAAAACTCCGGCGCCAGCCTCTCCAGCATATGCCTCCCGCCCGCCCGCGCTTCCAGCGCCGCCACCACCTCGCCTCCCGCCGCCGCCAACTCCGCGAAACTCCGCCGCCCGCGGCACGCCTCGCGCAGCACCTCGCCAACATCCTCCTCGCTTAGCGCCCGCGCCCCGCCCGCCGCCGCGAACCGTGACCGCGCCAGCACCCCCTTAACCGTCTCCGGCTCCAGAAACCGCCCCAGCGCCACCCGCCCCGCCTGCTCCGTAAGCATCGCCGCCGTCTCCTCCGAATCCGGCGCTTGCCCGCGCTTCTCCTCCAGCAGAATCTTGCCTCGCCGCAGCGCCCGCACTTCCTCGACGCGTTCCGCCGCCGCGTTCCACTCGATTCCCCGCGTCTCCACCGCCCCCTCGATCAGCATCTCCAATTCCACCGGACACCACAGCCGGATCTGAGGCAGCCCCCGCTCCGGCCGCTCCTCGATATCGAGCGCCACCAGATACTCCGGCAAATGAGCCCCCCGCAACCGCGCCTGCCCGCCCGAAGCCAGCAGTACCAACCCCTCGCCCGCCGCCCGCGCCGCGACGCGGTCCGGAAACGCCTTCAGCGCCGCCTCCATCAACGCCGCGTCGTCGTGCCCCTTCGCGCTCCCCCGAATCCCCGCCAACCTCCGGATCTGCCGCGCCGCCTGCTCCACCGCATACGGCATCGCCGCTTCCACCAACTCGAGCAGATTCATCGTCGGTCCGCTCACCCCCGCCGCCAACCACGCCGCCGCCCGCGCCGCCGCATCGCCCGCGCCCCGCTCCACGCCCTCCCTCACCATTCGCGCCAGCCGCGGATGCAGCGGCAGCCTCGCCATCTTTCTTCCCAGCCCCGTCAGCCGCCCCTCGCCGCCCAACGCCTCCAACTCGCGCAACAACTCCCGCGCCGCGCCCACCGCTTCCTCCGGCGGTGCGTCCAACCATTCCACCTCGCCCACATCCCTCACCCCCATCGCCGCCAGGTCCAGGCAAAGCTGCGACAACTCCCGCCGTAGAATCTCCGGCGTCTCCGCCACCGGCCGCCGCAGGAAATCTTCCTCCGTATACAGCCGGATCACTCGCCCCGGCGCCGTCCGTCCGGCGCGCCCCGCTCTCTGCCGCGCCGACGCCTGGCTTACCCGCTGCACCTTCAACACCGGTAGCCCGCTCCACGGTGAATCCATCGCCACCCGCGCCAGTCCGCTGTCGATCACCGCCGTCACTCCCTCCACCGTGATCGAACTCTCCGCCACGTTCGTCGCCAGAATCAGCTTCCGCTCCGGCCCCGGCGCTACCGCCCGGTCCTGCTCCGCCGCGGGCAAACTCCCATGGAGAGGCCGCACCACCAGCCCCGCCGCCCGCGTCACCTGCTCCACCGCCCTCCCGGCCCGCTCGATCTCCGCCGCCCCCGGCAAAAACACCAGCACCCCGCCGTCGTCTTCCTTGAGATCCTCAACCGCACTCGCCACCTGCTCCTCCAGCGGCGCCGCCGAATACGGCCGATGCTCCACCTTCACCGGAAACACCCGCCCCTCCGCCTTCACCACTCGACACCCGCCCAGGTACCGCGCCACCGGCGCCGCCTCCATCGTCGCCGACATCACCACCATCCGAAGGTCCGGCCGCGAAGTCTTCTGCAGCCGCCGCAGCATCGCCAGCGCCATGTCGGTGTCGAGATGCCTCTCATGAAACTCATCCAGACACACCACCGCCACGCCTTCGAGCCTCGGATCCTCGAGCAGCCTCCGCACCAGCAGCCCTTCGGTGACAAACCGCAGCCGCGTCGCCGCGCTCGTCACATCTTCGAACCGGACCTGATACCCGACCTCGCGCCCAACCTCCAAGCCCCGTTCCTCAGCCACCCGCCGCGCCGCCATCCGCGCCGCGATCCTCCTCGGCTCGAGAACCACCACCGGACCCACCTCGAGCAGCGCCGCCGGTACCCGCGTCGTCTTCCCCGCTCCCGGCGCCGCCTCCACCACCACGTTGCTCCCGCCCGCCACCACGCGCACAATTTCGCCGAGATGCGCGTCAATCGGCAGCGCCATCGCCCGGCGCGTCATTTAATCGCCACGCCCACAATCTGCGGCGACGCCGGCCCGAACCGCAGCCGCAGCTCCTCCACCCGCACCTCGCGGAACCCCGCCCCGCGAATCAACTCGAGCGTGTCCTGGTCCAGCCGGCACCCATCCGCCACCGCCCGCCACGCCGGCCCGAGCAGTTCCTGCCCCCGCCGCCGCCAACTCCCCTTCGCCGCCCCCACGTGCTCGAAAAACACAAACTGCCCACCAGGCCGCAGCACCCGCATCGTCTCCTGCAGCGCCGCTTGCGCGTCTCCCACCGAGCACAGCACCAGCGTCGACACCACCGCGTCCACGCTCGCATCGTCAATCGGCAGCGCCTCCGCCACCCCCTCGCACACCTCGCCCTCGTGCCCCGCCGCCAGCGCCGCCTCCCGCAGATAGCGGTGCATGAACGGATTCGGCTCCACCCCCCGCCATCTCACCCCACGCGCGTAGTACCGCAAGTTCGATCCCGTCCCCGGACCAATCTCCACCACGAGCCCGCGCAAGCCACCGAGCAGTTCCCACTTCCGCTCCGCCATCATCCGCTCGATGTGCGGCGACACATGCGCCATCGCCCACGCCTGCGCATGTTTTCCCAGTCCCCGCTTCATCCCGCCAGCGTCCGGAATCCGGCCTCTTCCTTGTACGCCTCCAGCGCGTTGTACACAATCGGGCAGTAACACGCCCGGTCCGCCATCTTCCACATCCGGCTCAAAAACGATCCCGTTCCATGTACCAGGTGCGGAAAATCCTTACACGTATCCGGCCGCGCCTCATACACCGAGCACAGGTTCCCATCGAGAAACACGCACCCGTTCTCATTGCGCTTGAGAATCCGCCCCTCGTCTTCGCTGACCTCGGTGTACTCGCTCAACACCTCGCGCTCGCGCATCCCCAGATACTTCGCCAGCCGCTCCACATCCCGGTCGCTCACCTGCGCCGTCGCCACCTTGCAACAGTTAGCGCACGCCGTGCAGTCGATCTGCCCGGCAATCTCCTCCGCAATCCGCTTATACCGCCGCTCCACGAAGTTATGCCGCTTCAAATACGCGCGAAACTTCTCGTTCTCTCCCCGCTTCCGCTCCCCCAGCCGTCGAATCTGCACCAGATCGGTAACCACCTCCTCAGCCTACCGCGCCGCAGTGTCCCCGCCCACAAACTTATCTGGAGTCCTTCGTGTAGCCGAGCTCCGCCGCGATCGGCCAGTCGATGTTTTCCTCGACAACCTCGCGCAAACCGGCGGATAGCTGCTTCATGTAGTGGCGTTTGCGATAGAACGTGGGATTAAAGTTGGACTTGCCCAGGGCCGGTTCGGAGTCGTCCCAGATGGCGGGCTCGGCGTTCCCGGCGATAAGGCGAAACTCCGGGTGAAGGCGAGACAGGCCGAAGCGGCGTTCCAGGTTTTCCAGAACGCCGGGCGCGTCTTCGACGAGGTCCTCGTGGCGGATGAGGAGGCTGCGGGAAGGGAAGCGGGCGGCGAGATCGAGCCAGGCGCGGTAGTTGCGGTTGTATTCGAGGCAGGCGGTGGCGAGGAGGTCGCGGCAGGATGGCTTGATGCGCCGGCCGGTTAGGAAGAAGAAGGTCCAGCCTGAGTAGCGGGCGAGGCTCGCGGCCCAGGCGTAAGGGTTCTTGCTGGAGACGGCGAAGCCGAGCCTGCCCGTGCGAACGCTCGCCGCCACCTGTTTTGCCGTCTTTCGCAAGTACGCGATTTGGCGCCCGTCGTGGGGACGCGTCGATTCGGCGGGCGCGGCGAGAGTAGTCGCGCGCACGAATTCGAAATCCGGATCGGAAGCGGCGAGCGACATCTGGAGAATCCGGTCGAAGTCGACCGGCGGCGAGTGCTTGTCCCCGAGGACGTGCATGAGAGGAAGGACTTCGGGATAGTTGGCGAGCAGAAGCGCGCGGACGTAATTGGTCCCGGTCCGGCGCGCGCCGTACTGCTTGAGGCAAGTGATGGTTCCCGTGGTCTCGGTTGCGGATGTGCGAGAGGCTTGCACTGCCGATCAGTGTATCTCCGGATTTCGCCGGAAGCGGTGTGGGGACGGCGCGCAGACCGTATACTGCTGGATTGAAGAAAAAGATTTTGCTGGTGCATCAATCCCTGCGGCCGCCGGGAGGGTCCACGGCGGTGGCGGCCTGGACGATCGAAGTGTTGAAGGACGACTACGAGGTGACGCTGCTGACCGAGACGGAGCCCGATGTCGCCGCGACGGATCGGTTTTACGGGACGAGCCTGGGCGAATCGAATCTTTCGGTGATTCGGCTGAGCCGGGCGGCGCGGTTTGTGTTTGGGCTGGATCCGGACCAGGCGAGCATTCAGCCCGTGGCGTATCTGATGCGCTTGAGCCGGCGGTACCGGCGGGATTACGACGCGGTGATCGCAACCGGGACCGAAGAAATGGATTTAGGCGGGCCGGGAGTGAACTACGTGCATTACCCGTACCTGGCGCGGTTTTGGGGGAAATACCGCGACAGCGGCGCGGGATGGATGGGTTGCCTGCGCGGGGAGACGAAGCCGTGGATGCTGCTGGCGGGGATCCGGGTGGAGCGGTTGAAGCAGTCGACGTTACTGGCGAACTCGGATTGGACCGGGCGCCAGGTCGAGAACGGATACGGGATTCGGCCGCGGACGCTGTATCCGCCGGTGACGGCGCCGCCACGCGTGCTCGATTGGGAAGCGCGGGAAGAGGGCTTCGTGACGGCGGGACGATTGCACGTGGCCAAGCGGATGGATTGGATCCTTAGCGTGCTGGGGAAGGTGCGCGAGCGGCGCCCAGCGATCCGTTTGCATTTGGTGGGGACGCGAGAGCCCGGACGGGTAGGCGAAGCTTTTTACGCCGGCTTGCGGAAGTTAGTGGACGAGAATCGCGACTGGGTTCAGTTGCACGAAGACTTGCCGCGGGAGGATCTGCTCGAGTTGATGGGACGGTGCCGGTATGCGATTCACGCCTTGCGGGCCGAGCACTTCGGAATCGCTCCGGCGGAGGCGCTGATGGCGGGTTGCGTGCCGTTTGTGCATAACAGCGGAGGGCAGGTGGAGATCGTGGGGCGGGATCCGCGGCTGTGTTACGAAGACGAGGAGGCAACGGAGAAGATCAGCGCGGTGCTGGGAGATCGGGCGACTCTCACGGCGCTTCGCGAGATGCTGGCGGCACAGCGGGAGTTGTTCACCGTCGAGCGGTTTCGCATCGGGATGCGGGCGGCGGTGGAGGAAGTGATCGCCGCGTCCCGCCGTTGAGGCGGGTGCGGATCAGATTGCGGGCGTGGTGCGCTTCCGCTCGAACACGAGATCGAAGAAGGTGACGTGGGAAGAATCCGCGCGGCCGATGCCGAGGATGTCGCAAACTTCGAAGCCAAGCGAGTCCAATTCGGCGATAAAGGA
>JAJYCN010000045.1:1677-25949 GCA_021778335.1 Acidobacteriota bacterium | reverse complement strand
CGTTCAGGCCACGGACTCGACGGGCGTCACCGGAACGCAGAAATACACCATCTCGATCTATGCGACGAGCGGTGGAGGGACAGCCTCGCCGCCCACTGTGACGACCACTTCGCTACCGGCGGGAACCACCGGGACGGCATACAGCGTGACGCTGGCCGCCTCGGGCGGAACGCCTCCGTATATCTGGACGATGGCGTCAGGCAGTCTACCCGCCGGAGTGTCGCTTACGTCTTCCGGGGTGATCAGCGGTGCGCCGGCGGCGTCCGGAAACTTTGGTTTCATAGCGCAAGTGAGTGATTCGGCGGGGGAGCAAGCTTCCGCCACTCTCTCACTTACGATTGTTCCGGCGCTGGCCGTGACGAGTTCGTCGCTGCCGGCAGGCACGGTGAACGCAGTGTATTCGTCGACGTTGTCCGCCACGGGAGGCACTTCGCCCTACGCGTGGTCGATTTTGTCGGGCCTGTTGCCGGGCGGCACTTCTCTGGGCACGACGACGGGTACGATATCCGGAACGCCGTCGGCGGCGGGGTCGTACAATTTCAGTGTGCAGGTTACCGACGGTGGCGGTCGAACGGCCTCCGCGGCGATCAATCTGGTGATCGCCTCGGCGCTTGTGATCACGTCCACTGCGATGCCGGGTGGGACGGTGGGGACAGCTTATAGCGCGACGCTCGCTTCGAGCGGGGGCGCGGCGCCGGTGTCCTGGGCGGTCGCCTCCGGCGCGCTGCCGGCGGGCCTCAGTTTGAGCCAGGCGGGGGTGCTTTCGGGGACTCCTACGGCGTCGGGGCCGTTCACATTCGGCGTGCAAGCCTCCGACGCGTTGGGGCAGCTCGCGACGCAGTCGTGCACGATCAACGTTGCGGCGATGGCGTCCGGCGGTTCGCTGACCATCATGAATGCGGACTTGCCGAATGGGGTGGCCGGGGCTAATTACTCCGTGACGTTGACGGCCAATGGTGGGACGCCACCGTACACGTGGAGCGTCTCCGGCGCGCTGCCGGCAGGATTGACGCTGGATCCGAAAATGGGCACGATTTCCGGAACACCCAGCAGCGCGGGGTGGTCGAATTTCTTCACGCTGCAAGCGCAGGATACGGCCAATAACACAACTTCGCTTCAGTATTCGTTTATCGTGAACCCGGTGTTGGACGAGTACGGGGGAAGTAGCACGCTCACCTGCTCGGCGACGGGGTGGTTCCATACACAGAAGATCGGTAACCGGTGGTGGCTCTGTGATCCATTGGGGAATGTGTTCTGGGCGAACAGCATGGGCGGGATTGACACCGGCGAGACCGGTTGCGATACGTCCACGGGGGTGTGCAGCTATTACCAACAAATATTCACCAGCAAGTACGGGACCTCCCAAGTCTGGGGACCGCAACAGAATCGTCGCCTGCAACTTTGGGGATTTAATTCCATCGGACAGAAGTCGACCGGCGTCGTCTTGCCCACCTGGACGGACCCGTCCTGGCCGGGTGGGACTCAGCCGGTAAAGATGCCGTTCTTCGGTGAGTACTCTACCGGATATTCGCTAACGAACCTCTACAGCTACGCGAACGGCCCAGTGAAGGATATGGTCGCAGGCGTTAACCAGGCGTACGCAAAGTGGGGAGGACCGGCATGTCCGGACTTGTTTGACAACAACTTCTCGATGTGGGCTAACGCCGGGCTTGCCCACGACGTAAATTACCAAGCCTGGATCAAATCACCGTACTTCATCGGGTGGCTTTCCGACGACACCGACTTCCTTTACGGATTTGGAGCCGGACCAGATCTTCCAACAACCCCGGCTGGAATGGTCACAAACAACCTTGCACTCGAAGTGTTGATAACTTCGCCTGTCCAAACTTACAACGCGTCGTCGCAGATGTTTTACTCAGATCCGACGGTTTACACCAAGACCTTCGCCTCGCCTCAGTCGGCAAGCTGCTCCGCTTCCACACCGTGCAGCTTGAGGGACTATCTTTACAACAAGTACAGCGGTAGTATCGGAGCGTTGAATTCAGCGTGGGGTTCTAACTACTCTACCTTTGATTCCACCGGAACACGTGTTACCGGGGAGACGATTCGAACCGGAGATGGCACAACTACCGCGTTCAATTATCCACTAACCCACAGTTCGGTCTCTCCGTACAGCATGATCGTTCGCCTCGCAGGCACGCCGGTTGCTGGGGATTGTCCATCGTGGCAGTCAAACTGCTCGATCGGTATGTCCGGGTCAGGTAGTTTGGTGGGCCCTGCAGCGACTGGAATCACCGGCTGGCTCCCTACCCCGCTCCCGAGCGGAGTGGTCCTCCAGCAGCCATGCCAGAACCCTGCGTGCGGTACGCCAGTGCAGCGCATTTACATGAAGATTGCGTATCACATGAGCCCCGGATACTATGCCGGCCTCAGCGTCGAACAGTGGACGAACGAGAATCAAGACTGGGTTGCGTCGGTCCAGTCTCCGCCGGCCGCTCCGAACGTGACCGGCTATGATGTTTACGCGTCGACCATCTCCGGTGGGGAAACGATGCAAGCCTCGAATGTGCCGATTGGAACCACTTGGGTAGAACCGGACACCGGGTTGATAACCGGCGCAATGCCGCCCAGACCGCCTGCATCGATCAATTACACGACTGGCGACCTGATAATCACTTTCGCGATTCCTCCTCCAGTCGGCGCGGCGATCACGGTCGACTACACATACGGAGGTTGGGCTGCGGGAGGCACTGGGCTGATGGACGAAGATGGACACAATACCGCTTGGGTCGGAACGAACTGGTATTGTCTCGAGCAGGCATCACAGTGCGGCATCAATGGGATTCCCCTTCCGAACGCCAATCCGAACCTTGGTGCGGACCTGGATGCGTGGGAGGCGCAGTACGCAGGCAAGTACTTTGGTGTGGTTCGAAGTGCTATTCAGTTGAATGACCCAAATCACCCGTACTTCGGTCCAGATACGCTCGGTACGTGGGGTGCTCCCCCGGGAAAGCAGATTCTCGCAGCGGCTGGAGGTTATCTCGACGGACTTTTCACAAGTTGGATACCGACTCAGGCGTCGCTCGACTACATTGGACAATATTTCGGCGATAAGCCGATCATAGACTCCGTAACGCAGGCTGCTACTCCCGATTCAGCGATGTTTATGTATCCGGGCGCACAGCCTGGCTGGGATAGTCCAACTCAGCAGACGCGTGGCCAGTTACATCAAAGCACTATGAAGAGCCTTCTGAACTGGCAGTCGGCCAGTACAGGTTCCTACCCATTCATTGGCGTGGTGTGGTGGGGTCTCTACGATTTTTGGGGCGAAAAGATCGATTGGGGCATCGCATCCCTCGAGGACAATCCTTACGATGGGAGGTCTGCGACCGCGACAGTGCGGACCGACCCGTGGGGCTTCTCAGTCGGCGGGCCGACAGTAAGCCTAGGCGGGGAGTCAAGGAACTACGGTGACGTGATTGACTACCTGAAGTGGGCCAATTCAATGTGGCTCAGTCTGGCCCACTGATTTCGGAACGCTTGATGCCACTCATGCCCAGCTCGGTCCGCTTGGCCTGGGTGGCATCAAACCACGCGAGACAGTCCGCCTCTACTCCGAATCGTCGGACAGCCCAAGCCCGAAAGCGTCCGGTGCTCCGTAGTACGGCAGTGCGGCGAAGCGGAGGAGTCAGCTACGGCGCGCCTCGCCGACGCACTCCTCGACGACGGAAAGGACTCGATCACAGAATCGTTCAGGCGTGAAGCTTGCGGCACGGATCTGGGCCGCACGCCCAAGAGAGCAGCCGAGCCCGGGATTTTCCATCACCGATTTGATCGCATGTCGCAGAGCCTCCACATCGCCCGGCGGGACCAATAATCCGCTCACGCCGTCCTCAATATAGTCGCGTGCTGACTGATCTTCCGCCACGATCACAGGCTTGCCCATTGCCATCGCGTTTAGCCACGTCTGCTGGCCTCCCGGGTGCAAGAGTTCCCCACGGATCGGGACTACCACTACGCGCGAACTCGCCATGGCCTGGATATAGTCTCCCTGGGACAATCGCACGACTTCCACGTTTTGGGGCATGTCAATGCTCACAAAGTGCTCGAAGGACAGTGCGGCAATTTTCGTCCGAAATGGTAGGCCCCGGACAGCGGCGATCAGCGATGGGTAATCCCGATTCCCATCGCCGCCCGAGAAAATATAGTCTCCCGCCTCAATGTGAAACGGCGTCGTATAGATCGTCGAGTGGTAAGGTACGAATTGAAATCGCGCGGTTGGAACGCCCAGTTCTGCGGCATAGCCTGATACCTCCGCCTTCCCCTGAACCAGCGCACGGCTTGCGCCGAGGACAGACCACCGGAGATGAGCGCATCTCACGATGCGTGAGAACCTGTTCCCGCCCTCGACGTTGCACAACCAATCGATGTAAACGTGGGGCACGCGGCGCCTGCGTAGCACCCTCTGCAAAATAGCGAACATCCGGGAGAGACGGTCACTTCCGGTAACTACAGCGTCAAAGTCCCGGCTCATGCGGAAGAGCCGCCAAGCCCATATCCAGTCACGCCTCAACTGGTGCGCACTTCCAACATGCTTCCCCCACTGTTGCGCAACTTCTGTGTCCAGGTCCTCGAGTAGGACAACTCGCTCCAGCCACGAGCTCAGACCACCTTTCCTATACGTCGTTAAGATACGAGGGAATTCGCTCGTAGCCTCCGGGGCCTTTGACCGTCCGTTCGATGATGTTGGCACCAGCATTAAGAAACTCCACTAAACGCCGTCAGTCCGGGCCAGTAACGGCGATTTGGGGCTTGGGGCGACACACCGATCGCCCGACGGGTGGCGTGTCTCCATTCCAAGTCAGGCTCAAGATCGGGATAATATTTCACCTCAGACCAGGGCACTTTATCGCAGCCTGTCCGCTGAGTGGCGCGATGCGGACCGGATCCTCGTCGGACTCGATGAGCCAGACGGTGCGACCGGAGAAGTGCCGCATGAGAGTGCGGTTTTCCGCCTCCCCGAGGTCGTCGGCCCAAAGTACGCGCTGGGAGTTCATGTCGGCGGAATTGTAGACCCACTCGGGACCTGGGTCGCGCGAGGACGGAGGGGTTCTCACGATCGCAAGTTGCCTGCCAGGCTGCGCCTCCAGGCAGGCGAGCGTCAGAGCCCGGTTGTTGTGGACTGAGAACTCGTCCTCTACTCTTCGGTTCCAAGTTTGCAGGCTCGGCCAGATCGGCTCCGCGGCACGCGCAGCATAAAGCACCCAGGGAGACAGGACGACCGAGATGGACAAAGCGCGGGAGAAAGCGAGTCCAACAGGACGGCCGTGATACTTCCAGCAACGCATCTGCCGCCAGCCGATCATCATCAGTAGGAGCCAAGCGACCGCGAGAGGGGCATCGTAATGCCCGAAGAAGTAGCCGTAGAGGGCATTGGCGAGCGCGACCACGGTGATGGCACCGAAGGCTACGAAAAACGCAAGTTGGCGCCGCGCTGCCCAAGCCCACAGGAGAGGGGGCAGGGGAAGAAAGCCAAGAAAACAGCGCCATGTTGTTCGTAGCCAGCCGGCCTCTTTTGCGAGGAAGCCGGGGATAGTCCGAAGGCGTTTATGAAAACGAATCTGCGTTGCCGCCTCGGCCGTAATCTGCCGGTCCCGCACGCCGGACACGAAAACGTCTGGGAAGAAGATGAGCGGTTGGTTTACGCCGTATTGGTGCTGCACCTCGATGTAGGGCAAGCGCAACGGATTTCCCGTCACCCGCAGATCTTGATAGCACATGAACAGGCCCGTCGCAACAACCACCACTGCGCCGGGCAACAGAGCCGACGGCAGCCTGTGCCACAGGCCAGCGGATTTCGCACGCCAGAGAACCCACCCGAGAACGAATGCCAGGAAGAAGACAGACTCGTAAGGCCGTGTTGTCAGAGATAACGCCGTTCCCACGCCCGCTATCAGTGAATGTCGAATTGTCGCGCCCTCCAGGACCCTGGGGATCGCCCCGAACACCAAGGCGCCTCCAAGGGCGGCCACGCCCCCGCCCCAATAACTATCCATCCAGTAGCTCGTCAGACCAAAGTGGACAGCGGCGAAGCAACCACCCCACAAGGCCCAGCTCGCGGAGATCCATCCTCGCAAAGCCCAAACAACTGCGCCACTAAACAGGCCGATGCTCAATAGGACACCCGCCCAGGCTTGACCAAAAAAGAGCGCTCCGAAGGCGAGAAAGGCAGGTTGCCCCGGGGGGGTACTGCGAAGCGTAGGACGGGTACATAAGGACGTAGATCGTCTCGAAATGCGGCCACATCGCGGGCGTCGGATTTGCGATGCGGCCATGAAGGAACGTGTCCGCCTCAAGAAGCATCGAAAACTCATCGTGGACGTGCGGTTGAGGCACACCGTTCACGGGCAGGACGCACAGCCGGAGTACCACCGGAAGAGCGATGACAGCTAAGATGGGCCACCATCTGTGCGAGGCAAAGGTAGCGAATCGCTGTTCCCAGCGCCCGACTACATCTGAAAGGAGTGATGGAGGCCAGAAAGCCAATGCCACGCTCAGCAGAAGGCAACCGAGCTCGATCCACTCGACGACCTCTAAGGACAGATCAAAGCTGAGTCTCAACATATTCCCCTCTTTTTGGCGGACTATCCCTCCGGGATGGACATTGCTTCCCGTGGAGGTGCGTCGCATTGATATTCCCGGCGGTTCGGCAGGCCCGAGGCGAATAGGCCGATAACCTGCGTAAGACTCGCCACCGTGTGAGCTGCTTCCGCGATCGTGGGCGGGCATTCAGCGCCTAGAATGCGATTCCGCTTGGTCATCACCCTGCCGGACGAGGCAAGTTAGGTGGCGCCGCGGAATCCGCAACCGGATCTGTAAACAACGAACGCCCCCCCCTCCTTGACCCTCTCTATGGTGGATTTCGCATCAAGTGTGGCGGCGCAGAACGGATTCCAATAGACGATATAGACATCACGAGGACAGCGCCGAATGGAGGCGTCGATATTCGCCGCCAGGCGGTCCATCACAGGACCGTCGAACGGGTTGTTTAGGTATACCACAAGCTTGCCCTCGGGAATCTCGTACTCCGCGGCATCCTGGCACACCACGCGCAGCCTCTTGCACTCCTGCCGCGGGTTTCGATAAGTCAAGAGGTTCCGCCGGGCGATTTCCACAAGGTCTGCGGCGAATTCGACCCCGACGACCTCCTCGAAAGGAAAATGGGACGCGAGCAGAATGGCACGTCCCTTGCCAGCTCCGATGTCCAGAAACGTCCAACCACGGTAATCCGGCTGCAAGCTATGTAGAATCCTGACGAACTCGCCAACGGGCGTCGGTCTGTACTCATGCGCATGACAGAGCACGTTCGGGTCCTCCACGGTCAACTCGTACTGCCCGATGCGTCCCGCGGTGCTTACGCCGAACGATGAGTCAAATCTCCAGTCCGCCCAGGCAGATGTCGAAAGCAGGCCCCAAACACGCCGCGCCACCAACCGGAAAGTCCCGCCAAACCCACGCATCCTTAGCGAGATGCCAAGACGCTCTCTCCAGAACGCGATCATGCTTGGAACGCTCATCCGCGATCCTTCCCTTCACAAGGCCCGCACTCCTGCCCTAGACTCGGACCCGGCGCCGCTGTGACACGCGGGCGCGGGGATCGGAGCACCTCAGATGCCTCGCGCCAGGGCCTAAGCGAGGCCCGCCGAAGCGAAATCGCCGCCGTCGCCACGCCGTAGCCCACGGTAAGCCAGCAGAAGGCCAGGCGGTAGCGAATCCGGCGACGCCAATTTCGGCGGTAGAGATAAGAGAACGTTCGGGCGTGCCGTGGCAGCCAGTGTCCGGCGGAACGAGACACTGGCGTCTGCTTATGAACGAGTCGGGCGCGCGGAGCGATCAACAGTACCGAGCCCGGCTGGAACCGGGCGCAAAACTCGACGTCCTCCCCATCGCAAGCACCTCGTAATCCCTCATCGAACTCCATACCCCTGATCGAACCGAGACGAAAGCTCATCAGCCCGCCCCCAAGACGCGTGACACGGACCGCGCGACCGTCACCGAGCCGCCCGGCCCCCCAGTAGATGGGCTGGCGATCATCCCAGAACGGTGGCAGAACGAATAATCGGGTCCAGCAACGAAATGCGAGTGGGGGGGGGGTGTAATTGGTGACGATGCCACCCACCCCACACGCTTCGGGATGCTCCTCATAAACCGCGAGAATCTCCTCGATGAAGCGTGGTTCCAAAAGCACGTCGTCGTCAAAGAAAAACACGATCTGCTCCGCAACTTCCTTAAGCGCCCGGTTGCGCGCCGCGGTCAGCCCCGGAATTGTGGGATCGCGGATATAGAGCAGACTTGGGACCGAAGCGCCGGATCCGGCCTGCCGGCCAAACAGCGTGGACACCCTCGACTGGCTCTCCCCGGAGTCGCTCTGGTCCACGACGATGACCTTCAACGGCAACGCGGTCTGGCTCAGGACGCTCTCGATCGTCGCTTCAAGATCGTCCGGCCGATTCTTCGTGGGAATGACGAGGGTGAGAAGCGCACAAACCGGCCTCCGAGCCCCTCCTTCTGAACCTGCCGTCGCTTTGGTCTTCCCAGAGATCATGATATGGATACCCAAATGGTTCTCAAGCCAGGCTTGACCGCTGCCAGCCACCGGCGAAGAAGAAGACGCGCAGCCTCACGGTCCCGGCGATCCAGGATCACCACGGCGCCGCCGGCCACGTAGACTCCCAGGCCCACAAATCCCGCTACCGCCAGGCCCACGAGCGAATGGATCCGGCCGAGGAACATCCAGCAAACGCCGCTGGCGACACCCGCGCAGCTGAAAGCGCCGAGATACGATGACACGATCAGCCTGCCCCAACTCACTCCCAGCAGGGAATTCGTTCTGTGAACAAACCAAGGTACAAAAAGCACCTGGCAACCCAGGAAACCACCGGCGGCGCCAAGGATGCCAAAGCGCGGGATCAAGATCAGAAATGAGGCAAGATTTAGAAGACTGTAAATCAACGATGAACTAGCGGCGAAATTGACCCGGTGCGTACTCTGCAACACCTGAGAAGCAACGAAGCTGAAGGAGTTCAGTAGAAACCCGAGAGTAACTAGGATGAGCACCGGAGCACCTCGGTCAGCGTAGCCCTGGCTGAGCCAGAAGCGAAGGAAAGGATACGCGAAGACACAGAAAGCAAGGGATGGAAACGCGGCAGTCATAGCCGTGACCTTCATGCCGCGAACGTAGAGTTCGTTAAATCGTCCCTGGTCGCTTTCGCCCGAGAACGCGCTCGCGGCGGGGAACACCACCGACACAAGATTTGCGATAAATACCCAAAGCCGTTGAGCAATCGAATAGGCGACCCCGTAATATGCAACGTTCGCAACCGGAAGGAAAAAGCCAATGAGAAAACTATCGACAGTGGAGACGAAATGGTTGCTTGCGTTGACGACGATCACAAACTTCGAATGCCCCAAAAGGGAGCGCCCATGCGGCCGGGACCATCCCGGCGCCAGCCGCAGGCCGGGGAGCAGCCTCTTCGCCGCGAAACCGTAAGCCAAAGCAGAAACCCCCACGGCGAACACGACCACCGTCATGAGGGAGGGTAACCCGCGCCCCAGCCAGAGTAGCGCCACGGTTCCCAGAATGCGAAGCACGGTCGTGCCGTTGCCGATTAAACTCAGTATCTCGAAACGCTGAGCTGCCGCCGGCACCGCGGAAAATACCTGACAGAGGAATTGCAAGACGAAGGCAACGCTGGCGATTCGAAGCGCTAGCGTGGCGGAGGGTATCAAGGCGGCCTCCCCATGGAAACAGCGTTCCACGATCACGCCCGCTAAGCCCCAAACAGTCGCCCCAGCCGTCAGTCCGATGGCTAATAAGACAGTAAACGACGTACTGAAATAGCGCTGCATCTCATCCTGGCGGCCACGCGTTAATAACTCCGCAAGAAACTTCACAAGGCTCGTGTTAATGCCGAGGTTCAGCAGGCCGAACGCGAACAGATACGCCATCAGCAAGCTAAGCGTGCCGTACCCGCTTGGTCCAAGCTTCCTCGTCATGTACGGAGTGGCCACGAACGTAATTCCCACGACGACCGCCTGCCCGCAAAAAGTGGCCGCCGAATTCTGGATCAGGCGACTGCCGACACTATGCGAGAGAGCGTGTACGGCAGTAGAAGTGTTGTTGCACTCTATTTGGTTTTTAGGCATTCTATGCTGCTGCTCGCGCTTAACCTCGTCATGGCATGGTCTCACACTGTGCCAATTCCGATTGATCCTCCCGCTTGCGCGGCTGCTTCTCGATGCGTCGACCCAGCGTCATCTCGGCGTTTGGGCTTCGACTTAACCGTACGATACACATAGTGAGAAACAAGTGAAGCCATAATAGCTTTTCCCACCAGGCAGTGACGAAACATGCACTCACCGCAAACGACACGATCCCAGCCTGCATCCCGAGACAGATCATTGCCTCGTGATCCCGCTGGGCTCTAATCAGGCGGCGCCGAACACGCCCGAGCGAGAGGTACGCAGTAAATAAGACAGCGGCGAACGGCGCCACCGCCAGCACGCCGAGTTCGGCGGCAATCTCAATATATGTGTTGTGACAGAGGCTGATAACAAGTCCGTGCGGGGGTTCGTAATTAGCCACCATCGCCTCAAAGTTACCCAGCCCTATGCCGGTGAGCGGATGCGACTGAACCATGCGGAGGCCCGCCTTCCAGGTAGTTAGACGCGCATTAGCGGCGAGGTTGTCCGCAAAGTCCGGGTGCTCGAGGCGGCGCAGCGAAGACGAAGGCGTGAGAAGAACGAGCGGCACCAAGAGACCGCCGACCACAGCGAAGTGCCGGACGCGGTGGCTGGAGTGCCAGATCAGATAGCCGAACGACGCGACTAGGCCCAGGAATCCGCCCCGAGACGCAGCGAACGTGGTCCCTAGTAACGCCAGCCCAAAACATCCGAAGCAAAGGAGTCTCTCCCACTTCGGCCGAGTGCTCAACGCCCAAAGAAATGCCAGAGGCATCCACATGCCCACGACCAGCGCATACTCATTCGCATCTCCAAACATGCCTCCGGGCCGGCTGCCGGCTCCGTACCTATGCTGCTGCCGGATCGCGTAGAGCGAAACAAATCCCACCGCTCCGATAGCCACTAAGAGGCTCCAATGAAGCCTCTTCGGGGAATCGACCAGGACGAGCACCGTGATGAAGAGCGTAACGACGGAAAAGACGTGCGAGTAAGCGCCAACAGGACCGGCGAGTTGCCCAAAATGCACGAAATACGACGAGCACTGGAACAGAACAAATACCAAAAACCAGCGGGCCTGTTTGGTGAGTAGGAAATTTGGTGAGGAATGTCCTGACATCAGACGTAGCAAAGCGATGGCGAAGCACAGCATACCTATCGCCTTGACGATTGTAAAATCCCCCACGATCGCGTGGCCCCACAACCAGTGCTGGTCGAGCGGCATGATCGCGATCATCCAATAAAAGAAGAACATTCTTCGTATTCCCTAAATCGACGGTCAGATCTGCGGCTGCGCGCGGTGGCGCGCGAAGCGGACAAACACATTGGGCCGCCACTTCTCCTGCTCCGCGAGGAATGAGAGCGTGCCGCGGCTGATCGGAGTGCGGTCGCGCCAAGCCGTGGGAAGGCCGGTCAAGCCGTCGCGAATGCCGCGCAGAACGGGACGATATGTTGAAGTTCGCGCTGCGAAATAGGCCATCATGAGGAGCTTCGGCACCAGAAACCGGAATCCATCCCAGGGACGGTAATCCTTGCACGCCATCCAGATAAAATTCCGCGTGAAGTAGTAGTATTGGCGGTCCAGACTTCGCCCGCTTTCTGACGCCCAGTGAAGCACGCGAATTCCCGGCGTGTGGAGAATTCGAAACCCGCGGTCGAGGATTCGGACCACCATGTCGTGGCCTTCCGCGCCGTAGTAGAGCGGCTCGTAGTACAGCCCGCAGGTGTCAAACACCTCGCGCCGGAAGGCTGATGCTCCCTCGCCAAACCAAACTGTTTCGAATTCTTTTTCCGCGTACGGATCGTACGGCCTGGTGTGACACCATTCCCGTAGACGCACCCTCCCGGTGTGCGGGTCGCAAACCTGTAATGCCAGGACATGCATATCGGGCCGTTCCGTAAACGTCCGGACCACCCGGGCCACTTCCCCGCTGTCCGAGAAGCAGACGTCGTCATCGACAAAGACGATGTACTCTCCGCGCGCCGCCCGAATGCCTACATTTCTTCCGGCACAGGCTCCGGCATTCGCGGGCATTTCTATAAGCCGGATTCCCCCGTCTAACCGGGCCACGATTTCCGACACGTCATCCTCGGAGTGGTTATCCACGAGGATGATTTCCAGGTTCTCGTACTCCTGGTCCAACACCGAGCGCAACGTTTGCTCGATGATCTCGCGGCGCTTGTAGTAGAGTATGACAACGCTAACCAATGGCTGCACGCTACACCTGCTTACCATTGGCGCGCCCCGCGTACTCGTTGCTCGAAGCAAATCCATTCAGGTCACCGGGCGACCAACTTCGCCTTTCGCATGAGTTGGACGACGTTTCGAATTGGGAAATACAGCGTGTCATTGGCAAGCACATTCTTTACGAACCAGTCGTACTGGGTGGCGTAGAACATCGCGCGGTTCGCGATGTCGCGCGGTGGCGGCGTGAAGTTCGTCTTGAGCCGGTCGAAGTCGCCCTCGACGGCGATGTCGGAAGCTGCGGTGCACCCTAGCCCTCGTTCCGCGGCGCGCATCACGTGCCTCGACTTTCGCGGATCAAGCCCCACCAGGCGCATCGCGGTTGTGTCGATCGCCACGGCGTCCGTGCTCGCCAGAACCGCATCGAGCCGGCGTGGTTCGCCATTCACCGGCCCACGGCCTTCCATGCCAACGATCGCGTCGATCAAAACCATTCTTGGACGGAGCATTTCCTGCAACGTGGACAACATCTCGTTAATCTGCCGGTGGAACCGCAGCCGGTCGTGGCAGTCCGGAACGCATCCCCACTGGTTCTTCAGCGCGCCCGTGAAGTAAGTGAGAGCGTGCGTCTTCAAGACCGGTACATTGATGTACGCATCCGCCTCCAACAGCAGCCGGGGCATTGCGATCTCAGGCGCCGGAGAGCACGGCACCCTCACGGCAGGAGATTCGGAGAAATTCACCAACTCGACACCGAGCCGGTGCGCCATCTCGACATACCCGGACGCGGCAAAGGCCTGCCAGGGGTTCTGCCGTAAATGGCCCGACTCCCCGATGTAGATCCGGCTGGTTCTCGTCAACAGCGCCTCGCACAGGGCCTCCATCACGGCCACGTCAGTATTAGAGGCCTGCACTTTTTCCGGCACGGCCGTACAGAGATTCGGCTTGATGACAACCAGCGAGTTGCGGCCAACCCAGGTTTCGAAACTGCAACGGGTTAGGCAGTCCCTAACTGCACCCTTGAGCGTGGATGGAGTGACTGCTCGAACGGCGACCACACTCTGGCTGGAAACGATCATGTGTGTACAACC
Source organism: Acidobacteriota bacterium (assembly GCA_021778335.1). Classification (GTDB taxonomy): domain Bacteria; phylum Acidobacteriota; class Terriglobia; order Bryobacterales; family Bryobacteraceae; genus JAJYKC01. The sequence continues at coordinate 12,473 of JAJYCN010000045.1, read as the reverse complement.
TCTCTTTCCGGCCGGACGCGGCGGATCGGCCGTTGCAACGATAAAGGCTTTTCGACGAAGGCAAACAACATGGTGGAGGTGAGCCAGACCGCGCCAAAGCCAAGCAGCACCGCAAGGAGAAACACGCCAGTGCCGGGAGCGCCCCGCCGTATCGCCACGTCGGCAGCTAGGGCGATTCCCTGCAATGTGACTCCGTGAATTAAGTAGAAGGAATAGCTCATGTTGCCGAGATACCTAAGGGGTGTCCATACGAACACGTTGTGTAGCGTGCCCACGGCGCCCAGGGCATAGGCGGCGCAGAAGAACATGCTTACCCCAAGAGCCAACGCCGTGTAGGGACCCTGGTAGACGAAGATTCCCGGGACGAGGTCGCGTCCGGACGCTCTCCCAGGGAGGGAGCCGAGCAGGCGCGATTCGGATGCCAGTAAGTACACAAACACCGCCGTCGCGATGGCTCCCACAATCGCGGCGCCCTCTCCCCACGGCCGCAGGCGGCCGCGAAAGGACTCCGAACCGAGAGCCTCGTAGAGGAGCATGCCGACTAAGAACATGGATAACCGCACATGCGAGGACGGCACGGAGAAGCTGTACAGCAGTTCGCCGGCCCACGCGCAGAGGATCACAAGGACGCGGCTGCGCGCTTTCCACGTCCAGGGCCGAGCTCCGGCAATAATCAGCGCCGCGGCGATATAGAAGAAGAATTCGTAGCTCAGGCTCCAGGCCACTGTGATCATCGGGCGGATGCGGACCATGCCCGGCAGCAGCAGGACGTTCTCCAAGAGGTAGAGCAGCGCCCCGCCAACGCCGCGCCCGCCGATCTTGCTCGCGGCCGGAAACAACCAGGAGAGTGCAAGATATAGGGCGAAAACCGCCAAAAAGGTGGGATAGATGCGTTCCACGCGGCGGCGCAAAAACGAGGCGATTCCAACTCGATGGCGAAGCAACGCCGCGTAGATCAGGAAGCCACTGAGAACGAAGAAGAGATCCACGCCGGAGTTTCCGACGGTACCGAGAAACGCCGACGGTCCACGAAGAAGCGGCGTGCGGCGGATGTACGCCCCGAAAATCGCGTTCGTGTGAACGAAGTAAACCAGAAGAACTGCGAGTCCCCGCAGGCCCTCCATGGATCGCATGCGGCCGCCACCTGGGGACAGATCGTAAATTCCGCTCAGGAAACTCGCGCGCTGGTTTTCTGGTAGGGGTCCATCCGTCGCTCCTGGACGCACACCTGCGGCATCCGGCGTCTGCTCCGGGGCGGGTCCGAGGGCGCGGCCGGCATTCGGTCGAAGAAACGGCGCGTGAATCATGCGGACGTACTTTCCAGAAAGCGGTGATAATTGGACGCCACCGCGCGGGCAAGACTTCGCCACTCGGCGGGTCCTTCGCCGAGCGAATCGAGGCCGGTTACAGGCAGCAGGCGCGCTGCGTGTTTCCAATCCCGAGTAAGTGGGGCGGTCTCGTTGACGCCGGCTTGGCTCGACTCGCCGAGGCTGAAAAGTAATTCGGCCGCGCCGCGGTAGACCCAATAGCGGGGAGAGGCGCGCCGGGACAAGCGCAACCAGCGGATACCATAGTGCGCGCGCTCACTCCATCCCGCGCGGCGCAGTAGAGACGCCAAGCCTCGGATCCTGGCGCGCATAGTCTGACGGCCCATCCACAATGCCATCAGTTCCGCCGGATCCGATACATCGGGCCGCCGGCTCAGATGCTGCAACTCCCAGACCCACAGAAGACGGCTATGGAAGAGGGCGCTTTCAATGAGTTCCTGTGCCGAACATGCCATCGGCGCTCCGGACATTTTGAAGCGCGTACACTCGCTGACCCGGCTTGCGAAATCCACGAGCGAAAAAGGCGCACTCGATGCAGCGGATGCCGAACCAGACGCCAGACGAAGCGCTTCCTCACGCGCCTGATAAGTCGGGCGATAGTTCCCAGTAAAGACGAGATACGATGTGGCCATGTCGAGATACAGTTTTGCCGCGCGGTACTGCAGTAACTCGTGGCGTTTGTCCGATTGGTACCGTTCGCCGGACATCATCTCAAACTGTTCGATGATGCGATTCGCGAGCAGACGCCAGGCGTCTTCGAGGCTTATGGCAGCGGCTCCGAAACTGGGAATGAGCGAGAGAATCTCCTGCTCTCCCCAAATAACGAGGCCGTTCGATCCCAACTCGTAAGCCGAAATGTGGTGCGGGAGCCGTTTAAAGTAGCCGCCATACACCATGGCAAAACTAATCGACGCCTCCACGCCCGCGGCCTGTACGTTCGCTTCTGCCTCCTTCGCGCGTGCAAGAGCCAGGCTCGCCGGAGGCAACGGACTGCGGTCCTGGAAGACGATAAAGAAATCCGCATCGCCCAACAACTTCACGCCCGACGCGCCCGGGATGAAGGTAGCTTCGTCACGCGCCAGGCTACCCGTCAGCACGATCGCGCGGAGGGAGGTGGCGAAGCGGTCCGCGAGAACATGGCGGACCTGGTCGCAGATCACCAGTTTGGCGTGCCCCGAACGCCTCGCCATTTCTTCCGTGAGATAACTGTCGATTGGACGCAAGGAATTCATCTCACTCCATTGATGTGGCGCATACCGCCGCCGGGTTACCGACCATGCCGGCCACGTGGTCCGGTGCTCTCGTTGGAAGTATGCCGCGAAAGATCTGAATGGCCGAGCGCATCTCAGCGTCAGTTAAGTAGCAATGCGTAGGGAGATTGAGCATACGGTCCACCAGGTACTCAGCCGATGGACATCGCGCAGCACCGGCCGTAAATGTGTTCAGTGCCTGATACGAGTCCCGTGTGTACATTTCCGATGCATTAATACCAGCGCGGCCAAGCTGAGAGAGAATTCGACGTTTTATCGCTATGTCGCGAACGATCACGGGGAAGCGAAGATATACCGGTTCGCAGTTCGCGTCCGGCTTCGGAATGGTTATGCCCTCCAACCCCGCCAGGGCCGCCGCGTAGCGTTCGGCGTTGCCTCGGCGGACCGACGTGATTTCATAAAAGCGCTGAATCATATGCCGTCCGAGCGCCGCGGTCGAACTCGCACAAAGCTCACACGGGAAGTCGTCGCAGTCGTGTTTGCCGCGCAGCGCGCCATTCCAGATTGCAGCCACTGGACCGAGATGATGGGATCGAATCAGAAGAGATAACAATGCGCCCTTTGCAGTTCCCTGCCATTCGCGCAGCCAACCGGGAGTCTGAACTTCTCCGAGAACGTCATCGAGGCCGGCGGACAAGGCCGTGTTATTCGAGCAGAGCGCTCCGCCCGCGAAGCTCCACAGCACCTTCGACAGGCCGAAGCTGAAAATGCCTACGTCGGCACTGGTGCCCGCGCGGCGCCCGTGGATCTTGGCCCCAAACGCCTGCGCTGCATCCTCGATCACGAACGCACCCGCGGAATGGGCGAGGCTGCTGATGTTCTCCACCTCTACGGGAAAGCCGAACAGGTGTGCCGTTACGACTGCAAGGGTCCGGTCGCTCAGCTTGCGGCGAAGATCGTCCGGGTCGAGTCCCGACCCGGTCGGGCCGACGTCACACAGAACGGGGCTCAAGCCCGCCTTCAGTACGGCTCTCCCGACCGACGGGCAGACGAAGGCGGGAATCACGACCTCATTCCGGTGGATGCTTCTCCTCATCGCAACCAGTGCCAGATACAGCGCCGCTCGCCCGGAGACGGTGCTTCGCACCCACCGGACGCCAAGGAAATCGCGCATTTCGCGCTCGAACGCGCTCCGCGCTTCTTTCGCCGTCCGACAGGCCGCCGCTGCGACTTTCCACTCGCGCAATCCGATCGGTGTGGCGACCGGAACACCCATCCTCAAGCGACACAGATTGCCGGCCGTGGTCATACTCGGCTCTCCATTGAGCTGAAATGTTCGTCCAAGCGCCGCGCGACCTCGTCCATTGTCTGGGCCACCACCAAGTCGGCTGGCCCGGTCTCTTCGCCCCGATCCGGCTGAAACAGAATCGCCTTGCAGCCGGTTGCCATCGCTGTCTCCACGTCGGCCATCGAATCGCCGACCAGAACCGACGTTGCCAGTTCAATGTTCCAGGTCGCAGCCGCGCGCAAGAGCATTCCGGGACGGGGCTTTCTGCAACCGCACCGCGCCGAAGGGACATGCGGGCAGTAATAAGCCCCGTCGATCCGGATTCCGGTTCTGCTCAACTCACTTACGAACCGCACCGTGATCGCCGCCAGAGCTTTCTCGTCAAGTAACCCCTTTTCGACGCACGCCTGGTTCGACACAATCACCACCGGCCGCTTGGAGCTTGCTAGCGACAGCAGGGCACGCTCGAGACCGGGCATGAAGCTAAATTCACTCCATCGTGTTACGTAACCACCGGCGATCTTGCGGTTGATCAGCCCGTCCCGGTCCAGAAAAACGGCAGACTGCCTGGGTCCGCGCCCCGGAGTGGAGAACACCAGTTCAATGGGGCTAGTTGCCGACATAGATGATCTTGCTTCCCTCGGGTTCAAGCCCAAACTCAACTTCGCGCAACTCCCTTAACTCGTTTCGGACGGCATTCTGAAGATGGGGTTCGCAAAACAACATCAAGAAGCCGTTTCCACCGGCGCCGAGCACTTTCCCGCCCGCGGCCCCGGCCTTGCGGCCCCGTTCGTACAGTTCGTCAATGCGGGCGGAGCTTACGTTGTCGGCGAGTGCCCTTTTGCAAGTCCAGGCGTGATGCATGAGTTCGCCCAACCTTCTGACGTCGCCCTTGTTCACGAGAACGCGCCAGCAATCTTCGACGAGACTCCGAATGGTGCGAAGCCGCTCGAATTTCGAAATCGCGGATTCGCACTGTTTCTTAAGAACGCTTCGCGCATCCCGCGAGCCTCCCAGATAGAAGAACAGCAAGCGATCCACGAGATCACGCTTGATCTGGTCCGAACAAATTACCGGATCGACGAAGACGCTTCCATCCGGGTTGAACTGATATCGGCGAAGACCGCCGAAAGCGGCCGCATATTGGTCCTGCTTGCCGATCGGTTCCGACAGGACGTCCATTTCAATGTGGCACGCACCCTCAGCCAGTTCACGCGCCGTTCTGTAACACCCCCCGTGGGCGTACAACGCGTGAAGCAATGCGACCGTAAAGCTACTGGAGGAACCGAGCCCCGTTCCGCCCGGTATGTCCGCGATTGACGTCACTTCGACACCCGACTTCACCCCTACGTAACGCATCGTTTCTCGAAATAGCGGATGCCGCACCTCATCCAGCGAATTCACGATTTCGGTTTGCGAGTAACTCAGGCGAAGGGAGTCGTCGAACCGGTGGCTAACCGTGATGAAGACGTACTTATTGATCGTCATGCTAATCACGGCGCCCTGTTCACAGGAGTAGAAGCACGGAAGATCCGTGCCGCCCCCGAACAGGCTTACGCGGAATGGCGTACGGGAAATAAACATCGAGAAATACTTAGAGCCTCTTGGAGCCGGCCTGGAGTGCCTATGTCGTAAAAGCGCTGCGTCGTAGCGAAACTCCACATCCGCCGCTTTGAGATTAGTTCCTGATAAAGTCCTGATTCGAGTCCCACAGGTATGCCGAGCGGCAAGGGTTCAATCAGCGAGCGCCGAAGGCACAATACGCCGGCTTCCACGTAGGGAAGGGCCGGTCCCGTGGATCCTTTTTCATAGCGAAGGACGCAGCCATCGGTGTCTACTTCGATATTCCCCTTGACGTCCGTGTCGCCATACCGGTTGTCGTATATCACCGCCATCGCGTCCGCGGCCGCCGTGTCACGGAAGCGCCGGGCCAGTTCCCGGTAATCAATCGGCAGTAGAGAGTCGCCGTAGAGCAACAAGAATTCGGGATCGAGTAAGTCCAACGCTTTGCGCAAGGCGCCCGCGGTTCCCAACGGCCGGTCCTCATACCCATAGCGGATCGAGACGCCAAAGTCTTTTCCGTCTCGAAAGTGTTCTTCGACGAGGTGGCCCAAGTACCCGACCAGAAGCACAATGTCGCAAAAGCCCTGGCGCGCCAAATGCGTCACGATGTACTCGAGAAACGGATGTTCCCCCACGGGGACCATGGGCTTTGGCACGGTCAGAGTAACCGGCCTGAGCCTCGTGCCGAGTCCGCCGGCTAGCACAACTGTTTGCATGCACGCTCCGCCAGGATTTCGGCCGTCGCCTTTCGCACCGCCGCTTCCGAGTGGAGCGACGCGGACCAACCCAGAGCCTTAAGTTTCGAACAATCCAGCAGAACCCACGGGACGTCACCGGGCCACCCGCGGGATCCGCCGGAGTGCAGAATCGCTACGTTCGGCAAGCCCAAGGCGTCAATCACAATCCGTGCAATGGTATTGGTTGATGTCGAACCTTCACATCCGAGATTGAGACACTGCACCGGCGAAGTCCTGAGGTTGCGCCATGCGTATAGCATGCCGTCGATGCACTCACTTACGTGTAAGTATGGCTTGGATTGATTTCCATCGCCCAGGATTTCGAGGCGTGTGGGATTGCGGCTCAGCTTTTCAAGAAAATCGAAGATCACGCCGTGAGTCGCGTGGCGTCCGCAGATGTTGGCGAAACGATAGATCCAGCTTTGGATGCCGTAGTTGTGCGAGTAGGCGCTGATGAGGCCTTCGCAGGCTAATTTGCTCGCCCCGTATAACGAAATCGGAAGGAACGGACCGCAGTGTTCCGGGGTCGGCGCACAGTCAGGTTCACCGTAGACAACGGAGCTGGAAGAAAAGCAGATCTCCCGGACACCTGCTTCGCGCATCGCATCAAGAACGTTATAGGTAGCGATCGTCCCGAGGCGCAAGTCCCGGTCGGTAACGAGTCTCCCTTTAGCCACATCGGAGTTAGCCGCGAGGTGGAACACGGCGTCGCAGCCGGTTAGAATCCCAGCGAGCCCATGATCGGCGACGATGTCGAATTGGACGAAGCAAAAGGTCGCTGACTGAAAGCAATCCGCAAGGTTATCCTTCGTGCCTCCGCTCAGGTCATCCACCGCGGTGACGGAGTGCCCTTCCGACAGGAGACGCTCACAAAGATTGCTGCCAATAAAGCCGGCGCCGCCGGTCACAAGAATATGCATAGGCTACGACTTTCTTCCTTGGGATGCTCCGGCCACCGGCATTGCCGCGGGACGCGTAGCGAGCGGTGTTCCGATGCCCGCCGTGGCGCGGCGCTTCAGTACCGCCTGGTAAAGATCTTCGTTACGCCGAACCATTCGCGACATACTGTAATTGCCGAGCACCCATTCGCGGCCGTCGCGGGCGAGTTTGTCGCGAAGGCCGCTGTCGGAAAGCATGTGGCAGATCGCCTCGGCGAGGGCCGCCGGGTCCCCTGGTGGAACGGTAAGTCCAGTACGGCCGTCGATCACAACTTCGGTCGTTCCGTCCACCGCCGTCGCTACCACCGCTTTGCCGGCGGCCAGCGATTCGATCGGCGTGACGGGAAGTCCCTCGTGAAACGACGGCAGCACCGTGAACGTGGCCAGTGCGAGCCAGTCCCGCATGTCCGGCGCGTATCCGACGAGCTTCACGGCGCTTTCCAGGCCGAGGTTCGAGATTTGAGCCTGTATCGCGCCCCGGCACGACCCGTCTCCAACCAGTGCCACCTTAGTGCACGGAAACTCGGCTAGCACGCGTGGAAGCGCGTTGAGCAAAACCGAATGTCCTTTTTGAGGCTCGAGCCTTCCGACCATGACAATTAGCGGATCGTCAGCCGCAATTCCTTGACTTTCACGCAGGGCCGCGTCCGGCGGCCGCGCGGTTTCAAACCTTCCGAAGTTGCTGCCCGGTTCAATCACAGTAATCTTGCTCGGGTCGTAACGTTTGGAATCCCGCAGGTAGAGCGCGTTCGCTCTCGATACCGCGATGTAATGGTCAACGAAACGCGAGATCATCCGATCGATAAAGAAGGATGCCTTCCAGCCGCGCCTCCACGCTTCTCTTCCATGCGCCGTTTCGAGGATTACCGGCGTCCGGCAGAGCCAGCCGATCGGAGAAGCAAACAGGCTGCTCATGAACATGTGCGAGTGAAGGATGTCGATTCGCCGTGAACGAAGGACCAGAGCAAGGCGAACCGCCGCGGAGACGTGACTTACTTTTCCTAGATCGAGCGGGATGAGTTCGACATCCTCAGGCAGGTCCGGCTTCATCAGCTTTGCAAGGCAGGGCGGACAAACAAAGTGAACCGTGAAGCGGGCGCGATCCAAACCGCGCAAGAGACCAAGAATCTGCTCTTCCGCGCCGCCGCGGACGTCCGCATTCGTAAATTGCAGCACGGAGAGCCGCTGTCTGGTTCTCATCGTGGCCCCGTTTCGTCCGAGCACGGCGGCTCGTGTGACTCGTTTAGCGCCGCCTTGAAGCATTGGTAAATATCCTTAATCGTCGCGACGCGGAATGCCGGCCGGCAGGTGCTGAGGAACACGGCGTCCGAATAAGAGTCGTCCGGGTGGTAACCGTGCATTCCGGCCGGATTCCAGGAAGGACCGTTGAAATCGCTCGCGGCGATGAGCCAGCCCGGATGGAGAAGAAACACGAGGTCGCCGAACCGGCGATCCTCAAATAGAACTCCCAGACCGCTTAACTCCGCGTCGCTCAGGATGCGCCCGCAGGGGCTCGCCGACAGTATGTTTTCGATCGCCTCGCGTGCCTTATCGCCGAAGAACCAGAAACGGGCCATGGTGGAGTCATAGACGGCGAGGTAATCGCTGGGCGAGTGGTACGGGAGAGCTTCGACGTCGCGCACGAGGTCGTAATGCTCGCGAACCGGCGTCATCCCGTGGTCGGAAAAGATGGTCATCGACACACTGCCGCAGCGCGCCGAGGCAGCATTGTACAGACGTGTCAAGTCCCGCTCGTACTCATCCAACCTCTGGCCGATCCTTGCACCGTCGTTGACATGCGTATGCAAGAACATGTCCATCTCACTCAGATAGAGGAACAATACGCGCGCACGATCGTGCGTGATGTCATCCAACGCCCTGTTTACGATTTGGTGGTCGTTCATGTCGTGGTAGGTGTAAACACGATGGGGTATATGTTTACTCACGAGTTCGTCAAATATCGACCGGCTATTGGATATGCCGGCGGGTCCATAAATATTCCGGCGCTCAACCCAGTTGAAGTAATGAAGAACGCTCGGTTTTACGCAGCATTCGAATAGCGGACCGAGGCCGAGGAAGCGTCTGCCGAGCTCCTTCAATAGCTTGCGTCCGACCCGATGATCCATCGCCCAGGGTGGCAGAAAAGCCAGGTATCGAAGCCAACGGAACGGGGACCCTTTCGGGTCGAAATAGAAGAGGTTCCAATGCCCGGTCTCGGCCGGCGGCCTTCCCGTGAGAATGGTCGGAATCGCGCCGGAACTGAATCCGAGCACCGTTCGCAGGGGCCGCCGGTACGGCAGTAAGTCCTCAAGAAAACGGCGTCCCTGGATGACCTCCCAGCCAAGCGCGTCGATCAGCACAAAGATGTTGAGTTCGGGCTCTTGATCGCCTGTCGTTATCGGTTCGCGCGATTGCACAGTTCGCATATCTGTTCCAACCTATGGAAGGGACCGGACAATGAGTGGTCCGATTCCATTTGCGATAGGAAGAGGGAGCCTCTTCCATACCTCCACGGCGAACTTGAACTTAGGGCTCTCCGGATTTCGATCGGGCAAACCGCCGCCTTCCGGAACCCAGTAGTACCAGTGCATGGGTTCCTCCCGGCAGCCCCAGTGCCGCTTGAACTCGTAAGTACCGCCACCCGGAGTACACCGTCCAAGGTCCATTTCGTGGAATCCCCGTTCTATGGCCCACTCAAGAAAGGTCCAATAGAGCATCAGGTGTGTGTATTTCTTGCGCGCCTCCGGCAGCGAGGCGGACCATGGCAGTTCAAGCACAGCGCCGTGCGCCATCAGAAACGCACTTGCAACGGCTTGATCTCCATCAAACAGCGTAAGAATCCGGAATGAATCCCCACCAGCCCGGGCCAGGTTCTCGAACCACGAACGCGGATAGACCGGGGTTCCCAAGTGCCGCATATTCACAGCGAACAGCGAGTAGAATGGCCCCATTTGCTCGGGGCCGCCCCAAACGGCGCGGAAGCCGTGTTTCTGGCCGTTTCGTACCTTGTTGCGCATCCCGGAGCTCAGCGAGCGCCACAGCGCTTCCCGGTTGGGCGGCAGTTCGATGCGCATCGAAACCTTTGAGGCACGCTCGGCCCATCCGGTCGAGAAGCTTTCGCCCTGGCGTAACTCGATGTGCCGGACGCGAAGGTCCTGGCCGAGTTCGGCCGCCTTCGCCAGCAGCAGGTCACGGGCACCAGGATCGTCGGCCAATACGCCACCCGAGCTGAAGAAAGGAATCGACACGAGGGAGCCACCAAAGAGCGTGCTTCGGATGTGAAACAGCGGCAACACGCCGCAGATGGACCCGTTTGTTGTCGCGGCCAGATAGTACGCCCGGTGGCCAAAGGTATCGCAGATAGCCTCGCGCCACTTCCAGGCGTGATAGTAAGGGTTCGGGGCGTACGCGGTCACGTATTCGTCCCAGACGCGTGGATCGGTACACAGACCGACGGAGACCGCGCACTCAGTCCGCGGGTTACTCTGTTTGATCATTATCTGGCCACCTCTGCCGGCGTCGCATCGGCTACACCGGCTGCGGCCAGCGCCGCGAAAGGAACAAAGTGATGAAGCGGGAGGATGCGCCTCACTTTACGTTCTGTCGTTCGGAGATTGACGTAGCACTTGAACCTGCGTCGCAGGTTCATCGGCAGGCGGGGATGATCCGGGTCAATCTCCCGGGGATGAACGTAATAGATTACCGGACGGTTTTCGCTCTCGACCTTGCCG
>JAJYCN010000045.1:0-1667 GCA_021778335.1 Acidobacteriota bacterium | reverse complement strand
AGGTATTGAATCAACCAAAGCGGGGCCAAACGAAGATATCCTCCTCCGAACGCACATATCCGCTGTCCGAATATCGTCGCTACGGTCATGGGAAATTCCATAAGTGGTCCTTCGTCTGTCTCGCAGCAGTAGGGCGACAGGCTCGCATGGGCTAAACCGCCGTGGGTGCATGATGTTGGGAATACCGATGAGTCGTAGGTATATCCGGCACGGACTAACAGGGAGAAGAACCACGGGGTGTCTTGCGTGACCGAAAAACCGGCGGATCGATAACCCATCACGGCCCGCCCTGTAACATCTTCCAGGATCCGTTTCGACTTGCTCGCATCTTCCAAAAACTCCCGCGGTCTCATTCGATGCACTAAGTTGTGCGCGTACCCGTGCGAGGCGACCTCGTGACCGCGGCGTTCCGCCTCGACAACGAGATGCGGATATCGTTCGCCGAGCCATCCGAGAAAGAAACACGTAGCCGGGACGCCCGCTTCGCTTAACATGTCCAGTAACCGGTAGAAGTTCGCTTCGACACGCGACGGCAACTTCGTCCACTCCGCCAGCGGCGGCGTGGAGTCGACATCGAGGATATGAAACCAATCCTCTACGTCGATGGAAAAGACGCACTTCAACTGCGTTGCCCTCCCCATGCTTGCCCGTCGCCTCTAGACATTCCGGCCGCATCCCACACGGCGAAACGCCGCCCACGGAGAGCGTCCAGGACCCCCCAGAGCGCACCCACGCAGCCGCCGAGGGCATAGAGCGGCACACTCAGAATCGCCGGACTCGAACGCCCCATCGTCAAAAATGCGAAGCCCGCACCGGCGAGTCCCAATAACGTGATTTCCGCGATAAATAGTCCCGCCGACCACGCGCCCCAGGCCAAACCCAACGTCGACACTCCGATCATGATGATCGGTATCAGAGAAAGCCACCTCAACGCCTTGTGCGACACGAATTGCCATCCTCTAAGTCCTCCTAGCGACGAACGCAGTCTCCATGCTCCGAGTGCTCCTTGCCCGCAGATCCGTCTTCGCCGCTCGACGTCCTCGCGTAAAGAAGAGGTTTCCTGCTCCGAGACCCAAACGGCGGGTTCGTGCAGGACCCAATAGCCCTTGTGGGCGATTCTTATCGGTGTCTCGAGGTCGTTGGCGAGATCGGACGACAGGCGTTCGAAGAGTTCCCGCCGGATGCAGAACACAGCCCCGTTGCACACCAGCGCCGATCCGAGGAGGTTCTCTAGCCAGGTGATCAGCGCATCGTAACGAAAATAGACATTGCTGGCGCGGCCCATCCCGTTGCCGCTTTCTTCCCAGTTCCGCGTCTCGCCGGTAACGCAGCCGACCTTAGGATCGGCGAAGTGGCGTACCATCAGGCGCAAAAAGCAGGGCTTGATATGGGCGTTGGCGTCGGTAAAAAACAGGATGTCTCCGCTGGCCTGCGCGGAAAGTAAGTTGAGCGCCTCCGCCTTTCCGTGACGCTCCTCAAGGTGATAGACATGGAGCCGGGAGTATCGCTTCGCAAGCCGGTCAAGTATCTGGTCCGTCGCATCCGTGGACGCGTCCGATGCGACATGTACGTGCAGACGCTCTTCGGGATAGTCCCACCCAAACGTCTCTTCGATTTTCCACGCAATGTCCTTTTCCTCATTCCGGGCGGAGATCAACACCGATACT
>JAJYCN010000044.1 GCA_021778335.1 Acidobacteriota bacterium | reverse complement strand
CCGCGCCGGTGACGAAAACGGTCTTGCCGGCTAGTCGCATGAGCCTCCCTTGGCCGGCTTGCCCCCCGCGGCGGGCAGATGGCGGTAGGCGCGATGGAGTTCGGAAAAACGGGTTTGCATGAGAACGAGGGCTTCGCGGATCGTCATTTCACTCGTGATGGCGGCCTGTACGCCGTGCCAGAGCACCTCTTCGACCGCCGGATAGTACGGGATCGCCGGAGGCACGAGGAGATCGGATTTGAGCACTTCGCCAATCAGCTTCCAGCGCCCGGACTCGGCGGGGTCGCCCGCTTCGGCCTCTTTGCGGGACGCCGTGCGCGTCGGAATGCCGCCCTGCGTGGCTTCGAGTAACTGCTGCTCGGGCGCCGTGAGAAAACGAAGCAGTTCGACGGCCGCGGGCTTGCGAATGCCCGCGGGCGTCAGCGCGAACGTGTGGCATCCCGAGTACGCGCGTCGTCCTTCGGGACCGGCGGGCATTCGCGCAAGGGCAAAACGCTTCTTCACTTTCGAATCGCGGCCGCGGCGATAGCTCGCATAATACGCCGGCCAGTCGCAGACCATCGCAGCCGAACCTTCCAGGAAACAATGATGGACTTCGGCGTAGTGCCAGCCCGTGAGTTCCGCAGGCGAGGCGTGGCGATAAAGATTGCGAAGCGTTTCAAGCGCCCATCGCGCGCCCGGTTGATTGACCTCCGGTGCGCGCCCGGCCGTGAAGATCTTCGCACCCGCCATCTCGGCCAGTTCGTAAAAAACGCCGAACAGACCCGAATCGCGTCCGCAAAAAACGAAGCCAAACTTGCCGCCCGTTGTGAGGCGGCGCGCGGTGCGCGAAAGCTCGTCCCACGTTTCAGGCGGCGCCTCCATCAGATCCGTCCGGTAGTGGAGCAGCTTGAAGTCGACGGTGCGCGGCAGGCCGTACAAGCGGCCGTCTACGCGTGCCAGCTCGAGCAAGGGTTTGGCGAAACCCGCAAGATCAAGTGCCTGCGCGTAGGCATCCAGCGGCGCAAGCAGGCGAAGTTGTGCGGGCGCGTACTTGGTGTGCGTACTGATCAGATCGTACGGCGCTGTCGCCAGGGTTTCGTAGTGAGAGTTAAGCTCCGGGTGAGCCGCGCGGAACGCCACGCGAACGCGGACGCCCGTCTCCCGCTCGAAGCGCGGGATCGCGCGGTTCAGCCGGTCATACATCGGCCCGCCGATCAGTGCCACGCGCAGGGTCTCGGCCGGCATCTTCAATCGCCACCCTCTTCCCGGCCGGGAACCGTGGGTTCGTTACTCCAAACGCGGTAAGCCGCCGCGGCGAAGCGATTCACGGCATGCTCAACGTACTTGGCGGCCAGCGGCGGATTCCCTTCCCGAATCAGTTCCAGAATCCGGTGATGCTTGCCAAGATCCTTCGCCCAGGGTCCGGGACCTTGGCCGCTCTTGATCACCCGAAGCAACGTGAACGCAAACAGCGGGGCGAGCAGCCGCGTGGTCATCTCGACCAGCACCGGATTCCCCGAAGCCTCCGCAAGCGCGGTGTGGAAGCGAAAGTCGTTTTCGATGAGGGCGCGCATGTCGCCGCATTCGGCGGCCTGCTCCATGGCATTGAGCGCTTGGGCAGTCGCCGAAAGATCCGCTCCGCTCGCGGCGGCACGCTGGGCGGCGAGCGCCTCCAGCGCCCCTCGAACCTCGTAGACTTGAGCGACGGCGGCTTCCGAATAGTCGACAACCCGCGCGCTGCGCCCGGAGTCTTTCACCAGAAATCCATCGGAGATGAGAAGGTTAATCGCTTCCCGGACTGAGGCTTGCGCGGCTCCGAACTCGCGCGCCCAGAAACCCTCGACAACCCGCTGACCAGGCTCGAGCCGGCCGTCCATGATCGCCTCCTTCAGCCGGGCAGCGAGGTTCTCCTTGAGGAGTGTTTGGGCAACGTTCTGCGATGGATCGTCCGACATGAGCGCTTAAAGGTGCTTATAGCACCAGTCGATAACGAAAACAACCCCACCGCCATCGAAAAATAAGCGCTTGACAGATTCCCTTAATCGAAATATAGTAGTCAAAACTTCGTCTGCTCAGGAGAACCGAGATGTTTCCTGCCAATCGTCTGCTGCCTTCCGCCGGGCCAAATTCGGCGTTGCTTCCCTACTCGCCACTTTTGTGATCGGGATTACGGCGTTAACGATACCGAGCTTCGCTCAGTTGTCGACCGCCTCGATCACCGGCGTCGTGAGAGACCCGTCCGGAAGCCCGATCCCGAGCGCCAAAATCGTCGTCACGAACACGGACACCGGAGTCCAGCACCCCAGTCAATCAAACAACGTCGGCAATTACCTTGTTCTCAGCCTGACGCCGGGCCATTACAGCCTGCGCGTCACGGCCGATGGCTTCCAAACCGCCGAGGTTCCGAGTATCACGCTGGAAGTCAACCAGACGGCCACCTTCGACGTGACGATGAAAGTCGGCTCGCTGCAGCAGACAATGACCGTGGAAGCGGCGGGCGAGTTGGTCCAGGCGTCAACCGCCGAGTTGGGCGGCGTCGTGGCCGAAAAGCAGGTGGTCGATCTTCCTCTGAACGGCCGCAACTTCACTCAGCTTCTGTCGCTGACGCCGGGCGTCTCGCCGGTCAACGTCAGCCAGAACGCTGGCGGCTTCGGCAACGTGTTCTCCGGCCAGCAGTTCGAGTTCCCCTCCATCAACGGCCAGACCAACCGAAGCAACTTCTTCCTCACCGACGGCCTGATCAACCAGGGCGCGTTTTCAAGCATTTACGCCGTACCGCCGATCATCGACTCCATCCAGGAGTTCAAGGTCAACTCGCACGCCGACCAGGCGGAATTCGGCGGCGTCACCGGCGGTGTCATCAACGTGGCGACGAAGTCCGGAACCAATGACCTGCACGGCACGGCCTGGGAATTTCTGCGCAATTCCGCCGTCAACGCTCGCAATCCGTTCCAAACCAGCGTCACGCCCTTCCGGCAGAACCAGTTCGGCGGCTCCCTCGGCGGCCCCGTGATGGTCCCCAAACTCTGGAACGGCCGGAAGATGAAGACGTTCTTCTTCGGCGCCTACGAAGGCATCCGGTTCTCCCAGGCAGCCAACACCTATCTGCACCTGCCGACCGATGCCGAACTGGCCGGCAACCTGACCGGCGAGGCACAGGCCTACAATCCGTTCACCACCCGCGCGGACCCGAACCATCCCGGTGGCTTCATCCGGGATCCGTTCCCCGGCAACCAGATTCCCGCCAGCCTGGTCAACACTTCGCTGGTGGACTTTGCCAAGAAGATCCGGCCGGCGCTGTTCAACACCGGAGTCGGTAACAACAACGCCGAAGACAACACTCCGTTCGTCCAGACACAGAACGAGTTCGACACCCGCGTCGACCAGACGATCGGCGACAAGGACTTCGTCTGGTTCCGCTACAGCGGTTTGTACTACGACACGTCGTCTTCGGGCGGAATCCCGACCTACACGAACCACGTCACCAACAACCCGGCGCAGAACTACGGCATCAGTTGGGTACATACGTTCAGCCCGACCCTGGTCCTGCAGGCGCAGTATGGCCGGACTCACCAGGAAACAAACAGCTCGACGGTTTATAACGGCATACCGTCTTCTACATTCTCGTCTCTCGGCTTTTCTCCCAACTTCGCCGGGAATTTCATCGGCGGCTTCAGCCTGCTGCCGGGCATCAGTATCGCCGGCTATAGCAGCCCGATACCGGGAAGCGGCCAGTCCTTTAACCCCAACGAGACGAACATCCATGAGTGGAAGGCCAACGTCTCAAAGATCGTCGGCAACCACACGCTGCGGTGGGGCGGCGAACTGGACAGCAGCACGTTTGAGTCACTGTACGCAAACGCCAGTTCCGGCTTCGCGTATCAGCAGACCGACAACCCGGCCGAACCTTCGCTCGATCCCGGCAACGCCATGGCCTCGTACCTGCTGAACGTGGTCGACAGCGCCGGCCGCCGGAACGTGCACGAAACGACTCGCTGGGGCGGCGTGATGGGCTACTACTTCCAGGATTCCTGGAAGGCGAGTTCGCGCCTGACCATAAACCTGGGCGTCCGCTACGACCGCACCTTTGTCCCGCCCTACGGCCTGCCCTCCACGGTCGGGCAAAACGGCGGCATCGAGACAGGAGACCTCAACCTCAACAACGGCACCTACATCGTGCAGCAGGTCCCGCCGCCGTGCTCGGAGCGCGGCCACGCGCCTTGCATCCCCGGTGACGGTACGCTCCCGGCCCACGTCGTCGCCGCCGCGGATCACAAAATCATCCAGGACACGACTAACAACTGGGCGCCGCGCGTCGGCGTGGCGTACCGCCTGACCGACACGACGGTCATCCGCTCCGGCTTCGGCATCTTCTACGATAACTGGGCGGCCGTCAACCAGATTTCGCAGAACTACGAAGGCGCCTGGCCGGATCTTGGCCAGCAGCTCGGCAACAACCTGAACGTGCCCACGGCCGCCGCTCCGCTACCAACCGTCACCGGATTCAACCCGTTCGCCGCCGGCGCCGGCCTGTTCCCCGCGGCAACGCCATTCAACCAGGTCCAGTGGTTCATGGACCCCTACATCAAGAACCCTTATTCGATGCAGTGGAACTTCGGCATCGCGAAAGAGTTGAACAGCACCACGACGGTCACGGTCGACTATGTCGGTTCCGGCGACCGGCGCACGGACGTCGGCGGCTACAACAACGTAGCCCTCACGCCCGGCCCCGGCAACCCGACCCTGCGCCAGCCGTATCCCTACATTCACCCGACCTTCTATGACAAGAGCATCGGCCGGGCCAACTACGAAGCTCTGCAGTTCCTGCTCACCAAGCGCTTCTCGCATGGCCTGACCTACCAGATTTCCTACACTTGGTCCAAGGCGATCGACATCGGCTCCGACGGCTGGTTCGGCGTCGAAGGGCAGGCGGTTCAGAATCCTTACAATCTGAACGCCAACCGCAGCGTGGCCGGCTTCGACGTGCCGCAACTGCTCAGCGTGAACATTACCTATGACCTGCCTTTCGGCACGGGTAAGGAATTCGCCACCGGGAACTGGTTTGTGGATCACGTCATCGGCGGCTGGCAGGTGAACATGATCACGACCGCCCGCTCGGGGGTCCCGTACAACCTCTCGGTTCCGGGCGACATCGCCAATACCGGCGACACGAGCTACCTGCGGCCGAATCTCGTCGGCAACGCCACCCTTTCGAATCCGACGGCGAAGGAATACTTCAACACGGCCGCGTTCGCAATCCCACCACAGTACACGTTCGGGAGCCTTGGCCGATTTGCGCTCCGCGGCTCGGCGTTCTGGGACATCGATTCGTCGCTCTTCCGGGATTTCACCTTCTTAGAGAACAAGACTTTGGAGTTCCGGTTCGAGAGCTTCAACACGCCGAACACGAAGATCCTGGGCAACCCGAACGGCAACATTCTCGACCCCAACTTCGGCGTCGTAACCGGGACGGCGAACGCGGCGAGGTCGCTGCAGTTCGCCGCCAAGATCATCTTCTAACTCCGGGGAGTTGTGCGATCCTGCGGTCAGTGGTTTCTTCGCGGTTAGTAATTCTCTCCCTCGTTGGGGCGGCGTTCTGGCAAACAGGCGCCGCCCTGGCGCAGCAAGCCCCTTCCTGCACTCCTCCCCCTGAACTCCATTTCCCGGCCAATGGCAATCAATCCGCGCCAGCGGAAAACGCCCTGGGCGCCTGGTTTGCCCAACACGGGCGAAAGAGATGCGCGGTCTCGGCCTTTGAATCCGCGCTCCGTTTAGACCCCTCCTCGCGGGAAGGCCGCTACAACCTCGGTTTGGCCCTTTCTGACGCCGGCGAAACAGCCAGAGCGATCCAAGCCCTGCAGCCGCTGGTCAAGCAGGCGCCGAATTTCGCGCCGGGCCGTATCGCCCTCGGCATGGCGCTGCGCGATGCAGGCGACCTGGCGGGATCGGAAGAGCAGCTACGAGCCGCCACGGCGGCGGATCCCAAATCCGCGCCGGCTCTCGCGCAGTTGGGCGAAACGCTGGCCTTCGAAAAGCGTTACACGGCCGCGGCGGACTCGCTCCGCCTGGCCCTGGCCATCACGCCCGAAGACCCCGTTTACCAGTCCTGGCTCGCCGAGGCTCTCTATACCAACGGCGACAAGGACAAGGCCATCGCCGTTCTCGAGGACGCTATAAAACTTGAGCCTACCTCCGCCGTCGCCCAGTCGAATCTCGGAACCCTGCTCGGCCGCGAGAAGCGCTACGAAGAGGCGATCGCGCATTTCCGCGAGGCGCTGCGGCTCGATCCGTCGCTGGATACGGTCCGGCTGTCCCTGGCCAAGGCCGAGATCGGGCTCGAACGTCAGTCCGACGCGCTTCCCGTCTTAAACGATGAACTGGCGCGGCATCCCAACGAGGCCGAAGCGCACGCCCTGCGCGGCCTGGTCTATCGCGGTCTGGGCGAGTATGCCAAAGCGGCGGCGGACCTGAAGGTGGCCGTCGCGGCGAACCCAACGTCCTATCAGGCGCAGTACAACTATGGCTTCGTTTTGGCGAGGCTGGGCCAGTATGCCGAAGCGCGCCGGCATCTCGAAAAAGCCGGACAGCTTGACCCCAGCTCGGAAGAGGTCCGGTTCCAGCTTGCCTCTGTGCTGCGGAAGCTGAACGAACCCGAGCAGGCGCGCAAGGTGCTTTCCGAGTTCGAGCAGCAAAAGCGGCAGGAGCAGGAGAACAACATCGCCAGCGCCACGGCGAGCAAGGCGAACCAGACGCTGCTCGAAGGCGACCCGCAAGCGGCGGTCGCCGGCTACCGCGAAGCGCTGAAGCTCGATCCCAACAACGCCAAAACGTACTACAACCTGGCGCTGGCGCAGGAACGGCTCGGCGACAAGTCCGGCGAGATGGCCTCGCTTGAGAAAGCCGTCGAACTCGACCCGAAATTCTCGACGGCCCGGAACCAGCTTGGATATCTGGAACTGCTCGCGGGCGACCTCGCCACAGCCGGGAAGCAGTTTCAGGCCGCGCTCGCCTCCAATCCGCAGTGCTCGGAGTGCCAGAACAACCTGGGCGTTCTCTACGGCGAGCAGGGCAACAGCGGAAGGGCCGCGCAGTTGTTCGAACAAGCGGTCGAGAACAACCCGAAGTACACGCAGGCGCGGGTGAACCTGGCTCTCATCCTCGCCGGCCGGGGTGATTTCGCGGCGGCAAAGCAGCAACTCAAAACCGCGCTGGCCACGGACGCAAACGACATCAAGGCCCTGACCGCTCTTGGCATGGTGGAAGGCCGGACCAACGATCCAGAGGCGATCGCCACGTTCCGGCGCGTGACCGCGCTCGATCCAAATTCCGCCGACGCTCATCTGAACCTCGGCATCGCCCTGGCCGACCAGAACCAGCCGCAACCCGCGCTGGCCGAGTTTCGCGAAGCAGTAAAGCTGGCGCCGGACAACGCCTCCGCCCACTATAACCTGGGCCGTCTTCTCGCCGGGCAGCATGAGTACGAGAAGTCGCTGCCGGAACTGGAAACCGCCTGCCGGCTCGACCCGAGGCTGGCCGACGCCTTTTACCGGCTCGGCATCGCCAACCGCGAACTGCGGCGGTTCCCGCAGGCTGAAGCGGCGTTCGAGCATGCCGTGAAACTCGATCCCCGCAAGGCCGACGCCCAGTACCTGCTGGGCCAGGTGCTGCAGGCCGAGGGGAAGAAAAACGAAGCCATCGCGGCCTGGAAACAATCCCTCGCCGCGGACCCGCATCAGACGCAGGCGCTTTACAGCCTCGCCCGCGCGATGGCTCAGTCAGATCCGCGGCAGGCCAAAACCTACGCGGACCGTCTCAAGAACCTGCAATCGGAAAGCGGAGACGTGGAACGCGCCCAGTCGCTCAGCAACTTCGCCATCGCGGCCGCTCAGAAGGGCGATTGGGACAAGGCGATCAGCCAGCTTCGCGAAGCCATTCAGGTCTGCGGTAGGTGTTCCTCCGGCCCGGTTCTGAAAAAGAATCTGGCTCTCACCGAATGCCAGGCCGGGCGCTTCGGCGTCTGCGAACAGGACCTGAATGCCGCGCTCGAGCAGTTACCGAAAGACCCGGATATCCTGAAGGCCCTGCAGATTCTCGCCGGCCTCAAGGCTCGCGGACAGTGAGAATCTGATCCGCCGGAATATCCTCCAGAGTTTGCACGGCGCCGCTGGGCCAGTGAATCACCAGCGCCGTCACGCGGCGATTCGCGCCCAGCCCGAAGTGAACGCGCTTGTCGTTGGAGGAAAGATAGCTCGAAGCCGTCGATACCATGGCGTACTGCGACGGGCCTTTCTCCGTCCGCAATTCGAGCAGCGCGCCGATGCCGTCGCGGTTGCTCCGCGTGCCGACGGTGTTGACCAGTAACCAGTGATTGCCGCCGGCGGCCCGGCGGTTTTCCAAAACCACCGGCGGTTCGTTGTTGCAGTTCATCACCACGTCCACCCAGCCGTCGTTATTCAAGTCGCCGAAAGCGGCGCCCCGGTTGGCGACGGGCTTGTGGAACGCGGGGCCGGCTACCGCGGAAACGTCCACGAAGCGGCCGTTGACGTTGTGGAGCAGCATCGGCGGCTCGAGGTAGCGTAACTGCGGGTGACTACGCTCGATGTTGTCCATCACGTGGCCCTGGCCGACGAACAAATCCTTCCAGCCGTCGTTGTCGTAGTCGATGAACTTGGCGCCCCAGCCCGAATGCGTCATGCTGGCGCGGCCGACGCCGGAGGAATCCGACACGTATTCGAACGTGCCGTGCAGGTTGTGGAATATCGCGTAGCTCTGCATGGCGAGCGCGTTGGCGAAAATATCGGGCCAGCCGTCGTTGTCGTAGTCGGCGAAATCGGCGCCCATCCCGGAGAAGCTGCGGCCGTCGGCGTCGAAGGCAACTCCTTTGTCCAGGCCGACCTCGTCGAACGCGTGCCCCTCGCGGTTATGAAAAAGCTGCTCGGGCACGGCGTCATTCGCAAGGAAGATGTCTGGCCAGCCGTCGCGGTCGTAGTCGTTCATAGCCAGGCCGAGTCCTTTGCCGGGATGCGCGGTGAAGCCGAGTTTCGCCGAGACATCTTCAAAGCGCCCGTGGCCGAGGTTGTGAAACACGAGCGAGGAGATGGGTTGGAACTGGTCGGGATGGCAGTAGGCCCGGCCGCCGGGCGCGCGGTCGCCACAGTAGACGTCCATCGAGAAGTCCCATGTCAGATAGCGCGACACAACGAGGTCCAGCAGGCCGTCGCGGTCGTAGTCGATGAACATCGCGGCGGCGGACCAGCCGGAACCGCGCGTGCCGGATGCGGCGGTGACATCCGTGAACGTCCCATCGCCGTTGTTGTGATAAAGAGTGTTTCCATTCCACGCGGTGACATAGAGGTCCGTGTGCCCGTCGTTGTCGTAGTCGGCCGCGGCCACCCCCATCCCGTAACCAGAACCCCGCAGACCGGCCTTCTCTGTCACGTCGGTGAAGGTGCCGTCGCCGTTGTTGCGGTAAAGCCGGTTCCAGTAGCGCGGGTCCGTCTTGTCGGGCTGCGCGCCGGGCGGCATCGGGTCCTGAATGGCCGCGCCGTTGACGAAGAAGATATCGGGCAAACCGTCGCCGTTGTAATCGAAGACCGCGACGCCGCTGCTCATCGACTCGATCAGGTACTTGTGACTGGTCGGGCTGGCGCGATGCAGAAAGTGGATGCCCGTTCGCGCCGTCACGTCCGCAAAAATCGCACCGGGCGGCGCTGCGGGAGCCAGCAGAACCGCGGAAGCCCCAAGGGCGGCGCAGGCGACAAATACGGCGCGCGCAACGGAAACCGCACGCATCGCGCTAACGCCTTTTCCACGTCTCACGGTGAATTATGCCCGCACCCTCGCGGATTACGACCAACTGGCACGCGGCGACGTTGCGGAACCGCTCGATGCCCCCGTTGGTCCAACGAACTTCCACATCGGCCGTAGCGGCCTCGCCCAGCCCGAAGTGCAACCGGCGGTCGCTCGACGAATAAAAACTGGACTGGCCAACCACCTCCTGCGCCTGCTTCTTTCCGCCGTAGCTGACGGTGACGCGCGAACCGAGAGCGCCGCGGTTCGTCTTCGTCCCCTCCAGGCGAACCTTCAGCCAGCTCCGTGAGTTCTTCTGGTCGTTTCGGAGCAGCGACGGCGTTTCGTTCATATTGACGATGGCGATGTCGAGGTCGCCGTCGTTGTCGAAGTCGCCGAAAGCGCAGCCCCGGCTGCAATGCGCTGTCGAGATACCCGGCCCGGCGCCGTCGATCATCTCCTCAAATTTTCCGTTGCCCAGGTTATGGAACAGCAGGCGCGGCGTTTTGAGCGGATACTGCGGAAGCTTCTTCTCAATCTCCGGGTAGACGCTCCCGGTCGCGGCGAAAAGATCCGGATAGCCGTCGTTGTCCAGATCGACAATGCCCGCGCCCCAGCCGATGTAGCGCGTCTCGACGCCGAGGCCGCTCACCACCGTGACATCTTCAAAATTGCCCGTGCCGTCGTTGCGCCACAGCACCGGAGTGTCGTCGGAGAAGTGGGTCTTAAAAATATCGAGATTTCCATCCAGGTTGAAGTCGCCGATGCCGACGCCCATGCCCGCCTGCTCCATGCCGTCCTCGCTCAGCGCCGCGCCGCGCTCCAGCGCCTGTTCCTGAAAGGTTCCGTCGTGCATGTTGCGGAACAGGTAGCTGGCGGTCGAGTCGCAGGCCACGTAGATGTCGGGCCAACCGTCGTTGTCGAAATCGGCCGCGACGACCGTCATCGCGTAGCCTCCGTGCGTTTTCGCGATCCCGGATGCGGCCGTAACGTCCCGATAGCGCCCATGGCCGTCGTTGTGAAACAGCCGCTGGCGTGCGGGCCGCAGGCCGCGCGGGCCACAGTTCACCGGAATGCCTTTCCAGTTGCAGTTAGGGTCCTGCGACGGGCGGATGGCGGTCTTCGGGTCGAACTCGACGTAGCCAGCAACGAAGAGGTCGAGGTGGCCATCGCGGTCGTAATCGACGAAGCAGCAGCCCGAGCCCCAATCGACCGCCTCGTTGTAAAGGCCGGCTTCGCGGGTGACGTCCGTGAACGTGCCGTCGCCGTTGTTGCGGTACAGCACGTTGTGGCCCCAGTAGGTGACGAAGAGGTCGTCGAAGCCGTCGTTATTGTAATCGCCAACGGTCACGGCCGACGCCCAGCCGGTGCGCACGAGTCCCGCTTTTTCCGTCACGTCGGTGAACGTGCCGTCGCGGTTGTTTTTGTACAGGCGGTTCGTGGCGCCCGGCGGAGCGCCTTCGAAGCGCGTGCCGCTCAATACGAACAGGTCGAGCCAGCCGTCGTTGTCGTAGTCGAAGAAGGCCACGCCGCAGCCGACGGTTTCAAGAATAAATTCCTTATGGTCTTCGGGACCGTAGATGACGGGATGGCTGAGTCCCGCCTGCGCGGCGACGTCGGTGAACTGCGCCAGGAACGGAATCCCGGACGGTTTGCCGCGCGGCATGGGCTTGACACCTCGCGTGGACACGCCCTGAGCCCACCCCGGCGCGGCCGCCAGTCCCGCCAAAAAGGCGCGTCGCGTCCACACCTTGGGCGCTGCTTGTCTCCTCCACGTTCTCATTCCGTTTCGACCAATGTAACGCGAGCGGCTTCAACCCATCACCGGCTGCCGCAGCCGGCGCTCCAGGAACTCGCTCAACTCGTCTTCCTTTTCGATCGAAGTCTCGATTTTCAGCCAGTACAAATCGAGCGGCGCGATCGCCTCCAGCGCGCGCTCCGGCAGGTTCATCGCATCTTTTTCGGTCGTCACCAGCGCCGTCGCCCCGCGCGCCCGCGCCTGCCGCGCCAGCCGCTTCAACTGCAGCGGCGTATAGACATGGTGATCGGCGAAGGTCCAGCGGAACACCGGCTCTACGCCCATTCCGCGCATCGTCCTCCAGAAAGCTTCCGGGTTCCCCAGTCCGCAGAAGGCAACCGGCGGCTCGGGAGGCAAAGGCTCCGCCCGCCGCGTCCGCTCGTTAATCCAGTCCGCGGCCCGCAACGACGCCAGAAACACCGGCGCGCCCGGATTGTATTGCTCCAGCAGCCGCCGGATTCCCGTGTAGTTCCGGCCCGGCTGGGCGCGCGTAATGATAAACGCGCTCGCCCGCCGCAGCGCCGAAAGCGGCTCCCTCAGCCGGCCCAGCGGCGCCACATCCCCGCCGGAGAATGGATCGAGCGCGTCGATTAGCACCAGGTCCGCGTCACGGTGCAGACGGTAGTGTTGAAATCCATCGTCGAGCAGAAAAACATCCGCGCCCAGGCGCTCGGCCAGCAGCGTGCCCGTCTGAAACCGGTCCGCCCCGATGCCGACGTGCGCGTGCGAAAAACGCACCAGGATCTGCGCCTCATCGCCCGTCACGCACACCGGAGCGCGTGCGCCGGTCTCAACCAGAATCGCCTCCTCGAGCGACCGCCGCCGGTAACCTCTCGTCAGAATCGCCGTCCGGTGCCCGGAATGATTCAGCCGTTCGGCCAGGTGCGCGCACAGCGGCGTCTTCCCCACCCCGCCGATCGCGATCCCGCCTATGCTCACCACCGGCGCCGGAAGCACGCGGACATGTGCGCTTTTTCGCCGGCGGTCGAGCGCCGCTCCCGCCGCCCACAGCCGCGACAGCGGCCACAACACCAACCGCCCGAGTCCCGTCCGGCGCCACGCCGCCAGCGCCTCGTCCATCGCCGTGAGGATGTGCCGCGCAGCCGCGGCCGTCACCCCGCGCCGCGCCTCGGCCAACTCGAGCGCGCGCCGCCCTAGCTCCTCCCGCTTGCCGGCGTCCGCGAACAGTTCCTCCACCGCGCCCGCCAATTGCTCGGCCCGCTCGATCTCATACATCGCCTTCGCATCGCGAAACTCGCGCGCGATCGCCGGAAAATTCTCCAGATGCGGCCCCGACACAATCGCCCGGCCCGCCGCCGCCGGCTCGAGCAGATTGTGCCCGCCGCGATCCGGCAGCGTCCCGCCCATGAACACCACCGTCGCCAGCGGAAACAACGACGCCAACTCGCCGATCGTATCGAGCAGCAGCACGCCCGGCAGATCCATCGCCGCCTCCGGCCCCATCTTGCTCCGCCGCAGATAAGAAATGCCCGCAGTCTCCAGCCGCAAGGCCGCTGTCTCAAACCGCTCCGGCCGCCGCGGCGCATGAATCATCAACAGCCGCGGATGCACCGCCGCAAGCTGTCGAAACGCGCGAACCACCAACTCGTCTTCATCCGGCTCCCCCGCCGCGGCCGGAGGCATCGTCGACGCCGCAATCCATACCTGCTCCGGCCCCAGCCTCGCCACCAGGTCCACCACCGCGCGGGGCGGCGCAGTGCCCGCCGCTGACGTGTCGTACTTCAGGTTTCCCAACACGTGCACCTTCGCCGTCGGTGCGCCGATGCTTAAGTACCGCGCGCGGTCCTGCTCACTCTGCGTGTAAATCGCATCCGGAAGCCCCAGTACCCATCGGAAAAAGAAACGCAGCGCGTGATAGCGCGGCAGCGCGCGGTCCGAAATGCGCCCGTTCACAACCACCAGCGCGCAGCCGGCCCGCTTGGCCTCGCGATAAAGCAGCGGCCAGATCTCCGTCTCCAGAATCACCACCGCCGAAGGCTGAATCCGCCGCAGCACCCGCCGCACCGCGAACGCATAATCGGCCGGCGCATAAAATACCCCCTGCGCCTCCTCCGCCAGCTTCTGCCGCGCAACCGAGTAACCCGCCAGCGTCGAAGTCGACACGAACACCATCAGCCTCGGCTGCTGCGCGCGCAACTCATGCACCAGCCTCACCGACGACAGCACCTCGCCCACCGACACCGCGTGCAGCCAGATCGAGTCCGCCCCGCCCCGCCGGATCGACCGCGGCAGGAAACCCAGCCGCGAAGGAAGCGTCCTTAGATAGCGGCGGTCGCCAAGCCCGCGCGAAACCCAATACACTACCAGGAGGGGAAACGCGAGGGCGCGCAGCCCGAAATGGAGCAACGAAATGAGACTGTCTTCGGCTGTTTGGTTCGTCCTCATGCTTTCAGCGGCGGTTGGCGGAGAGAAGTTCGACCCCGGCGCCGCCTCCGCCCATAAAACCCGTCAAACCAATGACCACGTCACGGTGGCGGCTGTCCCCTACACCACCGACGAGCAGGCCCGCCCGGCCTTTGGCAAGCACAATCCCTACAAGTATGGCATTCTGCCCGTCCTGGTCATCGTGCAAAACGACCTCGACGAACCCCTCCGGCTCAGTGGCGTGCAAGCCGAATACGAACTCCCCGACGGCCGTCACATCGAGGCCGTTCCCCCGTCCGATATCGCTTCCACCACCGCCAGGATTCCCAAGGATTCCCCCGGCTCCCCCGCGCCGCGCCTCCCCTTCCCGCTTCCCAAAAAGAAAAACCCCCTCGCCAACTGGGAACTCGACGGGCGCGCCTTCACCGCGCAGATGGTCGCCCCGCACGAATCCGCCTACGGCTTCTTCTATTTCGAAACCGAACTCATTCGGGGCGCTAAGCTCTACCTCACGGGAATGCAGGGCATGCGCACCGGCAAGGGGATTATCTACTTCGAAGTCCCCCTCGAACAGCCGCCCGCAAAGTGACTCTGTTACCGCTCGATGAAGTAGTAAGCGATCGTGTGGCACACGATCATGTGAGCGTCTTCGATGCGCCCCATGTGCGGGGAATCGGCGTGAATATTCAAATCCACCTGCCGCGCCAGTTCGCCTCCGTCGAAGCCGGTCAGCCCGATCGTCCGGCAGCCGATCGACCGCGCATACCGCGCCGTCTCCACCACGTTCGGCGACTTGCCCGATCCGCTCAGGCACATCACCAAGTCGCCTTTCCGCGCGAAGTTACGTAGCTGCTCGACGAACACGCTCGAGTAGCCGACGTCGTTCGAATACGCGGTGATCGTCGGCAGCGAATCCGTAAGCGCCTGAATCCGGAACCGCGACCGCTTCGAGTAACTCGCACCCTTCACCATGTCGCAGACGAAATGCGAAGCCGACGACGCGCTCCCACCGTTCCCGCACACGAAGATGGAACCCCCGGCGTCCCGCGTCTCTTCAAACCACCGGATCGCCTCCGCCACGCGGCTCATGTCTACCGTAGCCAGCGTCTCGCGCAGCGACTCCTGGTAGCTTTCAACGAAACTCAAATCATCAGCAGATCGAACGCCTTGCATAAAAACTCCTTAAGATCGGATCGCTTGACCACGGCGTCGAGGAACCCGTGTTCAACAAGAAACTCGCTGGTCTGAAAACCCTCCGGCAGCTTCTGCCGGATCGTCTGCTCGATCACGCGCGGCCCGGCGAAGCCGATCAGCGCTCCCGGCTCGGCGATGTTCAGATCTCCCAGCATCGCGAAACTCGCCGTCACCCCGCCCGTCGTCGGGTCCGTCATCACGCTGATATAGGGCACCTTCGCTTCGTCCAGCTTCATCAGCGCCGCCGAAATCTTCGCAAGCTGCATCAGGCTCACCGCTCCCTCTTGCATCCGCGCTCCACCCGACGCCGATACAATCACCAGCGGAACCCGCTCCCGCGCGCTTCGTTCAATCGCCCGCGTGATCTGCTCGCCCATCACGGCGCCCATGCTCCCGCCGATGAACTTCAACTCCAGCGCGCAGATGTTCACCCGCCGCCCGTTCATCGTGCCCGATGCCGAAATCAAGGCATCCCCCAGCGCCGTCGCCCGCCGCATCGCAGCCAGCCGCTCCGAGTAGGGTTTCGAATCCACAAACTTCAGCGGATCCGTCGAGCCGAGCTTCTCGTCATGCACCTCGTACTCGCCGTCATCGAATAGCAACGCCAGCCGCGTCCGCGCGTCGATGCGGAAGTGGTACTCGCACTTCGGGCAAACCTGCATCGACTCTTCCAGCGTCTTGCGCCAGATGATCTGGTCGCAGTGCGCGCATTTTTCCCACAACCCCTCGGTGCGGACCTTGCGCCCACCTTCGTCCGGAGGAGCTTCCACACCCGGCTTCTGCCGGTTAAACCAAGCCACTAAACTAGTGTATCGCAGCGGTTTCCCGCTTCCCCCTAGCGGGGATACGGATGCCCCTGCAATATCGTGAACGCGCGATAGATCTGCTCGGCCAGCATCGCCCGCGCCAGCTCATGCGGAAACGTCATCGGCGAAAGGGAGATCCGCGAACCCGCGCCGTCCCGCCACTCTTCCGGCAGCCCATCGGCGCCCCCCACGGCGAACACGACGTCCCGCCCCTCGTCGCGATGCTTCCCCAACCACGCCGCAAACGCCGCCGAATCCATCCGCGCCCCCGCCGGATCCAGATAAACCCGCACAGCGCTTGGATGCTTCGCCGCCGGAACAAACCGCCGCGGGTCCACCTCCCGCATCTCGCACCGCGCGGAATGCGAAATCCGGCTCACGTACTCCCCGGCCAGAGCATTCGCCTCCCGGCTCTTCGGCTTCCCGATGTAGTAAAGGAAGATTTTCACGAAAGCAATCGGCGCTCAGCCGCCGGTCACACCCCTCCGGGGTGGCCGGCTGCCTATAGCTTAAGCCGGATAGCTGCTATGATGTGGCGTATATCCGGGCGCGCACGACGCATCCGGAAAAGGCCCGCATCGGAACCCGGGTCGAAGGGACTTAGCTGGTCCGGGTCCGATGCGGTCTGCCCATGATGGGCTTGGATCCGGCCGCGGCGGCGATGGACAACAACACCCGCTAAAGGTTCACTCCCAGCGAGGCCCGCGTCCTGAATTCCTCCGCTGGAAGCCCCAGCGCTTTACCGTTTCCCTGGATCCGGGGCGAGCACCAATAATTTCCTTTCAGCGCGCCTCCCGCACGCCGCGAATCGACTGGAGTAGGGCACCTTCAAAAAAAGACCCTCTGTTGCAACCAGCTAACGAAAGAAGAGCGGTCTTCGTAAAATCCTTGAAACACCGGCTCCCGCAAGCACGCCGTTCCTGATGGCCACTCGCCTCCGCTTCGCCCGTTGCAATCAGAGGGCAGGTGAAACAGTAACTCCATCAATTCACCATAGAGGGTAGCAATTCCACCGCCGAAAAATGAAGTCCCCGGCGCAAGAATTTTCAGCACCTTAGCGCCTCGCTCCGCTCGCCGTACGGGTCAGCGTGTCCGGCCCGTGTGTCCACCTGACACAACCCGGTTCCCCCTCGTCGCGCACCTTACATTCTTCGCCCCGGATCTCCCCGGCAAATCCGCTATGGGACAATAGAAAACGGTTTGCGACGCTTCGCCGCCCTCGGTTTTTTCTGCTTTCTCTGCTCGCCCGCCTTCGCCGCCGATGAGGAAAGCTTCCACGTCTACTCCGACCACCCGCGCCTCTTCCTCACCCAGCAAAGACTCCGCCTTCTCCGCCGCGAGCGCCAGCGCCAGTCCATGCGCTGGGAGCAACTGAACCGCCTCATGTCCGGCGGCGCCGCCATGCCGCAAGCCGCCTTCGCTTGGGCTCTCGACTACGAAGTCACCCAGGACCACGCCGCCGCCCAAAAAGCCATCGCCGCCGCGTCCGCTCCCAACACGGACCTCCGCTCTCTCGCCCTCGTCTTCGACTGGTGCCAGGACGCGCTCACTCCAGCCCAACGCACCCAATTCGAAACCCGCCTCCGCAACGCCCTGGCAACTCCTCCTTCGTCCTCCGATCTCCCAGCCTGGCGCGACCGCATCCTCGCCGCCGTCGCCATCGGCACGGAAGATTCCGGCCTCGCCGCGAAAGTCCTTCGCGACGCCGTCACTCAATGGTGGCGCGGCCATTACGCACCCGCCCTCGGTACCGGCGCCGAAACACCTCTCGGCGGCACCCTCTACCCTCTGCTAGAAATCCTCCACGCCGTTCGCGACAACCTCACCATCGACCTCCGCCTGGACCGTCCCTCCTGGTTCGACAACCTCGCCGCCTTCCACATCGCCAGCCACTACCCCGCTCCCTACCCCGCCGCCGAAAACGAATATCGCATCCCGATGTATCCCGGCGGCCACGAACCCAACCTCGACGGCGCCGCGCTCTCCCGCGCCGCCGGCCTCTCGCTCGTCGCCTTCGACAACAACGCCACCTCGAGCCAGTACCTCCAGGGCTGGCTCATCATGGACCGCTACATGCTCCGCGGCCCCTTCGGCGCGCCTTACGAATTTCTCTGGGCCAACCCTTACCAACCTGGCCTGAGCTACATGCACCTTCCGCTCGTCTTCCACGACCCGAAAGCCGGAACCCTCTTCGTCCGCGGCTCCTGGGAAGACGATTCTCCCTGGTTCGGTCTCCTCCACGGACGCGCGCAGTGGTTCACCAACGGCGCCGTCACTGCCATCGAAACCGGCCCCGCCGCGCCTCCCGCCGTCTACGACCTCGGCTCGGCCACCATCGTCCGCGCCCCACTCCCCATTCACGCCGCCACCAACTACGCCAACGTCTTTGTCATCGGCCTCCGCCCTTCCACCGATTACCTCATCGAACCCGACGGCGAAGAAATGCGCGAAGCCCTCACTGACTCCGGAGGCACCCTCGACGTCCGCTTCCCCCGCCCGCGCCGCACCCGCGTCCTCATTCACGAATCCCCGTTCCTCACCGAACCATCTCAAGACTTAGCCCATGACAGCCGATGAACGCAGCCGCTCCCTGGCCGAGATGACAGATTCGCGGGACAGCCTGCTCGCCCTCCTCGCCCACGCCGGAGAACAAGGCTGGAATCTCCGTCCCTCGCCCGGCGCCTGGTCGCCCGCCGAATGCGCCGAACACATCGTCCTCGTCGAAGAGATGATCATTGAATTCGTCGAGTCCTACGCGGCCGCACACGCTGCGCCCCACGACGTCCCGGACCTCGCCTCCCGCGATGAGATCATCCGTAAGTCCGCCGTGAATCGGGAGGAAAAGAGAACCTCGCCTCCGCGCGCCCGTCCCACGGGCGCACGGACCCCGCCGCAGGCCATCGCCCGCTTCCGCGCCGTCCGCGCCCGTACCCTCGCATTCGCGGAATCCACGCCGCTCCCCTTGCGCGCCTACCGCTGGAAACACACCTTCTTCGGCGAAATCGACTTCTACCAGACCCTGCTCTTCCTCGCGGCCCACAGTCTCCGCCATGCCCGGCAGATCGAGGAAACCCTCGCTCGCACCGCTCACGCCGGATAACCGCCCGACTAAGCTATCATCTCCTCATCGCTCGGCAATGATGGACAGCGGCTACCTTCTGCATCTCTTCCGCCAGTACCTCGGCCTGATTCTGTTCGGGATCTTCGCCGCCGTGCTCCTCGGCGCCTGGGTTGTCTACGAGTCGTTCCGCCTCCTCCGCCGCCAGGAGGACTACGAACTCCTCCGCCGCCGCGTCGAGCACCTCGAAAAGGCCCAGGCTTCGCTCCAATCGCCGGGCCCCGCCCTCCACTCCACCCGCGACCCCATCGTGCTCGAACCTCGCTGGATTACCAAAGGCCACTCGGCCACCACCAGCGACGGCGGATGCCTCATGTTGGTCGACGACGTGCTCCCCGGCTCCTCGCAGGCTCTGCTCACCCTCCGGGTCGACGGCCTCCCTGTGATGCGGCGCCACCTCTCCAACCTCGGCGACACTCTCGAACTGACAGGCCACTACGGCACCTACACCGTCCAGCTCGTCGCCTTGTCGGGAATCCAGGCGCAACTCGCCGCCTGGCTCCGCAACCGCCACCAGAACCCGGCCAGCGCCCCGCTGCTCTAACTCCCGGCTCCGGGCTTCTGGCTCCCGGCTTCTCGCTCCTTGCTCCTCTAACTTACTTCGCCCCCCGCGCCGCCTCCAGCGCCGCCTCGTAGTTCGGATGATCCCCGACTTCCTTCACATACTCCACGTACGCCAGCTTGTTCGAAGGATCCACCACGAAAATCGCCCGGCTCTCAATCCGCAGTTCCTTGATCAGCGTTCCGTAATGCTCTCCGAACGAACCATTCCGGTGATCGGATACCATCTTGATCCGGTCCACGCCGAACGCCGAGCACCAACGCGACTGCGCAAACGGCAGATCCATGCTGACGGTGTACACATCCACGCCCGGCAGCTTCGCCACTTCGTCGTTGAACCGCTTGGTCTGCATGTCGCAAACCGGCGTATCCAGCGACGGCACCACGCTGAAAATGCGTACCGATCCTCCGGTCGAGCCGAGACTCACCGGCTGCAGCTTGTTATCCACCGCCTCGAATTCCGGCGCTTTGTCGCCGGCTTTCAGTTCCGGTCCGATCAAAGTCAGTGGGTTGCCTTTGAGCGTCGTCGCTCCCGGTCGTTCCATTCGCATTTTCTCCTGGGGGATTTAATCCGGCGCCGCGGCGCGCCGCCGTGCGCACGCCGCTATTGTAGCAAGGCCTCGAATTTTTCCGGCTCGCTCACCGGAAGCTCACAAACCAGGTTCCGGCACACATAAGCGGCCGGCTTCCCTTCCACCGGCGTCATCGCCGCCAGCGCCGGCCGCAGCTTCTCCCAATACGCCCGTTCCTCGGCCGTTCCCATCCGGATCACCGCCGTTGCCCGCAGCGCATGCCGGTTCCGCGCCCGGTCAAACACCCGCATCGCCGGCGCCTCCGCATCGCCCGCCAGCACAATCTGCCGCGGCGGCCGCAGGTCGAAATCGAGCGCCACCGCCAGCAGAGGCATCGCCGTGGGCTGCGCCGCCAGCCTCCCCCTCATCGCCTCCAGCCCCCGCCGCGCCGCGCTCTCGAACTCCCGCTCTCCGGTTAACAAAGCCAGCCTCTGAAGCGCCGCAATCGCCGACGAATTCCCCGAAGGCTCCGCCCCGTCGTAATCCTCTTTGATCCGCAGCAGCAGGTTCGCATCGCCGGCCGCCGTGCTGAAAAATCCTCCGCGCTCGCGGTCCTCGAACAGCTCCACCATCCGCCGCGCCAGCACCCGCGCCCGCTCGATCCACTCGACGTCGAAATCCATCTCATACAGGTCCAGCAACGCCACCACGAAACTCGCGTAATCGTCCAGAAACGCCGGAATCGCCGCATCGCCTCCCCGATACCGCCGCAGCAGCACGCCACTCGAAGCGTCGTACAACTTCTCCATCACGAACCGCGCCGCCCGCTTCGCCGCTTCCCCGTACGCCGGCTCTCCCAACACCCGCGCCCCCAGCGCGAACGCCGAAATCATCAGCGCATTCCACGACGTGAGAATCTTATCGTCCAGATGCGGCCGCGGACGCGCACCCCGCGCCTCGAGCAGTTTCGCCCGCGCCCCTTCGATCTTCTCCGCCGCCTCGGCTTCGCTCACGCCGTAAACCCGCGCCACCGCATCCATCGCCTGCCGCACCGCAACAATGTTCTTCCCCTGAAACTCGCCGTGCGGGTCCTCGCGAACGTTGCCGTCCGCCTGCAGTCCGTACCGCATCGAAAACATCCCCGCCGCCGGCTGCCCGATCAGCCTCTCCACTTCCGCCTGCGTCCACAAATAGAACGCACCCTCGCTTTTCTTCTCCGGCTCCGCCGCCGATTCCGCGCTGTCGGCATCTTCGGCCGAGTAAAATCCTCCGCCGGAATCCGTCATGTCCCGCAGAACATAATCGAAAATCCGCCGCGCCTCCGCCGCCTGCCCTGCATCGCCGGTAATCTGATAAGTCTTCAAATACACCGCGGCAAGCTGCGCCTGGTCGTAAAGCATCTTCTCGAAGTGCGGCACGAACCAACGCTCGTCCACTGAGTAGCGATGAAATCCTCCGCCAAGCTGGTCGTTCATCCCTCCGCCGGCCATCGCCCCCAGCGTCTTCCCCACCATTTCCAGCGCTTCCTCGTCCTTCGTCCGGTCGTACCAGGCCAGCAGAAACTCGAGCGCCGCCGGACGCGGAAACTTCGGCGCGCCCCCGAATCCTCCGTACACCGTATCGAAACTCCGCCGCAGCGGCTGGTACACCTTCTCGATTAATTCTTCCCCCGCGCCCGCCCGCGCTCCCTCCGTCTCGATGAACGCCCGTAACTGCTGGATCGAGTTCGTCCCCGCCTCGACAATCCGCGGCCGGTCCTTCTGCCACGCCTCGGCCAGATACCGCAACAGCGCCAGAAACCCCGGCCGCCCATAGCGGTTGTCCGGCGGAAAATACGTGCCTCCGAAAAACGGCTCGAGCGCCGGAGTCAGAAACACCGACATCGGCCAGCCACCCGAACCCGTCGTCGCCTGCACATACGTCATGTACACCCGGTCCACGTCCGGCCGCTCTTCCCGGTCCACTTTGATCGGCACGAAATGCGCGTTCAGCGCCTCGGCCACGGAGCCGTTCTCAAACGACTCCCGCTCCATCACATGACACCAGTGGCACGTCGAGTAGCCGACCGAAAGAAAGATCGGCCGGTCCATCTCCCGCGCGCGGGCAAAGGCCTCTTCCCCCCACGGGTACCAGTCGACCGGGTTGTTCGCGTGCTGGCGAAGGTACGGACTCGGCTCGTTCGCGAGACGGTTCGGCATCCCTTGCGCCGGCCTTTAGTGCCCGGCGTTGCTGGCGGCTTCCGGATGCATCGGCGGTTCCTTCTGCCCGCGGTGGCAGGTGTAGCACGACACGCGGAAGTGATCGTGGAACACGTCGTGGTTGATTCCGTTCGTCATCACCAGCATCGTCCGCGCGAACTGCTTCTCGTGCTTTTCGTCGCTGGCAAAGTTGCCCTGTACATGGCAGAAACCGCAGCGCACGCCCAGCGCATTGCTGAAGTTCTCCATCACCTCGCCCACCCGGTAAGCCGGCACGTTCAGGTCCTTTATGTTCTGGTAAACGTCCTTCGCCATCCGCGGCGCCGCCGTGAACACGCTCGCCGATTCCGGGCTCTTGTCGAACACCATGGTCGTCTCGCCGCGCCCGTTATTCTCGACCCGCGTGAGGCTGTTGCCGTCCGCCGACGGCGTCCACGTCTCGTGAATCTTGACTTCACGCCCGTCGTCGGTGCCCGTCATGTCGATCACCAGCGCGCCGCCCTCCCACGCCGACTTCGTCGCCAACTTCGTCCCGCGGAACTCGTTCGTCGTCTCCGCGCCGGACGTGTCGTACTTCCAGTCGCCGCGCTGCTCGAAATGCTCGCCCATCGTGATCGTCTTCACTTCGATCTTCGATCCGGACTGCTGGACGGAGGCATAGGAATCGGCTTGGGCCATCATGCCGCTCATCTTGCTTTTTTCTTTGTTGACTTTCCAGACGCCGTTCAGATCGGGCGTGGATTGGGCGAAGGCCAGGGAGGCCGCGGCGAAAAACAGTACATAGCGCATATTTTCAGAGCATACCGCGCTTTTCACCCGCCGGAACCGGGCCACTCGTCAGGAATTGTCAGTAACGCTGTGTCAGTCGCCCAGCGTCGGCTGGGCGAAGACCAACTCGCGCTCGGCCATCTGCGGCATCCGCGCCGCCACCCGCCGCCGCACCAGCTTCGGAAACTTCGTCCGTGCCACCGATACAGCCACCATCAGCGCAATAACGGCCACCGAAGCGGCCCCGCACTGCCACGCCGAGAACGTCTGGTGCCAGAGCCCCAGCCACCGCCCATACACGATCTCAATATGCACCCAGTACACGATCAGCGAAGTCGTCCCAAGCTGGCTCACGAAGCTCCAGCGAGGGTTCCCTATCTCGCACCACAGCCACGCGAACGGCGCCACCAGCAGAATCACGCCCAGCTTGATCGTCACCAGCCCCGGCCCGTTCAGCCAGAACTCCGGCTTCGGATAGAAATCATACGGCAGGTTCGAGAAATATTCGCCCGCCACCACCAGCACCAGCCCCATCAGCGCCGCCCACTGCATCAGCCGCCCCATGTCCTGAGCCGGGGTCATCCGCAATAGGCTGCCCGCCGAAATGCCGAACGCGATGAACGCCGCCCACGGGAAGAACGCAAACGCCGCGTAGTTCGGCACAAAGTAGTCCGAAATTCCCGCCGGCAGGAAACTCCAGTCCACCAACGAAACCAGCGGCGCCACCGCCGCGATCGCCGTGCCCAGAATCGCCCCCACCCGTACCCGCTGCGCCGTCGTCAGCAGCGCGGTCAGCGAAAACAGCGCGATCGCAAACCCCATGCAGTTCAGAATGTCCACCTTGAACAGGTCGCGCCAACTGCTGCCCGGATACGCGAACAGCCACAACTGCGCGCGGAACAGAAACGCCAGCACCCACAAATAAGCCGACCTCTCCACCGCCGCCCGCCACCGCGCCGCGCGGCCCAACCCCTGCCGCTCCCGCCTGTCGATCAAAAACGCCAGCGTGATGCCCGTTAGAAACAGGAAGATCGCCGGCCCCTGGCCGCCGAATAGCTGGGAAAGCAAATACGGCCCCTTCTCGCGAAGGTCGTTCCGGCTGAAGGAGTGGAACACGTGCCCTTGCAGCATGATCACTACCGCAAGGCCGCGGCTCCAATCGAGGAACCGGAGGCGGTCGGAAGCCGGGCGCGGCGTACGTAGGCGAAGCTCTTGCATGAATCTTATTTCTGAGGGTAAATTGTTTGAACGTCCTTGGGAAGCTTCAATGTGAAGTCCGCGTCTTTGAGCGGCGGATTGACGACCACGTTGGAGTAGTCCACTTGCACCCAATCGCGCGAAGGCTGCAGCACCTTCTCGCGCAAGGGATATCCGCTATCGGAGGCAACCCACAAATCCACCGTCAGGACATACTGCGCCGCCTCTTTCGACCGCGGCGTCAGCACCAGGTGTTCCGTGTCGCGCCCATCTAATTTTTCCTGGCCTTCCAGCTTCACCCCGTAGCTGCGCTCCAGGTCCGCGCGGCTCGTGCCGAAACCGATCATCAGGAACTGATCCAACTGCTCGCCGTGCTTGCCCAGGTCGATCACCTCGACCGTCCGGCTCGCCGGCGTGTAAATCTTCGCCGTCCGCTTCACAAACAGATACGTCTTGGCGTCCGGCGTCGCGAAATCGATCAGCCCTTCCACCGATCCCGCGCGAACCTTCCGCATCTTCACCCGCCCCGTCGCCACGCTGTTTTCATTTATCACTTCCGTGTGCGAGGTGTGCTTGATCTGCGCCGCCATGCCGTGAAACTGCGCCGCCGCCCGGTCCATCCGGTCGAGAATCGCGGCTTGCGCTCCTGGGACCGTCGGATGCGCGAACGCGAGCCCGGACCGCAGAATCAGCATCAGCGTGGCGGACAGCATATCTTAAACGGAGTGGCGCCCGGCGACGGCCTAAGGCCGCGCGTACGCCAGATACCCTATCGTCTCTTTCTCGGAGTCCAGGATCGGTTCGATCCGTACCACGGTCTGCTTCTTGTGTGTGCGCTCGCCCAGCACCGCCGAAGCGCGATTCAGCATCTCCGCCGGCGGCAAGCCTTCCAGCAGCCCCGGCTCAATCCAGAACGCGTTCTGGCCCTGCGTGGCCGGCAGCATCACCACGCTGCTCGCCCGCGGCTGATCGCGAAACCACTCCCGCGGCACGAAAAAAATGAAGGCAAGGATCACGCCGACCATCACGTCGTACTGCCACCCGCCCCGCTGATAGTCCCAGAAAATGAAGCGCTTGACGCCTGAAAGCGCACCGGCCATGCTCCTTTCAGACTAACATGCCGCCGGGACCACCGCTCCCGGATTAACCTGCCCAACCCCGCCGCCTAGATCCAAACCTTCTCCACCGGCGCGCCGCGCTTGCATAGGTCGCAAGATGCCGCGTCCATGTAATACGTCGCGTCCAGCTTCGCCAGGTAATAAAACGGAAGCGGGTCGAACTTGATCGTCTTCGGCGTTGGCTGGAATACAATCACCGCCAGCCCCACCACCTGCCCGCCCTTGGCCTCGATCAGCTTCTTCAACTCCGCAAGTTGCTTCCCCGAGCGCAGTATATCGTCCACCAGCAGCACCTTCTCCCCCGGAACCATCTCGAAGTACTGCCGGAAGTGCAACGGCTCGCTGTCCTCGCTCCGCTCCGCCCAATACACCTGGTGCGCGCGCAGCGCTTCACACACCCCGTAAGCCACCGGCAATCCCCCGGTGCCCGGCGCGACGATGGACAGCTCCGGAATAATCGCCCGGATCTCCGTGTTGGCGCGCACCAGCCGGCTGAGCGCCACGCTCATCGTCTTTGAATGTTGATACGACCGCATC
>JAJYCN010000043.1 GCA_021778335.1 Acidobacteriota bacterium | reverse complement strand
CACCGACCCCATCGTCTTGCCCGCTTCGACGGTGAGGCCGGGCTTGGGAAGGTCCACGTAAACGATGTCGCCGAGTTCCTTCTGCGCGTGAAAAGTGATGCCGACGGTTCCGGTGCCGTCCGGATCGGCGCGAACCCACTCGTGTTCCTTCGTGTAACGAAAATTCGCTGGGTACATGAACCCTCTTTCGCCCCCCTGGTCTATTTTTTCCGACGATAAAACGGCGAGGCCACGAGCACGGCGGGCACGCTTTGATTGCGGATCTTGATTTCGATCGTCGCGCCCTCGCGGCAGGCCTCCGCGGGAAGATAGCACATTCCGATGTTCTTGTTCAGCGTGGGCGACGGTCCGCCGCTGGTGACCCAGCCCGCGGGCACGCCGCCGATTTCGATTTCGTAACCGTCGCGGGCGATGCCGCGGCCGGTCATTTCGAACGCCGCCAGCTTGCGCTTGATGCCGGCTTTGCGCTGTTTTTCAAGCGCCGCGCGGCCGGTGAAATCGCCCTTGCCGAGTTTCACGATCCAGCCGAGATTGGCTTCCCAGGCGGTGATGGTCGCGTCGATCTCGTGGCCGTAGAGCGCCATGCCGGCTTCCAGGCGCAGTGTGTTGCGGGCGCCCAGGCCGCAGGGCTTGATGCCAACGTCCGCGCCGGCTGCCAGAATCTCGCCCCAGAGGCGCACAGCCTCCGAGGGGGCGACGTAGATTTCGAAGCCGTCTTCACCGGTGTAGCCGGTGCGGGCGATGCGCGCGGGCGTGCCGGAGACCTCGCCGTCGGTGAAG
Source organism: Acidobacteriota bacterium (assembly GCA_021778335.1). GTDB lineage: Bacteria > Acidobacteriota > Terriglobia > Bryobacterales > Bryobacteraceae > JAJYKC01. Next base: position 25,184 of record JAJYCN010000043.1, on the reverse strand, counting down.
TGGTAGTAGCGGATGGGTGCGAGCGGGGTTTCGGTGAGCTTCTGCAGAACGTCGATCGAGCGCGGGCCCTGGATGGCAAGCTGGGCGTAGCGGGGACCGGCGTTTTCGCAGTACGTATCGAAGCGGTTCTGCGCGGCGATGTGGGCGAAGTCCTTGTCCTGGTTGGAGGCGTTCACGCAGAGGAAGTACTCGGTGTCGCTGACTTTGTGGACGAGGATGTCGTCGACGAAGCCGCCGTGTTCGTAAAGCAGCGCCGAGTAGTGCGCCTGGCCGGGGACGAGTTTCGATGCGTCGTTGGTGGTGACCTGGTTGACCAGGCGCAGCGCCTCCGGGCCGCGGATGACGATCTCGCCCATGTGGCTGACGTCGAAGAGGCCGGCGGCGCGGCGCACGGCGTGGTGCTCGTCGAGGATGCCGGAGTACTGCACCGGCATGTCCCACCCGCCGAAATCGACCATCTTCGCGCCGGATGCCTTGTGTACTTCGTAGAGCGGCGTTTTTTTCAAAGCGGCGGCGGCTTCGGACATTGAAACCGTATTCTAGCAATCCGGGTACGGAGGGCCTGCGCCGCGGTGCGGTGCGGGCACGGGGAACTTCGCCAGCTATTGCGGGGGTCTGACGCAGATCTGCGCCCCGTCCAGCGACTGTGCCCCTTCAATGTTGATTGTCAGATTGGAATAGATCCCGTTAAGGCAGGGCAGAAGCCCGGGCGGCGGCGCGGGTATTGTGACGTTCAACTGATAAAGTGCGACGAAACCGGGCGCGAGCCAAGCGAAGGGTTGAGGTCCGGGCCCCTGCGGCGGCGAGGAAGGCGCCTGCTCTGGGTTCGGGATGGTGGGCAGAGCATCCGGGGAGTAATTGAACCCGATCCTGAGGTCGGAATTGTTCGGCATGGCCGCCGGCAAGGGGCCAGCCTTCCCGGTAGCAACGGAAGGCTGGGTAATTCCGAGGCCGACGGCGTAGATGGCCACGGTTTCGCCCTCCGACGCCGGCGAGCTCGCTGTCACCGACGAGCCGTCCGCATGGACTACGATCGGCGCGCAGATCTGGCCGGGCACTGGCGCGGCGCCGAGGATGGTATCGCAGGATGTCACGACGTGGATGGTATCGATCTGAGGTACCAGCAGGAACGGCTGACTAACAGTCGATCCGCCGCTCTCAGAGACGGTCACACCGACGGGTACAACCGGGAAGCCTTGCGCCACGATTTCAAATGGGACCTGCACAGTTATGGAAGTGATGAAGCAGTCCGGGGAACTGTTCGTCGCGTCGGCGCAAATACCGGTCTGCTGAATACGAAAGATCGGGGAGGCGTACGACGCCGTTCCCTGCTGCAGGCTCACCGAGATACCGCCGAGCGTTGCCGGGAGAGGAATGGTGGAAGCCGTCAGCGGCGAAGCGATCCGCGTTTTCAGCCCGGTTACCGACAGAGTGACCACCTCGCCGGGGGCGGCGGGTAGGGGCGCGGGAACCCTGTAACCCGCGCCGACAACGGATAGCTGCGCTAATAGCAGTGGTTGAAGGCTGGCGATCAGAATTATCGTACCCGTCTTTCCTGGCATGGTTGTCTCCCTGGAAGCCTTGATGCGGCTCGAACTCGCGGCTCCCTTCGATCACAGGCTCGCGGGCGCGGATAGGTATAAATAACCCGCCCCTGAGGAGAAAGTCAAGAGAATATCGCGTTAACGGGGTTCGGTAGCCGGGAAAATCGCGGTCTCCTGGCTGGCAATTCCAGTCACCGTTGTCGTGGGCATGCGCGCCGGCGGTCATGGCTGCGCGAACGTCTCCGGTTATTTAGGGGCACGCGGTGTGAAAAGTCCAGACGTCGTGGTGTGTATTTCGACCATGTTGAGCCGCCCGCGGAGACGCATGGCGTGGCAATGGGCCGATGGCCTCGCGCCCGTGACCTTGCTCCGGTAAATTCCCTCGACGGCGAGTGCGCCCGCACCAGGCAGACCTCGGAGGTCGACAGCCCGTCGCACGGGTTGATGCTCATCGAGGATGCCGGAATGCTGCACCGGCATGTCCCAGCCGCCGAAATCGACCATCTTCGCGCCGGACGCCTTGTGCACCTCGTGCAGCGGCGTTTTCTTCAAAGCGGCTGCGGCTGCGGACATGAAACCGTATTCTAGCAATCCGGGTGCGGAGGGCCTGCGCGGGCGCGGCTGCCGCCCCGGCCCGCCGTAATCGTCCTACAATCGAGTTGAGTTCCCATGTCCCCCAGCGCGTCTCTCCCGGTTGAACCGCCGTCCGCGCGCGCGCTCAGCCTGCTGAATGAGGAAGAGCGGTTCTTCCAGGAAACCGTGCGGCGGTTCGCCAAGGAGCGCATTGGGCCGCATGTGCGGGCGATGGACGAGGCGGGGGTGTTCCGTAAGGACCTGCTGGCCGAGATGTTCCAGCTTGGCCTGATGGGCATCGAGATTCCCGAGGAGTTTGGCGGGCAGGGCGGGTCCTTCTTTACCGCGGTGCTCGCGGTGGAAGCCCTCGCCGAGGTCGACCCGGCAGCCGCGGTTATCGTCGACGTGCAGAACACGATCGCCAACAACATCCTGCTGCGCTGGGGCAACGCCGAACAACGGCGCCGCTTGCTTCCCGGGCTTGCCTCCCAGACCACGGCGTCGTTTGCGCTGTCGGAGGCCGGCGCGGGTTCGGACGCCTTCGCGCTCACCACGCGCGCCGTGCCCGAGGACGGCGGCTACCGGATCACCGGGCGCAAGTTGTGGATCACCAATGCGGCCGAAGCGGGGCTGTTTTTCCTGTTCGCCAACGCCAACCCGGAGCAGGGCCACCGCGGCATCACCTGTTTCCTGGTCGAGCGCGACACGCCCGGGTTCCAGGTGGGGAAAAAAGAAGATAAGCTCGGCATCCGCGCCTCCTCCACCTGCGAACTGATTCTGGACGGCTGCCGCGTGCCGGCTTCGAATGTCGTGGGCGAAATCGGGCAGGGCTACAAGATCGCCATCGAGACGCTGAACGAAGGCCGGATCGCCATCGGCGCGCAGATGACGGGCCTGGCGCAGGGAGCGCTGAACCACGCGGTGGACTACGCCCGGCAGCGGAATCAGTTCGGCCGGGCGATTGCCGAGTTTCAGGCGGTGCAGTTCGAACTGGCGAAGATGGCGACGAACATCGAGGCCGCGCGGCTTCTGGTTTACAACGCGGCCCGGCTTCGCGACTCGGGCCACGTCTTCGTCACCGAGGCCGCGATGGCCAAGTATTTTGCCTCGCAGATCGCCGAGGAAACCGCGTCGCTCGCGGTGGAAGTCCTTGGCGGCGTTGGGTTTACGAAGGACTATCCGGTTGAGAAGCTGTATCGCGACTCGAAAATCGGCCGGATCTACGAAGGAACGTCGAACATGCAGTTGCTGACCATTGCGCGGCAGCTTATCGGGAAAACTTGAGGCCGCGAGTGGCGAAACCTCGCCGCCCGGCTATCCATCCAATAAAAAGGACCCGTCTTATGCGTCCCCTTGCCATTCTGCTACTCATCGCCGCGCCGCTGGTGTCCGGCGCCACCGCCGACCCAAGCCCCAGCCAGATCGACGGGATCATCCAGAAATTCGCCGAAAAGGAAACCGAGTTCGCCAAGGCGCGGGAAAACTACACCTATCGCCAGAGCGTGAAGGTGCAGGAGCTTGACCCGCAGGGCGACCCCGGCGGCAAGTGGGAAGAGGTCTCCGACATCATCTTCGGGCCGGACGGCAAGCGCTCCGAGCACGTGGTGTACGCGCCGGTCAACTCACTGCAGAACATCGTTCTGACGCCCGAAGACATACAGGACTTGCGCGATGTGCAGCCTTTCGTACTGACGACGGACTCGATCAACGACTACAACATCCACTATCTCGGACGCCAGCAGTTGGACGAAATCTCGACCTATGAATTCACCGTCCGGCCGAAGAAACTCGAGAAGGGCAAGCGCTACTTTGAGGGCGAGATCTGGGTGGACGACCAGGACCTGCAGATCGTCAAGACTTACGGCAAGGGCGTGGGCCAGTTGAAGCGCGGCGAGGACAACCAGTTCCCGAAGTTTGAGACCTACCGCGAGCAGATCGATGGAAAGTACTGGTTTCCGACCTACACATACGCCAACGATACGCTGCAGTTCCAGGCCGGGCCGCAGCGGATCAAGATGATCATCAAGTACCAGGACTACAAGCAGTTCAAGAGCAACACGGAGATCAAGTTCGGCGGCGAAGCGCCGAATCCGCAGGCGCCGAACGCTCCGCAGAGTACGCCTCCCGACACTCCGCCCAACCGGTAATTACCTCCGCTCAAGGCCGGTACGCTGCCGCAGGCTGGGAAACCGTCGCGGCCGGGCCGGACCTTGTGCTTCAATAATGTGGTTCAATAAAAGATCCTCCGCTGATGACAAAGGGCTTCCTCATCGAGCGCAAGTGGCGCGCGGCGACACGGCGCGTTCGCGAATTCCGCATGATCGCGAAGGGGCTGCTGTCACGGGACCACCCCGTGATGGCCCACATCATCCCGATCCGGCGCTGCAACCTGTCCTGCACGTACTGCAACGAGTTCGACGATTTGTCGAAGCCGATCCCCGTGCCGGTAGTGAACGAGCGGCTGGACCGCCTGGCCGCCCTCGGCACCACGATCGTTACGTTTAGCGGCGGCGAGCCCCTGCTCCATCCCGACCTCGACGAGCTTATCGCGCACGTCCGGAGCCACGGCATGATCGCCGGGATGATCACGAACGGCTACCTGCTCACGCCGGACCGTGTGAAGCGCTTGAATGACGCCGGACTTGATCACTTGCAGATCAGCATCGACAACGTAATGCCGGACGACGTGTCGAAGAAGAGCCTGAAGGTGCTCGACAAGAAGCTGCAGGTTCTGGCCGAACACACGCTGTTCCACGTCAACATCAATTCGGTTCTGGGCGGTGGGATTCACAACCCCGAAGACGCGCTGACCGTCGGCCGGCGGGCGCTCGAACTTGGCTTCACGTCAACGGTCGGCATCATTCACGATCACGACGGCCAGTTGCGGCCACTGGGCGAGCGCGAACGCGCCGTGTTTCTCGAGATGAAGGGTTTCGAGAAGACGAATTTCTCGCAGTTGAACCAGTTCCAGGACGCGATCGCGCACGGACGTCCCGCCGAATGGCGCTGCCGAGCGGGCGCGCGCTACCTCTATATCTGCGAGGACGGCCTCGTCCATTACTGTTCGCAGCAGCGCGGCTTCCCCGCCAAGCCGCTGGCCGAGTACACGATCGACGATATCCGCCGCGAGTATCTCACCCAGAAAGGCTGCGCGCCGCTGTGCACCATCTCGTGCGTGCACCAGGTCGGCTACATGGATTTCTGGCGGGACCCGCAGACGATTCCTGCGCCGGAGCGCGCCGAGGCCGCCAAGTTCGTCCAGATCGGGCGATAATTGGCATAGTTCACCGATCGCTGGCATCCGGATTGCCCTTCTATCCGGCTTGGTAGGGACGCAGGGTCTGCTGTTCCCTTCGTTTCAACAAGTTGTAGCCTGAAACCCGATGCGAGCCGAATCAAAAGCCTGGAAAGATCGTCTTCGGGCGATGAAAAATATACCGCCCGTGCTGGGTCTGATCTGGCAGTCCGGCCCGGCGCTGGTGCTTTCCGCGCTGCTGCTGCGCGCCGCGCTCGCGCTTGCGCCGCTCGCCTCGCTGTGGATCGGCAAACTGATCATCGACATTCTGGTTGCGGCCGTCAGGACGCATGCCCCGGCGCCACAGCGGATCTGGCTCTACGTCGCGATCGAGTTTCTCATCGCCGCCGTCGCGGGCCTCACCGGGCGCACCATCGACTACTGCGACGGGCGCATTGCGGACCGCTTTTCCCGCACCGTGACGCTGCGCGTGATGCGCCACGCGGCGACGCTCGACCTGGCTTCGTTTGAAGATCCGGTTTTCTATGACCGCCTGGACCGCGCGCGGCTGCAGGCCAACGACCGGCTCAGCATGCTTAGCGCGTTCGGCCAGCTTACGCAGCAGGTCATCACACTGACGTCGCTGGCCGCAAGCGTCATCGTCTTCTCGCCGCTGCTGTTTGTGCTGCTCGCCGTCACGGTGATTCCGGCGTTCCTCGGCGAAAGCCACTTCGCGTTTCTCGGCTACTCGCTCGCCTACAGCCTGACTCCGCTGCGGCGGGAACTCGATTATCTGCGCGATCTCGGCACGCGGAAGGAAAGCGCCAAGGAGCTGAAGATCTTCGGCCTGGGCGATTACTTTTTCCGGCGCTTTCGCGACATCAACGACGAAGTCATCACTCGGAACCGGCGCCTAGCGACGCGCCGCCTTCGCGCCGGGGCGTTGCTCGCGCTGATCGGCTCGCTCGGCTACTACGGCGGCTACGCGTACCTGGTGCTGCGCACGCTCGAAGGCGCCATCACCATCGGCACGCTCACGTTTCTGGCCGGCGCGCTGGCGGGCACCAGTTCGCAGATCCAGCAGGTGTTCTCGACATTTTCCGGCATTGCGGACCAGAGCCTGTTCCTCGGCGACCTGCTCGAGTTCTTCGCCATGAAGCCGAAGCTTGCCGCGCGGCCCGATGCGATACCGGGGCCGCGCGCCATCCGCGGCGGCTTCGAATTCCGCGACGTGTCGTTCTCCTATCCCGGCTCGTCGCGCCGCGTGCTCGATCATCTGAATCTGAGGATCGAGCCCGCCGAGCGCATTGCGCTGGTGGGCGAAAACGGCCAGGGCAAAACCACGCTGGTGAAGCTCATCACGCGGCTCTACGACCCCACCGAGGGCCAGATCCTGCTTGACGGCGCCGACCTCCGCGACTACGACCCCGAAAGCCTGCATCGCATCACCGGCGTCATCTTCCAGGACTTCGTCCGTTACGACATGAGCGCGCGGGAAAACATCGCCATGGGCCGCATCGACGCGATGAACGACGACGCGGCGCTACTTGACGCCGCCGTGCGCAGCCGGGCCGACTCGATTCTGGCGCGGCTTCCGGGAGGACTCGATCAGCTTCTCGGCCGGCGGTTCGAAGGCGGCGTAGATCTTTCCGGCGGCGAGTGGCAGAAGATCGCGCTCGCCCGCGCCTACCTGCGCGACGCCCAGGTGCTGATCCTCGATGAGCCCACCGCCGCGCTCGACGCGCTCGCCGAATACGAAGTGTTCGAGCGCTTCGCCAATCTCACGCAGGGCAAGATCGCGCTGCTGATCTCGCATCGCTTTTCGACCGTCCGCATGGCGGACCGCATTCTTGTGCTCGAGTCCGGGCGCATCTCCGAGCAGGGCACGCACGATGAACTGATGGCCGGCGGAGGCCGCTACGCCAGCATGTTCACACTGCAGGCGTCGAGTTACCGATGAAAGGGAAGGCGACGAGCGCAGCCCTGCCCGTCCGGCTTGCCGGCTACGACGCGCTGTTGCGCCGTACCGCGTCGGAGTGGATCGCGCGGCTGGCCACTGGCCCCGTGCCGGCGGCGGTAACGCGCCTGCTCGACAATCTCTCTTTTCTGCAAGCGCGGCTGCACGAAGTCCGCGAGGCGCTTTCGCCGGCTTACTGCCGCAAGCTGATGCGCCTGGCGCGGCCGGAGTCCGAGCCTCGCCCGTATACGCTGCTGGCCGCGGCCTTCGCCCCGTCCGGCACAACGCCGGATGAGGCTTCGCTATGCGCCTGCCTCGATCCCGCGCACGCGGGCGCGCTCACGCTGGCCGAAGTTTGGGCCGCGCCGGAAATGCTTCAGGTTGTTCTGCTCGAGCGCATCTTCCCGCTGCTTGAAGGCGGCTCGCTCGAAGAAGCTTCCGCCGAAGCCGTCGTGGCCGGCGCCATCGACGATCTGCGCGCCTGCGAAAGCCTGCCGTGGCGCAGCATCGTTGAGAGCGTGTCGATCGTGGACCGCGTTCTGCGCCGCGACCCCGCCGGCGTCTACGCGCGCATGGAATTCGAAAGCCGGGATCTGTACCGGCAGAGGGTGGAACAGATCGCCCGATCGAGCCCGTACGGGGAAGAGCACGTGGCGCGAACGGCGGTGGCGCTCGCGGGAGAAAACCCCTTCGGCTCGCGCGAATCGCACATCGGCTACTATCTGCTCGACCGCGGCCTGGCGCGCCTGCGCCGCCGCTCGGGCTGCCGCTTCTCACCGGCTTTTACGCTCCGCCGCCTCGCGAAGGCTTTCCCCTGCACCTCGTTCACCGCTTCCGTCGCGCTGTTGACCGCACTGGCACTCGGCGCGATTCACCTTGCGTGCCCCGGACTGCCGCTGTGGTGGCTCCTGCTCGCGCTGCTGCCGGCGAGCCAACTCGGCGTGCGGATGACTCACATTGCCGCGGGCCTGATGTTTCCGCCGCGCCGTCTGCCGCGTCTCGACTTCACCGACGGCATCCCCGAAGAGCACGCCACTTTCGTGGCCGTGCCTACGTTGCTGCTTTCGCGGCAAGGTGTCGAGACTCTGCTGGAGCGCATCGAGATTCACTTCCTGGCCAACCGCGACCGCCATCTGTACTTCGCCCTGCTTACCGACTTCGCCGACTCCGACTCGCCCACCAACGTACCCACGCCGCTGCTGGAAGCCTGCGCCGAAGGGATCCACCGCCTGAACGCGCGCCACGCCTCGAGCATCGGCCGCGAACCGTTCTATCTGTTCCACCGCGATTCGCAGTTCAACGCGAGCGAAGGCGTATGGATGGGGCGCGAGCGCAAGCGCGGCAAGCTCGAAGACTTCAACGCCTTCCTGCTCGGCCGCGGCGACGCTTTCGATTTCAAAACCGGCGACCTGCGCGCGCTCCCGCCGATCCGCTACGTGCTGACGCTCGACAGCGACACAAAGTTGCCGCCTTCGAGCGCGCGCAAGCTCGTCGGCACGCTCGCGCATCCGCTCAACCGCCCGGTGCTCGACGTGAAAACCGGCATCGTCCGCGAGGGCCATGCGCTGCTGCAGCCCCGCGTCGGCGTAAGTATGGAGTCCGCGGGACGCTCATTGATCGCGCTGCTTTCGAGCGGCCAGACCGGACTCGACCCCTACACCAAAGCCGTCTCGGACACCTACCAGGATTTCTTCGGCCGCGCCAGCTACACGGGCAAGGGCCTTTACGACGTCCGTGCGTTCGTCGAAGTGCTCGACGGACGCTTTCCTCCGAACAGCCTGCTGAGCCACGACCTGCTCGAGGGCGAGCACCTGCGCGCGGCGCTGGCGAGCGACGTCGAGCTGATCGACGATTATCCGGCCACCTACGAAGCCGACTGCAAGCGGAAGCACCGCTGGGTCCGCGGAGACTGGCAGATCCTGTACTGGCTGCTGCCGCGCGTGCCGCTGGCCGACTGGAGCTGGGCGCCGAACCCGCTGCCCGCGGCCTCGCGCTGGAAAATATTCGACAACCTCCGCCGCAGCCTCGTCGAGCCGGCGTTCGCGCTCGCGCTTTCCGCCGCGTGGTTTTTCGGCCTTCGGGCGGCCGCGCAAGCCGTGGCCGCGGGCGTTTGCCTGACGTTGGCGCCGGCCTATGTCGAGTTCTTTACAGGGTTCCTCCGTCTGCCGCCCCGCCGTTTCTGGCGGTCGTTCTTCCTCGCCAAGGCCGAACAACTCGGCCGCGCCCACGCGGAAGCTTTGCTCGGCTTCGCGTTCCTGCTCGATCGCGGCTTCCTGCTCGCCGACGCGATCGTGCGCGCGCTCACTCGGCGGTTCATTACGCAGGAACGCCTGCTCGAGTGGCAGAGCATGGCGGCGGCGGAATCGGAAACCGGCTCACCGAAAAGTTTGCCCACGGTTTACCTGTACGCATCGTCGGGACTCGCCTTTCTCGGCATGCTCGTCGGCGTGGCGCTGCGCGGAGGCAACGCCGCGGCGGGCGTGGCCGCGCTGTGGGTGCTCGCCCCGGTGTTCAACGCGCTGCTCGATGAGCGGCCGCCGCATCTGCTGCACCGGTTCCGCGATCATACCCCGTTTCTCCGCGATACCGCCCTGCTGACCTGGCGCTTCTTCGACGAACTGTCGACGGCCGCCAGCCACTGGCTTGTGCCGGACAATATCCAGGAAGATCCGCCGGCGACGGCGCACCGCACCTCGCCGACCAATTTCGGGTTGCAGGCTACCGCGCAAGTGGCCGCCTACGAGTTCGGCTATCTCACCGCCGCCGAATTGAGCGAGCGCTGTGGCCGCCTGCTGCAAACCATGGAAGCCATGCCCCGCGAGCACGGGCACTTTTACAACTGGTACGACACGGCTACGCTCGCGCCGCTGCCGCCACGTTTCCTTTCCACCGTCGACAGCGGCAACCTCGCCGCGGCGCTGCTGACTGTCAAGCAGACGTTCCTCGAACTTCCCCAGCAACTGCTCGTCCGCCCCGCGATCCTCGACGGCCTCCGCGATCACTGCCTGCGGCTGCGCAACACGATTCCCGCCCTTTCCCGCGGCGCGACGCTCATGCGGCAGATCGAGGCTTTCCTTCGCCAACTCGATTATCGCCCGGCGGGGCTGTTCGCCTGGGAGGGCCTGCTCACGGATCTTTCCTCGGTCGCGAGCGACATCAACCGGCATGTCGAATGGCTTGAAAGCAACGATCCTGCCGTCACATCCGCGACCGCCTCCAGCCTGTCTTACTGGCGCCGCGCCCTGCTGCTCCGCGCTGAAACCGCGCTCAGCCAGCTACGTTCGCTCGCTCCCTGGCTGGATGAGCCGTTTGAAGAGCCGCTTCGCTCGTGCGCCTACCTGCCGGCCTTCAGCCGCCTGACCGCGTTGCTCGAGCGCAACCCGAACTTCGCCCAGCTTCCGGATCAGTACGCCGCCATCGACGCCGAAATCGAATCCCTGCTTCACTCGCCGGCGCCGCCCACCGGCGACATCGCCGCCACGTTCTCACGCCTGCGGCCGCAACTGGCGCTCGCCCGCGCGCGGGCCCGCACGCTCACCCGCACCGCCGCGCATCATGCCCAGGTCTGCCACGCGCTCGCCTACGGAATGGACTTCGCATTCCTGTTCGAGGAATCGCGCCAGCTTCCGCGCATCGGCTATGACGTGGATTCGCAGCTTCTCGCCCGATCCTGCTACGACCTGCTTGCCTCGGAAGCGCGCACGGCCGTCTTTTTCGCCATCGCCAAAGGCGACATCCCCATCGAAGCCTGGTTCAAGCTCGGCCGCAAGCTCATCCTCGCCGAGCGCGTCCGCACACTCGTCTCCTGGAGCGGCACGATGTTCGAATACCTCATGCCGCTGCTGTTCACCTCCGACTACCCGGGCACGCTGCTTGGCGAAGCCTGCAAGGCGGCGGTGAAAGCCCAGCGGCGCTACGCCGCGCGCCGCGGCACGCCATGGGGCATCTCGGAATCCGCGCATCTGGGCCGCGACAGCCGCCTCAACTATCAGTACAAGGCCTTCGGCGTCCCGGGGCTCGGGATGGAAACGCCGTCGAGCGAAAACGTCGTCATCGCGCCTTACGCGTCCGTGCTCGCGCTGATGATCGACCCCGCCGCCGCCGCCGCGAACCTGCGCACGCTCGCCTCGCGCGGATGGCGAGGGCCGTACGGCTTTTTCGAAGCGATCCAGTTCGAGCCGCATCGCTTCGAGCGCCGCCCCACTCTCATCCGCTCGTTCATGGCGCATCACCAGGGCATGTCGTTGCTCGCCCTGGCCAACGTGCTGCTGAACAATCCGATCCGCGAGCGCTTCCAGGCCGAGCCGAGCGTCCGCGCCGCCACGCTGCTGCTACAGGAGCGCCTGCCGTCGCTAGTTGGAGCGGTGGCGCCCGAGCCTCCGCTCGCCGTCCCCGAACCGGCTTCTCTGGCGGGCGCACAGCCCGCGGGGGCCGCGCCAGCGTAAGATAGCGCTTGTGAGGGTACCGTGATCGAGGAGCGTTGGAAGGCGGTGGCGGCGCAGTTCGCCTCGTTGGTCGGGCGCGAGGTCTTCCCGAGTCTGCTCGGCAACTGGGACTACGAACAATTCCTCCACAACGGAGGACTCGAGCCGCCTTACGTGCGCTACACGAAGCAATATCAGGCGCCCGCCCTTCCGCCCACGTTCGCCAAAGTTGCCGCGGAGTACGCCGCGAAATTCACCCGGGAGATCCGCGAAGGCAAGCAGCCCCGTAAGGAGACCTTCGAGCCGCTCTACGCCGACCATCGGCTGCGCGCCGCCGTGCTCTCCGGCCCCTGCGCCATCTACCGGATGCTGCCAGGCTGGCAGAAACATGAAAAGTCGTTCTTCGATCGAAAGAGTTCTTATTTCGGCAACTGGTGGTTCCGCGAGGAACTGCTCAAGCGCTATCTTTCCCGCTGCCGCGCCCTCCAAGCCGAGCGAAAAAAGAACCCGCTGCTGACACAGATGACCTTGGCCGATTGCCTGCGTACGAGCCTCCGGCGGGGCCTTGCCGTCCCCGTCGACTGGAACGCCTTCGGCGCCGCGCGCCGCCTTGCCCTGGAGGCAAGCGACCGGATCCCCGTCATCGCCGGCACCGGAAAGCCGATGAAGTTCAGCCGGATGGGAAAAAATCCGACCTCGCCGAGCGAGCCGATTGTGGGGCCCGTAGGCGAGTTGCCCGGCCAGGAAGAACAGATCTGGCTGCCGTGGACGCCGCGACGGGACCTGCAGTTGTGGACTCCGCCCGGAGGCTGGTAGTAGCTACTTCGCGCCGAGCCGCTCCGCGCGCCGGAACCATTTGTGCGCGTGGCCCACATCGCGAAGGATCTGCTCGCGCAGCGCCTCGGGCGAGGGAAACTTCCGCTCCTCCCTCAGACGGTGCAGAAACTCGACGCGCAGCCACCGCGGCGCTTCCCCGTCGAGCCCATCGAGCAGAAATGTTTCGATGCTTCGCGTCTGGCCGCCGAACGTGGGCCGGTTGCCGATGTTCGTCACCGCGCGCCACCGCCGCCCGGCATCGTCGCTCGCGCGCGTGACGTATACGCCGTCGGCCGGAATCACTCCGCGCCCGGCGGCCACGTTCAGGGTCGGCACCGTTTTGCGCGACCCGATGCCCTGCCCGGCAACGACGCCGCCTTCGAGATAATGCGGCCTCTCGAGCAGCCTTCCCGCGAGGTAGACCTTGCCGTGGTGAATCAGCTTGCGGATCCCGCTGCTCGAAACGATCCTGCCGCGCAGGCGCACCGCGGGAACCGTTCGAGCTTCGAAGCCGAGTTGCGCGCCGAGGGCCTTGAGCGCGGCCGTATCGCCCGCGGCTTTGGCGCCGAAGCGGAAGTTATCGCCCACCAGCACAGCCCGCGCGCGGAGTTTTTCGACCAATATTTGCCGCGCAAATTCCTCCGGTTTCAGCCGCGCCACGTCCCCGGTGAACGGCAGAATCAGCGCTTCGCCGATGCCGGCTTCGCCCATCAGCGCGCAGCGCTCCTCTGGCGTGGTCATGAGTTTCGGGGCGCGCTCCGGCGCCACCACGGCGGCCGGATGCGGATCGAAAGTTAGCACGCCGGCTTTCCAGCCGCGCTCCCGCGCCATGGCGGCGACCTCGGCCAGAATCTTCCGGTGGCCGGCGTGCACGCCGTCGAAGTTGCCGATGGTCAGCGCGCACGGGCCGAACTCTCCCGCCGCCTCTTCGAGGCTCCGGTACAGGCGAATGCTCATGAGGGAACGTCGATCTCCAGTCCGTCGTAGGCCAGGCGCACGTGCGGCGGCAGCGCCGCTTCGGTCGCCGCGTGGCCGAGGTCGTGCGAAATGTGGGTGAAGTAGGTGCAGCGCGGCTTCAGCTTTGCCACTGTCTCAAGGCTCTGGGCAACGGTGGAATGCGTCGGATGCGGCCGGTGGCGAAGCGCGTCGAGGAACAACACGTCGAGATCCTCGAGCAGCTTCATCGACTCTTCGGGAATCGCGCTGTGGTCGGTCAGATACGCCGCGCGCCCGAAGCGGAAGCCGTAAACGCGTGACCGGCCATGGTCGATGCGGACCGGCTTCACCTTCAGCCCAAACACCTCGAACGGCGCGTCTGTAAACACGCACGTCTCAATCTGCGGCACCGCCGACTGTTTCGCCCCGTCGTCGAAGGCGTAGCGGAACACGCGCCGGATATCTTTGAGCGTATCCTCGGCGCCGTAGATCGGGATCGGCCCGCGCTGCTTGTAGTTGAACGGCCGCACGTCGTCGAGGCCGAGGATATGGTCGGCGTGGGAATGTGTATAAAGCACCGCATCCACGCTGCGGATCCGCGCGCGCAGCGCCTGCGTCCGGAAATCCGGTGTGGTGTCGATCAACACGTTCCGCTCGCCTAACCGCAGCGCGATGGAAGGCCGGAGCCGCTGATCCTTCGGGTCTTCGGAACGGCAGACGGCGCAATCACAGCCCAGCGTCGGCACACCCGAACTGGTGCCCGAGCCGAGAACGGTGATGCGGAAGGCGACGGCGCTCATCTACGCGCCGGCCTGCTGGGTGTCCGTGGTCTCCGCCTTGGCTTCCGGCTGCTTCGCGCTCGCCTCGAGCGCCTGCACGTAGCGAAACCGAAGCTCGGTCAGCGAATTTTCCAGCAGCCGCGCCTCGTCCGTCGTCAGGTTGTTCCGCGTCTTTTGTTCGAGCATGGCGAGCATGTCGATGGCATGGCGCGCGGCGGCGAAATCCGGCTCAGGCGGACCGTCTTCTTCCTCGCCGAAGTGAATCAGGCCAAGCTGCATTTCGGCCTGCATTTTGAGCGAAAAAATCAGGAATTCAAACGTCGCGGGCGGCAATGGCGCAGTGTGTTCCGGCATCGGGAAGCTCCCTAACCGGTATTTTATCCGACCCCCATGCTACATTGAAATTTTCGCTTTGGAATCCTCCGACAGCATACCCGAATCAGCTTCTGCAACCGGCGGGCGTTTTGGCCGGTTGTGCGCCATCATGCAGCGTTTGCGGGCTCCGGGCGGCTGCCCGTGGGACCGCGAGCAGACCTTCGACTCACTGAAACCCTACTTACTCGAGGAGACATATGAAGTCCTCGACTCGATCGACGCGCGCGACTGGCCCGCGCTCGCCGAGGAACTGGGCGACCTTCTGCTGCAGCCTGTCTTCCTCGCGCAATTGGCCCGCGAAGAAGGCCATTTCACGATCGACGATGCCCTCGATGAAATCGTCTCGAAGCTGATCCGCCGCCACCCGCACATCTTCGGCGACACCGAAGCGGCGACGGCGGCGGACGTGAAGCGCAACTGGGACCGCATTAAGCAGGAAGAGAAATCCGCGCGCGGCAAGGCGCCGGAAGGGCTGCTCGACAGCGTTTCGCGCTCGGCGCCCGCCCTCGCGGAGGCCGCGGCGATAAGCGTAAAAGCGGCGCGCACCGGATTCGACTGGTCCGACGCGCCGGCGGTGGTGGAAAAGCTGCACGAGGAGCTGGCCGAAATCGAGGAAGCGCGCGCCGGCGGCGACACCGGGAAGATCGAAGACGAGATCGGCGATCTGCTTTTCACCGTGGTGAACCTCGCCCGGGTGCTGGGCGTGGACCCGGAACAGGCGCTGCGCAAAACCAACGCGAAGTTCCGCCGGCGCTTCGGCCATCTCGAGCGGCGCGTCGCCGAAAGCGGGAAGAGCTTCGAGGAGACCGGACTCGAAGGAATGGAGGAATTCTGGAAGGAAGCCAAGCGCCTGGAAGGCCCGGCGAAGGAGGGCGAATGATCGAGATTCGCCAACTCGCCTCGCAGGAGGACTTCGCCAACGCCGTAAAGCTGCAGCAGCGCATCTGGGGTTTCGCGGAAATCGACCTGCTTCCGGTGCGCCTGTTCGTGGTGGCCTCGAAAATCGGCGGCCACTCGTTCGGCGCTTTCGACGACGGCCGCATGGTGGGCTTCTGCCTCGCGATTCCGGGCCTGAAAGCGGGCGGGCAAACGTATCTCCACAGCCACATGCTCGGCATCCTGCCCGACTATCGCGACAAGGGCTTAGGGCGAAAACTGAAACTCGCCCAGCGCGAGGACGCCATCGCCCGCGGCGTCGCGCTGATGGAGTGGACCTTCGATCCGCTCGAGCTGAAGAACGCCTATTTCAACATCGAGCGGCTCGGCGCCATCGTCCGCCGCTACGTATTCAATCAATACGGAATCACCACCAGCCACCTGCACGGCGGGCTGCCGACGGACCGCTGCATCGCCGAATGGTGGCTGTCGGATCCTCGCGTCGACGCCGTCCTCGCCGGGCGGCCCGCGCCGCACGGCGATGTGCGGAAACTAATCGCCATTCCGAACAACATCGGCAAGCTGCGCCGCGACGACCCGGCGTCCGCGCGCGCCATTCAAAAACGCGTCGGGGAAGAGTTCACCGACGGCTTCCGCGAAGGCCTCGCCGCCGTCGGCCTCGAACGCGGCGAAGAGGCCTCCACTTACTTACTTGCGCCATGGCCTTTGAAATAGAACGCGTCACGCTGCGCCGCCTGCGCATGCCGCTCGTGCATTTCTTCGAGACGAGCTTCGGGCGAACTTACTCGCGCGACATCATCCTCGTGGAAGTATCAAGCGGGGGCCTCTCCGGTTGGGGCGAGGTCACCTGCGGCGAGAACCCTTTCTACAACGAGGAGTGGACCGACGGCGCCTGGCTGATCCTGCGCGACTACGTCCTGCCGCGCATCCTGCATCATCCCCTCGATAGCGCCGCTTCGGCCGGAGCCCGGACGAAGCACATCCGCGGCCACCTGATGGCCCGCGGGGGCGTGGAAGCCGCCATTTGGGACCTCGAGGCGCGCCGCAACGGCGTTCCGCTGTGGAAACAGATCGGCGCCGGGGCGCGCCGTGAGATCCCCTGCGGCGTTTCGATCGGCATTCAGGACACCGTCGACGATCTGCTTGTCAAAATCGACACCGAGCTGCGCGCCGGCTACCAGCGCATCAAAATCAAAATCAAGCCCGGCTGGGACATCGACACCATCCGCGAAGTCCGCCGCCGCTTCCCCGAGACTCTGCTCATGGCTGACGCCAACTCGGCCTACACGCTCGCCGACGCCGACCGCCTCGCCGCGCTCGACGAGTTCAACCTCATGATGATCGAGCAGCCGCTGGCGCACGACGAGATTATCGACCATGCCGAACTGCAGGCGCGGCTGCGCACGCCGATCTGCCTGGACGAGTGCATCCGCTCGGCCCATCACGCCGGGCAGGCTCTGCGCATCAAAGCCGGCCGCATTATCAACATCAAACTGGGCCGCGTCGGCGGGTTCAGTGAAGCCCGCGCCGTCCACGACGTCGCCCAGCGCCACGGCATACCGGTATGGTGCGGCGGGATGCTCGAGGCCGGGATCGGCCGCGCCCACAACATCGCGCTCGCCTCATTGGTGAACTTCACGCTGCCCGGTGACGTCTCGGCCAGCAAGCGCTACTGGAAGCGCGACATCATCCGGCCGGAAGTGGAAGTGACCGCGCGCGGGACCATCGTGCTGCACGATGAGCCCGGTTTCGGATACGAGATCGATCACGAGTTTCTCGACTCGGTGACAGTACAACGGGAGTCGTTCAACTAGGCTCGACCGCGCTGATAGAAAACAACGATGGCCGCCTTCTTTGATCTGCTCCGAAATAACCGCAACTACCGCTATACCTGGGCGGGGCAGGTGGTGAGCGAGATCGGCGACAACTTCAACAACGTCGCGGTCTTCGGCCTCGCACTCGATCTCACTCACTCCGGCCTCGTCGTAACCGGCATCATGCTCTCGCGTGCGATTCCAGCTGTTCTGGCCGGGCCGCTCGCCGGCGTGACGCTTGACCGCTTCAACCGCAAGCACATCATGATCGCGAGCGACGTGATCCGCGCTGTAATGGCGCTCGGCTTCATTCTGAGCCTCCACACGCGTCAGACCGTCACGCTCTACGCCTTTAGCGCGCTGCTCATGCTCGCCTCGCCGTTCTTCACCAGCGGCCGCTCGTCCATCCTGCCCACCATCGCCACCGAAGACGAACTGCACACGGCCAACTCCGTCACCCAGACCACCTCCTGGATGACGCTAACCGTCGGCGCTTTCCTCGGTGGCTTGAGCGCCGCGGTGGGCTACCAGTGGGCGTTCCTGTTCAACGCGCTGTCGTTTGTCTTCTCGGCATTCTGCATCTCGCAACTGAAGGCCGAACGCGGAAGCTTCCGCGCCGAGCGGAACCAGTTGAACGAATCCACCGTGGTCCGCCCGTGGCACGAATACACCGAGGGCCTGCGGTACATGCGCTCGACCCCGCTGATTCTGGGCATCGCGCTCATCGCGGTCGGGTGGGCCAGCGGCGGCGGCGCCGCGCAGATCCTGTTCAGCCTCTTCGGCGAACTCGTCTTCCACAAAGGCACCGCCGGAATCGGCGCCATCTGGGGCTGCGCCGGCATCGGGCTCGTCATCGGCGGCGTCTTCGCCCACTGGCTCGGCAAGCGCATCAGCTACAACGGCTACAAACGCGCCGTCTTCCTCTGCTATCTCATCCACGGCGGCGCTTACGTCGTCTTCAGCCAGATGCCCAGCTTCGCCGGCGCCCTTTTCTTCATCGCTCTGTCCCGCGCCGCCGTCGCCGTAAGCTCCGTGATGAACTTCGCCCAGCTTTTGAAACACGTGTCAAATGAATTCCGCGGCCGCGTGTTTTCCACCATCGAAACCATGAACTGGTCCACCATGATGATCTCGATGATGGCCGCGGGCGTCGCGACGACGGCCTACAGCCCCAGGACCATCGGCGCCGTCGCCGGCCTGTTCAGCTCGACCACGGCGTTGTTCTGGGGCTGGGCGGACTGGGCCAGCCGCCTGCCCGAACCCGCGCTTGAAGGCGTCGAGCCGGACACAGTGGAAATTCACGGCGACCCGGTTCGGTAGCCGGGGCCGGGCGCTTCGTTTCATGAAATAATCTTCCAAACAGGGGATTTTCATCTGCCGAAGCGCATTTCCCGGAAACGCCGAGTATCCCCGGACCGCGTCACCATCGTCCAGGTGGCCGCCCACGCCCGCGTCTCGCTCGGCACCGCCTCCCGCGCGTTGAACGGGAAAAAAGGCGTCGACCCGGCCTTGGTCCGCCGCGTCGAGCAGGCCGTCGAGAATCTGGGCTATGTCCGCGCCCCGAATGCGCGCAAAGGCTCGCACGACGGCCGCCCCATCATCACCTTCATCCTCGGCAACCGCGACTTCCTCCATCCTGTTCATGCCCGCCTTCTCCAGGGCGCCGAAGCATATTCGGAAGAGGCCGGCTACGTCGTCGTTTTCAAACGCTTCAGCTACCCCGCCTGCGCCCCCGCCGCCTCGCTCACGCTCCCCGCCGTGCTCCGCCACCACCGCATCGCCGACTGCCTCATCCTTGCCGGAACAAATTACCCCAATCTTGTCGCGGCTACAGAGAATGCCCGCATCCCCTACGTCCTTTACGGCAACAACCTGATCGGGGCCACCCAAATCCGCACGGTCGATCAGGTCCGCTCCGACGACACGCGCGGCGCCGTCGATGCGGTCCGCTATCTCATCCAACTCGGCCACCGCAACATCTGCTTCATCGGCGACACCTCGCTGCGCTGGTTTGAGGATCGCCACCGCGGCTATGCCATCGCGATGAACGAAGCCGGCCTCGAGCCCATTGCGCAGACCGTCGCGCTTTCCACCGACAATTTCCGCAACGGCTACTCCTGCGCCGAGGCGATGCTTCGGCGCCGGGGCGAAATCACCGCCATCTTCGCCGCCGGTGACGACGTAGCCACCGGCGTTTGGGAGCACTTGCGGCAGATCGGGCGCCGGGTGCCGGACGACCTCGCGCTCGTCGGCTACGGCGACGTGCCGGACGCGATCAACACCATCCCTCCGCTCACCACCGTCCGCATCGATTACATCGAACTCGGCCGCCAGCTTGCCCGCATGGCGATCGAGAAGATGAAGTCGCCCGGCGTCGCGATTCCCGAAGTGGTCCTCTCCACCCGGCTGATGCTGCGCGGCACCACCTGGCCGCCGCACGCCAATTCGTTATCCCCGCAACCCGCCGCAATCGAGGCGGCGAGTTGACCCTGTTCCTTGCGATACTCGAAGTTCGTCCGCTCCCCGCTCAAGGCATGGAACCCCGCACCATTCTCGTCACCGGCGGCGCCCGGCGCATCGGCCGCGGCATCGCGCTTCACCTGGCCCGCCAGGGATTCCGCGTCGCCATCCACTACAACTCGTCGGAGGCCGAAGCCCGCGCCGTGGCGGAGGAATGCGGCGGCGCCGAACTCTTCCAGGCCAACCTTGAGAGCGTCGCCTCGATCGAAGCCATGTTCGCGGAAGTGGATCGCCGCCTCGGCGGCCTCTACGCGCTCGTGAACAACGCGGCCCGGTTCACCCGTTTCGACCCGCTCGACATCACGGAACGCGACTGGGATTTGATCCACTCGGTGAACCTGAAAGCGGTGTTCTTCTGCTGCCAGCAGGCCGCCCGCCTGATGTTCCGCTCCGGCGCCGGCCGCATCGTCAACATCAGTTCGCTCGGAGGCATCCGCCCTTGGGCCGACCACGCCCACTACTGCGCGTCGAAAGCCGGTGTGATCCATCTGACGCGCGCCCTTGCCAAGGCCTGGGCGCCTACGATCACCGTAAATTCGGTTGCCCCCGGCGTCATCCCCTTTGGTCCGCTCGACGAGGAAAGCGAAACCATGGTCCGCCTCACCCCGGCCGGAAAACCCGGCACCGCCGAGGACATCGCCTCCGCGGTCTCCTATTTCCTCAACGCGACCGACTACGTCACCGGCCAGATCCTCGCCATCGACGGCGGCCTCAGCCAGCGGTAACCCCTCACACTTCCCGCTCCGTGCGCGATAAGAGCTTCGTGGACGCGTTTCTCGAGGATCTCGCCGGGCTGCTCGAATCGGCCGAAGCCGGCGAGAGCGCGACGGATCTCACGATCCTGGTCGGCAGCCAGGGCGTTGAGATGCTTTCCAATGTGCCCGGTCCGCTCGAAGCCATACGAATCCAAAACGGCGCACGCCTCGCCTACCGCATTACCCGCCGCGCCGGACGCGTTCAGGTCGAAGGCGCCGCCGCCGGACGCACCGCCTCGCTCTCGAGCGCCCCGCCGCCCCGCCTCTCGTCTTCCTGCTTCACCGCCTCGCTCCTCCTTCCTTCTCCGATCGCCGCCGTGGCAAACTAAGAGTCGCCAGATCGGCAGAGGAGGAAATATGAACCGGCGCGAAGTTCTCGGCGCACTCGCGGCCGCCGGCCTTACGGCGCACGCAGCCCCATCTTCCGGCGAGATGAAATACCGCACGCTCGGCAAAACCGGCGAGAAGGTGTCGCTCATCGGCCTCGGCGGCCACCACATCGGACGCCCCAAGGATCCGCAGGTGGGCATCACCATCATCCGCACCGCGCTCGACCGCGGTATGAACTTCCTCGACAACTGCTGGGACTACAATGACGGCGAAAGCGAGCGCCGCATGGGCCTCGCTCTTCGCGACGGTTACCGCCAGAAGGCGTTTCTGATGACCAAGTTCGACGGCCGCACCAAGGCCGCCGCCGCCGCGCAGATCGACGAGAGTCTGACGCGCCTCCAAACCGGCCACATCGACCTGATCCAATACCACGAGAACATCCGCCTCGAGGATCCGGACCGGTTCTTCGCTCCCGGCGGCGCTCTGGAAGCGGTGACGGCCGCCAAACAAGCGGGCAAAATCCGCTACATCGGTTTCACTGGCCACAAGGACCCGATCGTCCACCTGCGCATGCTCGACGAAGCCGCCGCGCACAACTTTCATTTCGACGCCTGCCAGATGCCGCTCAACGTCCTCGACGCCCACTTCCGCAGCTTCGCCCACCAGGTAGTGCCGAGGTTGGTCGCCCAGGGCATTGGCGTCCTCGGCATGAAGCCCCTCGGTGACAGTTTCGTGCTCCGCGCCAATGTCGCCAGCGCCATCGAGTGCCTGCACTATGCGATGAGCCTGCCGGTCTCGGTCGTCATCAACGGCTGTGAAAGCATGGAGCGGCTTGACCAAGCCTTTGAAGCGGTCCGCACATTCAAGCCCCTGACACGGGAGCAACAGGACGCCTTGCTCGCGAGGACCCGGCAGGCCGCGCTCACCGGCCGCTTCGAGCCCTTCAAAACCACGAGTATGTTCGACGGCACCGCGCACAATCCGCAGTGGCTCGGCTAACCCCGCCGGCGGCGAGCCACGCGGCTTCGCTGGGCGGTTTTCTTCGGTGGCGGGGATTTCAGGCGCATCCAGCCGGGCGCCGAGTGGTCTACCGTTTCCCCGGTCACGCGGAACAAATCCACCGGCCCAGGACGGTAACCGGCCTCGTGTTGCACCCGGGCCAAAGTCTCCTTTGAGACCTCCTCGCCAGGAGCGAAGTCCACGGTGATCCGGGCCAGTTTCAGATCTGAATTTACCCACTCGGCGTTATCCAGACACTTGAGCCGCACCACGAGATTGAAAAAGCCCCGCGGACTGTACACGCCGTACAACTTCGCGACCGCGCGGGTCCGCCAGACTTCTTCCCCGGCAGCGGTTCCCGCCGCCAGCACCACCAGCAGCACCAAACCCATCCGGCCCGCCGCGCTCATAAATCCCACCTCCTGTGCCGCCGATGCGGCAGGGAAAAGTAATACTCATAGAACAAGAACGCCGAAAACCTCTCCCGCAACGCCGTGGGCGAGTCAAACGACTGCATCAGCGGCCATCGTCCGCCGATCCCGATCTGCCATCGCAGAGTGCTGTATTCAAGCACCAGATCCTGTTTGAGCGTCCGGCCGGTCGACAACGGCGCCAGAACGCCGTCGGCGTACGACGCCGCATCGCGTGTGTAGTTCGCATCCAGGCTCACTTCGAGCAGCCCCGGCAAACCCTTCTCGGGCAGCTTGCGTGGGTACAACCGCGTCTCCACCTGCGCGTCGCTGCGAAACTCACTCCCGGGACTGATGCCGCCTCCCGCCACCGGATTCAGCCGGTAAGTCGCATCCGCCGCGGCGCCGAATGCGTCGCTGTGGTAGCCGACGGCGGTGCCGAGGTACGGATCTACCGTGCCGCTACCGGTCTGTAGCGAGCCCGGCAAGTATGCGCCTTGACCCCGGATCGCATTTCCGCCCGCCGGCAGGAACGCTCCGCCGAGCGGCGGGATGCGGAATATGGACTGCGTCCGGTCTATCTTCAACACCGTGTACCGGAGATACACCGCCACATCCCTGGCGGCCCAACTGGATAGCGCCGGCACGTCCGGCCCGCCGCCAAGCGTTTGATAACTCCGGTTCAGGTTCACGAACAGCGCCAGGTGAGGTATCAGTCCGTAGGCGATGGTCACCGGCGTCTGAAGCCCGAAAAACTGGGGATTGCTGAACGTCGTCTGAAAGTTGAACCGGACCAGCAACTGCCCGGTGGCCACCGGCAGTGCGGTGACAAACGTCGCGGGCGAGCCCTCGGCGGACCTGGGCATCACAACCGCGAGCATAGCCGCGATGAGCGCCAGTCCGCGTCTGCCCGGAATCGCGGCGTCGCGATTAGGACACCTTTCCACGCCCTGGATTATAAGTGCCAGGCTCGGCCCGGACAATCTACCCTTAACGGCAACCCGATCTGCAACTTTCTCTAAGGAACAGAAAATAAACTTGTTAAGGCACCCGCGAGAGGCCGGGACCACGGGTCGGAGGGCTCGATTGGAACGCGGATTACCGCCTGGGAATCCGGACGCTAGAAATTCAGCTCAAACCAGCGAGCCACCGAGTTCTTCGTGCCAGGATGTTTCAGCCGTTTCCAGCCCGGCGCGCTACGGTCCACCGGAGCCGTCAGTGCCTCAATCGTAACCGGACCGGGCTTGTAACCCGCCTGCCGCTCCACTTGCTGCATGCTCTCCGGCGTGACCTCCGTCCCCGGCGCGAAATCGACCGTGATCTGCGATTTCTTCAGGTCCAGCTTCGCCCACTCGGCGCCATCCAGGCGGTTCAACCGCACGATGATATTGAAGAACCCCCGCGGACTGAACACCCCATTGAGTTTTGCCACCGCGCGAGTGCCTCCCTCGGCCGCTTGACTGGTCCCGGCCACGAGCGCGGCGCCAACGACGGCGATGGCCGCCAGCCATACCCCCACCCTCATGTATTGTTTCTCCGATGCCGCCAGTCCGGCGCCGAAAGATAGTACTCGAAGAACAGGAACGCCCCGGCTCGTTCCCTCAGGTGGTTCGGCGTGTCAAACGACTGCATCAAAGGCACCTGCGCGCCCACTCCGATCTGCCACCGCAGCGTTCCCAACTCGAGGAAAAGGTCGTGCTTCAGCACCGTACCGGTCGACAGCGGCGCCAGCGTTCCGTCGATGTACGTGTCGGAGTCCTTCGTGTAGTTCATCTCGTAACTCAGAACGACTGTTTTCGGCAGACCCTCTTCCGGCAGGTGACGCGGGTAGAGCCAGATCTCGATCTGCCCGTCGCTGCGCAGCTCGCTACCCGGACTTATGCCTTGCGACGCCACCGGGTTGGAACGATAAGTCGTATCCGCCGCCCAACCCCAACTCGTCGAATTGAAGCCCATCGTGACGCCGAAGTACGGATCCACGGTTCCACTTCCCGTTTGCAGGATTCCCGGCAGGTACGGTCCGCCCTTGTACCTCAGCGCGTTATCCCCCCAAGGCAGGAAAACCCCCGCCAGGGGCGCGATGCGAAAGGTCGAGCGTGGCCGGTCGATCTTGAAGATCGTGTACCGGGCAAACACGGTCGTATCCTGGGCCCCCCAACTCGTCAACTCCGGCCGGGCGGGCGTGGCTCCCAACGATCCATATGCCTGGTTGAAGTTCGCGAAAATCGCCCATCGCGAGGTTAGGCCATAGCCGACGTTCACGGGCATCTGCAGCCCCAGAAAATCCTGGCTGCCGAGAATGGACTGGAAGTTGAACCGCACCAGCAACTGATCTGTCGCCACCGGTAGCGCCGTCACGAACGTGGCCGGCGAGCCGTGCGCGAGACCGCCAGCCAAGGCCGCAACCACCGCAAACGCGCAACCTCGCCGACGAAACATCCTACTACTATACGGGGTCTCGGGCGGGATTTTCAGAACTCCGGCCAGCTTGGATTCGTGTCCTCATAGTCTTTTCCTATTCACCTCAATTCGGTGGTTTTTGGAGCCTGCGGCAACGCTTTATTCACTACTGGACAACGGCAAACGAAGCGCCGCGGCCAAAATCATTCCAAAGTAAATTGTTTTGGTTAGCAGTATGAAAATAAACGGGTTAAAAATTCTGTAACTTAACAGTTGCTGGTTTTCCCTTCTGTGCTAGACTTGTTTTCGCTTGTGGGTGCGCGGCAGGCGCGGATGCGCTCCGGAGGGACTCACTAGGACGCCGCTTCCCGCTCAAAATAGTGATGGGGCTCGGTTTTCCACAGAGCTGTGGAAAACATG
>JAJYCN010000042.1:10000-26029 GCA_021778335.1 Acidobacteriota bacterium | reverse complement strand
AGCACGGCTTCTCGCCGACTTTTGTGCCCAGCCCCGGCGCACATACCTGGATCAACTGGCGTAACTATCTCGACCAATTCGCGCCGCAGTTATTCCAATAACATCCGTCATGAAACGCTATCTCCTCGTCTCTCTCGTCTTATTAACTTCCGCCTGGGCCGCATCGCCGGAGGTTAAGACTTCCACGGGCCGCGTCCGCGGCGCTACCGACAATGGCGTGGTTTCTTACAAAGGAATCCCCTTCGCTGCGGCGCCGGTCGGCGACCTACGCTGGCGGCCACCACAGCCCGCCAAACCGTCGAAAGGCGTACTCGACGCCACGCGCTTCGGCGGGGACTGCATGCAGAAGCCGTTCCCCGGTGACGCCGCCCCGCTGGGCACGCCGCCGGCCGAAGACTGCCTCTTCGTCAACGTCTGGGCCCCGCAGCCTCCCGCCTCGAAGAAACTCCCCGTGATGGTTTGGATCTATGGCGGCGGTTTCGTCAACGGCGGAAGCTCTCCCGCGGTCTACGATGGTTCCCACTTTGCCCGCCACGGTCTCGTCTTCGTCAGCTTCAACTACCGCCTCGGCCGCTTCGGATTCTTCGCGCATCCCGCGCTCACCAAGGAAGATCCCTCCGGCCCGCTTGGCAACTACGGTTACATGGACCAGATCGCCGCGCTCAAATGGGTCCGCGCGAACATTGCGGCGTTCGGCGGCGACGCCTCCGATGTCACCATCTTCGGGGAATCCGCCGGCGGCGGCTCCGTCCTTACGCTCATGACCTCGCCGATGGCCAAAGGCCTGTTCAAGCGCGCGGTTGTCGAATCGGGCGGCGGGCGCACCTTGCTCCTCGGCCCGCGCTACTTGAGCCGCAGCGTCCCCGGAGGTCCTCCGTCAGCCGAAGCCGCCGGTCTCGCCTTCGCCAAAGCAAACCGCATTGAGGGCGATGGTCCCGAAGCCATCAAAGCACTCCGCAACCTTCCCGCGGATAAGGTCGTCAGCGGCCTCAACATGGCCACGATGATGACTCCCACTTACGCGGGTCCCATGATCGACGGCAAGGTCGTGCTCGAATCCCCCGGCGAAGCCTATGCCGACGGGCACGGCGCGATCATCCCCTTCATGATCGGAGCCAACAGTGCCGACATCGGCTTCCCGCGCGGCCGCACCATAGACGAACTCTTCGCCCCGTTCGGCGCCGAAAAAGACACAGCCCGCGCCCTCTACGATCCGCAAGGGAACGGGAAAGTCATGCAGGTCGGCTTCAAACTTGGCGGCGACCAGATGATGGTGGAACCGGCGCGCTACATGGTCCGCGTGCTCGCCGCCGACGGCGTTCCCGCCTACGAATACCGCTTCTCCTATGTCGCCGAGTCCATGCGTAAACAGTGGCCCGGCGCGCCACACGCGACCGAAATCCCCTTCGTCTTCGACACGGTCGCCGCGCGTTACGGCGATAAGCTCACCGATACCGACGAGGCGATTGCCGTTGCAGCCAACGCCTACTGGGCCAACTTCGCCCTAACCGGCGATCCCAACGGCCACGGCCTCCCCGACTGGCCCAGTTACTCGAAGAAAAGCGACGAACTGATGGACTTCACTCTTACCGGTCCCGTCGGCGAGCCCGACCCTTGGAGGAGCCGCCTCGACCTGGTCGAGCATTTTGCGGATCAGCAGAAGTAAGTCCATCGAAGACGACGCCACGCTCGACGAGGCCGTCCAAGCCGGCCTCATCAAGTCCGAGCAACTCCTCGAGCGCGCGCCGAGTGCCTTGTCCCAGCTTGGGCGCGGCCTTGCGGCGCCCTCCCGGTGTGGCCGAAAGTTTCACGGGCGTGCCCGTGACGCGGTGCGGCCCCGCCGCGGGATGATCGAGCATCGGAAACATCTCCCGCACCTCACACTGCGGATGCTCGACCACCTCCTGGAAATTTCTCACGAGCGACGCCGGGATTCCCGCACCTTGCAGCCGCTCGATCCACTCCTGGGCCGGACGTTGGCGGAAGACTTCATCAAGGATCGGTTCGAGCTCTTCGCGGTTCCGGATGCGGAGGGCGTTCGTTGCGTAGTCCGGGTGCGTCTCTAACTCCGGCCGGCCGATCGCGGCGCAGAATGCGGCCCATAACTTCTCGCTACCTACAGCGATCGCAATTTCCCGGTCCGCGGCGCGGTAGGCGCGATAAGGAACAATGGTCGGAAACGCCGTTCCCATCGGCCGCGGAACGATGCCCGACCCAAGGTAGGTCATATAGTTCGAGCTCATGGTTGAGATCATGCTGTCGAGCATCGCCACGTCCACGTACTGGCCGCGTCCAATCGATTCCCGTACCCGCAGCGCCAGCAAAATCCCAATGACGGCGAACAGCCCCGCGGTGACGTCCGTCACGCCGTATCCGCAGCGAACCGATTCCCCCTCCCGCGTTCCCGTGATGCTAAGCAGACCGCTCGACGCCTGCACCACCAGGTCCATTGCGGCTTCATCGCGGGACGGCCCATTCTGCCCGTAGCCGGAGATCGAGCAATAAATGAGTTGAGGGTTGCGAAGATGCACGGTATCGTAGCCGAGGCCGAGCCTCGCCATCAGCCCAGGACGGAAGTTCTCCACGAGCACGTCCATTTTGTCGATGAGGCGCAGGCACAACTCCAGACCTTCGGGCCGCTTCAGGTTGATCGAAATTCCATTCTTACCGCGGTTCAGCCCGAGGAAAAAGCTCGCCATGCCCCCGGCGAATGGTGGTCCCCATCCGCGGCCCATGTCTCCGCTTCGGGATTCGAGTTTGTACACTTCGGCGCCGAAGTCCGCCAGCAGCAGCGTGCAATAGGGTCCGGCGAGTGCATGCGAAAAGTCCAGAACCCGGATACCATCGAGCGCCCCGGCGGCCATCGTGCGAGCCATGCAATCTAAAGTACCGTGATATCATGCGTTCCCGTCCGCCCGGAGTATGATGGCTTCTTCCGGTATGCCGAACGACGACTCCAAGCCGCTTGACGAGGCCAGCGGCTCCAAACCCACGGCCGAGGGCGCGTCGCAAACCGAGCGCGTCGTGGTCAGTCTGAGGGAAAAGCTTCTCCGTGGCGACTTCCGGCCCGGCGAGCGGCTGGTGGAACTTGCGCTCGTTCCTCGACTGAACGCGTCACGGACGCCGGTCCGGCTTGCGCTGGAGCGGCTTGCCCACCAGGGCCTTCTCGAGCCGCTTCCTTACGGTGGTTTCCGGGTCCGGGAGTTTACCGTGGCCGAGATTTGGGATTCGATCGAGGTACGCGGCGTGCTGGAAGGAACCGCGGCGCGCTATGCCGCCGAGCGTCTCGCCCACCTGTCCGAACTCGATCCTCTGCGCAGGCGCCACGAGGCTTTCGAAGCCACCGCCGCGCCAATGGACATGGACAATTTCGTTGAGTATCTGGAAAAGAACGCCGCCTATCACCGCGAGTTGTGGAAGCTGGCTAAAAGCGCGACTCTTGTCCGCGCGCTTGAACAGATCAGCGCCCTTCCGTTCGCCGAGCCCGGATCGATAGTTTTCGGCGGTTCGGAAGACGCCCAGGAATTTCACTCCCGCAACGCGATAGTCGCGATTGAACAGCACCGCGCGATCATCGAGGCGATCGAAAACCGCGAGGGCGCCCGCGCCGAGAGCGTCGCCCGAGAACACTCACGGCTGGCCCGGCGAAATCTTGATTGGGCCTTGCGCCGTCGCGACCTTCTCCAACTGCTCCCCGGCGCATCGCTGATCTCCATGCCGCAGCCATAACCCTTGTGCCTGTGTCTATGCCGAAGCAACTCACCGCCCTCCTCGCCCTGTCCGCCGCGGTTCCCGTGTTCGCTGCCTCTTACTACCCCATGCGCCTCGACGACCCCCAAGCCGTCTACGTGGCGCCTGGCGGCAGCGAGGATTCCACCGCCGCGATCCAGCGCGCGATCGACAAAGTGGAGGAAACAACAAAGTATGGAATTGTTTTTCTTGCGCCGGGCCGCTACCGCATCACGGATCCGCTCTTGATCTGGCCGGGCATCCGCCTGATCGGCTATGGGCCTACGCGCCCGGTGCTCGTTCTTGCGCCGCACACTTCCGGCTATGACGACCCCGCCCATGAACACTACCTCGTGTTCTTCGCCGGCCGGCGTCCCGCCAATCTCACCCCCGGCCAACTTCCTCCGGACGCGAACCCCGGCACGTTTTACTCGGCCCTGAGTAACATCGACATCGAAATCGGCGAAGGGAATGCCGGCGCGGTGGGCGTGCGAGGCACTTACGCGCAGCACTGCTTCCTCGCTCACATGGACTTCCGTATCGGAAGCGGACTCGCCGGCGTACACGACACGGGCAACGTCATGGAGGACGTCCACTTTCAAGGCGGCCGGTACGGGATCTGGACTCACACTCCTTCGCCCGGTTGGCAGTTTACGGCGGTGGATGCGTCCTTCGAGGGCCAGCGCGAGGCCGCTATCCGCGAGGAGCAAGCGGGCCTGACACTCATCCGGCCCGATTTCCGCCATGTCCCCACGGCCGTCTCCATCGACCCCGGCAGCGCCGAGGAACTTTGGATCAAGGACGCTCGCTTCGAAGACATCGCCGGTCCGGCGCTCGTCATCAGCCTCGAACATAACCCGCGGACCGAGATCAACATGGAGAATGTCGTCTGCCGCGGCGTTCCGGTCTTCGCCCTGCTGCGCGAGAGCGGCAAGCGGTTCCCCGGCCCGGCGGAGACTTATCGGGTGGCAAGGTTTGGCCACGGTCTCGCTTATGCGGATCTGGGTTTGCCGGGCGAGATTCGCGATACCTTCGATGCCGCGCCGCTGGCTTCGCTTCCGGCGCCTGTGCGCTCCGATCTCACTTCGCCCCCGCCGGCGGGCACCTGGGTCAACGTCCACACGCTCGGTGTGAAAGGCGACGGCGTCACCGACGATACCGCCGCCCTCCGCGCCGCCATTGCGGGCCACCGGGCTCTTTACTTGCCCTCCGGCAACTACATCCTGAGCGACACGATCACGCTCCGTCGGGACACGGTGCTCATTGGCCTGCATCCGCTGGCGACGGAATTGGTTTTGCCCGACCGCACCCCCGCCTTCCAGGGTCCCGGCACGCCCAAGCCACTGATCGAGGCGCCGCAGGGAGGCTCAAACATCGTTACCGGCATCGGTCTTTACACCAACGGCATCAACTCGCGCGCGGTGGCGGCGCTGTGGATGGCCGGACCTCACTCGCTGATGAATGACGTGCGCTTCCTCGGCGGCCACGGCACCGTAGATCTGCAGGGCAAGCGCGTCAATCCCTACAACAACACGCACACCGCCGACCCCGACCTGAACCGGCGCTGGGACAGCCAGTATCCGAGCCTGTGGATCACCCACGGCGGAGGCGGCACGTTCTTCGACATCTGGACGCCCAGCACCTTTGCGCAGGCCGGCCTCATGATCTCAGACACATCCACGGAGGGCCGGGTGTACGAGCTTTCAAGCGAACACCACGTCCGCCACGAGGTGCAGATCCGCAACGCTTCCCACTGGAGCATCTACGCGCTGCAGACCGAGGAAGAGCGCGGCGAGGGCCCGTTCGCGCTGCCGCTCGACATTGAGTCCTCGCACGATATCACGATCGCGAACTTCCATCTCTACCGCGTCATCAGCTCTTACCAGCCGTTTCCCTACGCCGTCGAAGTGTCGAATTCGAGCGGCATCCGTTTCCGCAATTTTCACTGCTACAGCAACAGCAAGGTGGCCTTCGACGACGCGGTTTACGACCGGACTTACGGCGTCGAGTTACGCCAGCGCGAGTTCGCTTCCTTCGATCTGACCGGGAAGCCTCCGCTTCCTCGCCCGCATCGCGCAACGGCGGTTTTTGGCGCGGACGCCAAGGCCGAAAAGCTCGCCGGCGGCTTCTTTAACATTGCCGGCGGTGCCACGAGCGCCTCCGGCGACTTTTATTTTGTCGACGCCCACTGGCAGCGCATTTATAAGTGGGCTGTGGGCTCACGCCAACTTACGACAGTAAGTGACAGTCCGCTGGAACCGGTCAATCTCGCATTTGATAAGTCGGGCAACTTACTCGTTGTCTCTTACTCCGGGCCAGGCACGATTTATTCTTTCCGCCCCGGCGCCTCCGCGGATCAAATGCGTATTCTCGAGCCAGTTGCCGCCAAGCCGCGGCCCGGGTTGACGGCGATCCTTCCCGCAGGCGACTGGCGCCTGTCGCGCGATTATCAGACCGGCGCACTGATCCCGAAGAGGTACCAGTATATTTCCCTTGACGGTTCCACCTTCGTGCCCGCCAGCGAGGACTTTGTACGCGGCTCCGAAAGCTGGGGTGTCAAGAGCGCGGACCTTCTCCGCGCTTTCGGCCTGACGCCGGCCTCGCCCGGCGGGCCGTTCTACTTCACCAGCGAAGCCGAGATGATGACCTGGCGCGGACGTGTTTCGCCGGAGGGAAATTTCACGGACTTACAACTGTTCTTTAACCAGGGCGGAGAAAGCGTCGCCACAGATGCTCACGGGAACGTGTATCTCGCCGCAGGGAAGATCTTCGTTTACGACCCTTCAGGCCGCCTCATTGACACGATCGACACACCGGAGCGCCCGATCCAGCTTGTGTTCGGCGGCCCGGACCGGCGCACTCTCTTCATCGCCGCCCGCACGTCGCTCTACAGCGTCCGCACGCTGATTCCCGGGCGCTGAGCGTCCAGTGATAGAGTCTTCAACGGACGCTCAAAAAGGTCTCAGCATGAATCGCCGTGAATTCGTCGCCGTTCCCGCCGCCGCCCTTGCCGGGTCGATGTTCGCCCCAGCGCAGGAGGTTCCCTGGCAGAAGAAGATCCGCCGCGCCGGACAGTTGAACATGACCGAGCACGATCCCGTCGCGCTCGATGTGGAAGCGTGGGCCGACTATTGGGCCAGCCTGAAGGTGGACGCCGTGCTGGTCAGCGTTACTGGTATCCTCGCGTTCTACCAAACCAAAGTTTCCTTCCACCGCAAAGGTAAGTATCTCGGCAACCGCGATTTTTTCGGCGAGTGCTGCGCCGCCGCGAAGAAGCGCGGGCTGCACGTCATCGCCCGCATGAGCCCGGACCTCAACTGGGCCAACGCGGTCGCCGCGCACCCTGAATGGTTCCAGCGCGACGCGCAGGGCGGCGCAATTGCGCTCAAAGAGGACCCGCGACTGTTCCGCACCTGCATGTTCACCTCTTACATGACCGAGTACATGCCGGCGATCATGCGCGAGGTCAACTCGCTGTACGACGTTGACGGCCTCTTCACCAACGCCTGGCCGCCGCTCGGGCACCTGCCAGTGTGCCACTGCAACGAGTGCCGGCGCCTGCCCGCGGCCGGAAGCCTCGAATACTGGGAGAAGTTCAACGAGCGCACGGTATACCTGTGGAAGCTTTACGATTCGATCGCGAAGGAGAAGAAGCCGGGCAACTTTTACTTCGCCAACCTCGGGGGCGGCATCCGGTCCTCGGCAAACCTGGTGCAGCTTGGCGAACTCTGCGAGTGGTTCCAGTGCGACAACCAGGGCCGCGGAGGTGAAGGGTCGCCGATCTGGGGCTGCGCGCTGCAGGGCCGCGTCTGCAATGCGGTGCAGAAGGGCAAAATGGCGACCAATGTCACCGGCGCATGGTCGACGGGGCCGATCCGCTGGCGCAATGTCGACAAATCCATCCCGGAAGCCCGCATGTGGATGAACGAAACCGTCGCCAGCGGCATGGTGCCCTATCACCACATCATCGGCGGCGAGACGGGCATGGGCGAAGACCGGCGCTCGCTCGAACCCGCGCGCGAGTTCTTCCTCTGGACCGCGAAACACGATCCCCACTTCACCAACAAGCGCAGCATCGCCTCGATCGGCGTCGTCATGGGCCAGCGGACGAATCTTTTCTATCGCGCGCCGAGCGGCGTCTCGATGCCGGATTACATGAACGGCCTCTACTACGCTCTGCTCGAAGGCCGCTTCCTGTTTGACTTCGTCCATGAAGAGAAACTGGCTCCCGAAGAGTTACGTAAATACACGGCGCTCGTACTTCCCAACACAGCTTTGCTCAGCGACGGGCAGTGTGAGCAGTTGCGCGCCTACGTGCGGTCCGGCGGCTCGCTTCTGGCGACATTTGAGACGAGCCTTTACACCGAGCGCAATGAGCCTCGCCCGGACTTCGGCCTTGCGGACGTGTTCGGCATCCGCCGCGCCGGCGCCGTCATTGGAACGAATGGCAACGCATACTCCGCCCGGATCGAACGCAATCATCCGATCCTCGAAGGCCTCGCCGGAACCGGTACGAACATCATCGCCGGCGCCGAGTACCGGGTTCCGGTTCAATCCTCGTCCGCGCCGGTCCTCACGGTTGTGCCCGGCTTCGTCGCTTATCCTCCGGAGTTGGCTTACCCCGAGCCGTCGCACACGAACGAACCGGCGGCGGTGATCCGTGAAGCCGGCAACAGCCGCCTTGTCTATTTCCCCGGCGACGTCGAACGCACGATGTGGCGAGCCGGGCATACGGACCTCTCGCGCCTGCTGCAAAACTCGGTCCGCTGGACCTCGCGCGGCCGGCAACCGGTGACGGTGGAGGGCGACGGGTTCGTCGAGTTGTTTGCCTGGGAAACCGAAGCCGGCTTCGCGGTTCACGTACTGAACTATACGAATCCGGCGGCGCACCGCGGCCTGATCCGCAAGTTCTATCCGGTCGGGCCGCAGAAGGTAGCCTTCGAGCTGCCGCCGGGCCGCCGCGTCAGCCGCGTGGAACTGCTTCGGGCGGGCACGGATGTTCCGTTTCAGGTGACGGGGAGAACGGTCCGCTTCGTCATACCTCGCGTCACGGATTACGAAGTAGCCGCGCTTTATTCGGCCTGAGAGCCTATGCGACGATCATCCAAACCCATCCGCGAGCGGGGATGGAAATGGAGACGGCGACGGAATGATCCTCGGTGAGCCGCCGCGTTTGCGGGGCGCCGCCGTTGATGCGCAGTTGCGCCGTGTTTCTCAGCCCGGTGTAGTAGAGGGGCAGTTGCACGGTGCGTTGGATCGGATGTTTGAGCGGATTGAAGAGTAAGGCGAGACCCTTCTCGGGCAGGTGCGGATTCACGTGGAGCAGTCCGTCCCAGTCGCGGCCGTCGGCGCGGCGGAGATGGATCACGTCGGAATCGAGAATGGCGCGGTGCTCTTTGTAGAAGCGAACCCAGCGGGCGACAACGGCTTTGGTCTTTTCGGAATCGAAGAGGCGGGGACCGCGGTAGCAGGCTTGCACGCCTTCGCCGAAGTTCTGCGCCAAATGCTGCTCGTAGGCGTCGAGATGATCCTGAAGCGGTTCGAGCGTCGCGGCCGCGCCGCCGCCTTGATACTCGACGAGCGGCACGAACATCCATCCCATGCTTGGCGTCTTGTCCCAGGTGCCGTCGAAGATGTTCTGGCGGCCAAGGATGAACTGCTGCTCGCGCGGCAGGCTCCAGTTGGTTTCGCGATATCCCATGCCAGTTTTATTCGAGCCGTTGAGAAAATACCAGTCGGGGACGTTTAAGTAGATGCCCTTTTCGCGGGCCCAATGATAAAAGGCGCGAATGATTTCAAACTGGCGCCACTGCGAGTCGTCGAGGCCTTCGTGGCCCGGATGGGTGGTTGAGGCGCAGACATCGCCGGGGTAGGAGCCGTCGTGCTCGAGGACGCTGAAGCCGGTGGTTTCAAACAGGGAGCGCAGTTTCTCGAAGTATTGGGCGGCCCAACGGCTGCCCAGGCAGGGGGAGTTTCCGAAGATGGCGCCACCGGGGCGGCCGGTTTTCGGATTGATGACATCGTCGGCATCGTCGATTCCGCGGCTGGCGAGGAGCGAGTAGCCGCCGAGTTCGATTCCCTTGGTTCGGGCGTATTCGGCCAGGCTGCGGAGTTGGGCTAAATACTTCGGGTCCTGATTTTCGGCGTCGAAGCCGCTGCCGAAGCTCAGAATCACCATTTCGAAGCCGACCTCGGCGCACTGGTCGATGGCGAGCTTAACGCTTGCGGGATCGGCCTTGCGGGCGTGCATGAGGATGGGGTTTTCGGTGGCCCAGGGGGCGATTGTACGGTACATGCGGCGCCGGGCCATGGCGTTGCGCTCGCGCCCGGTACTGTCGTAGATCAACTCGAAGGTGCGGAAGCTCTCGAATTCCGCGCCAGGCTCGATGGTCACATCGGGTCCGAGCGGAGGGCGGCACTCGAGCAGCAGCGGCGAGCGGAGGTTGTAGTTGACCTGCGTGGTGTACTGCGGGTCCGGCATCCAGCAGGTGGTGTGGTTTGAGCCGCGCGGATCGCCGCCGCCGAAGGCGTAATCGCTCTCGACATGGAGGGAATCCGGAGGAGGCGGCGCGATGTCGACGCTCGATACCTGCTCGACAACGGCCAGAATCTCGCTGGTGAAGCGGTTGAGCCGGATGGCGCGCCCCGTGCGGTTTTCGACCGTCATCCACTTGGCGAGTAACGGAATGCCGTCGTACATCTCGTAGTGAATGTCGACGCGAACGCCGGCATGGAGGCCCGGCGGCGCTTCGTAATGGAAAACGAGACCGGCGCCGGCGGGCGGCCATTTGGTTTGCGCGGCGTAGCGGACCTGCTTCCAGGCGAAACGCGGGGCCACGGGGAGGGTTTCGTAGCCGGTAAAGCGGAAGGCTTTTTCGCCGGCTTTCATGGCGTCGAGCCAATCGGGTAAAAGGTAGGCGTAGTTGGGTTGGCCGGTGAGGCCGCCGACGTCGAAGGGTTCGCCATCGAGGGTGAGTGACGCTTCGGGTTTTACGCCGCGGACGAGCGAGGCGCCGGTCATAAGATTGTCGAGCGCCACAGTGGCGGCGTTGGGCGCGAGGCGGAACGCGCGTTTTATGAGGCCGTTTGAAAGCGCGATCTCGTTCGAGCCCGGAGCGCGATGAACGCGGGCGACGAAGGGCGCGGGATCGATCAACCAGTCCGGCTTCTCCTCGGCGGGCGTTTCCGCCGGGACCGGCAATCCCAGACATCCGGCTGCGAATGAACCGGCGAGAAATCCCCGCCTGCTTGGCTTCATCGAAACTTCCATCGAGAGCGAGCATATCATCGGAGGGTTCGGGAACTCGGATCGAGGATCGAGCGTATCCCGAATGTATGGACACGCTTTGGGCGGATGTGCGGCAGTCGCTGCGGATGATGCGGAAGAGTCCGGCGTTTACGGGCGTAGCCGTGGCGGCGCTGGCGCTGGGGATCGGCGCCAATACCGGCATCTTCAGCGTGATCGACAAAGTGCTGCTGGAGCCCCTGCCGTATCCGCAGCCGGAGCGGCTGATGCGGATCGCGCGGAAGTATCCGCAGGGCACCGGCTATTCGGTGTCGATCCCGAAGTTCATGGTGTGGCGGCAGAACGACGCTTTCAGCGCGATGGCTCTGTACGACTTCGGCGGTCCGGGGATGAACCTGACGGGAGGCGACCGACCGGAGCAGGTGAAGGGGATTCATGCGTCGGCGGGCTACTTCCAGGTGTTCGGCGTGGAACCGGCGATTGGCCGGGGCTTCACGAAAGAGGAGGACCTGCCGAACGGGCCGAAGGCGGCGGTGATCAGCGACAGGCTGTGGCGGTCGCATTTCGGCGGGGATCAGGGAATCCTGAACCGGACGATTTCGCTGAACGGCGAGCAGTACGCGATCGTGGGCGTGATGCCGGCGAAGTTTCATCCGGATCCACCAGCCGAAGTATGGATCCCAATGCAGGCCGACCCCAACAGCACGAACCAGGGGCACTATCTGTCGGCGGCCGGAAGACTGAAGCCGGGGGTGACGGTGGAGCAGGCGCAGGCGGAGATGAAACTGCGCGGCGAGCAGTTCCGGCGGATGTATCCGACGTGGATGGACAAAAGCGAGAGCGTCGCGGTGATCCCGATGCGGGAGGCGATGGTGGCCGATGTGAAGACGGCGCTGTACATCCTGCTCGGCGCGGTTGGCTTCGTTTTGTTGATTGCGTGCGCGAATGTGGCGAACCTGCTGCTGGCGCGGGCGGCGGCGCGGCAGAAAGAACTCGCGATCCGGTCGGCGCTGGGGGCGGGGCGTTGGCGCATCGTGCGGCAACTGCTGACCGAGAGCGTGATGCTGGCGGGGCTGGGCGGCGTGCTTGGGTTCCTGCTGGGGGCGTGGGGCGTGCGGGCGCTGCTCGCCATCGTTCCGGGCAACATTCCCCGGCTTACCGATCCCGGCCAGGTGCAGACGGTGTTCTCGGTGCTGGACTGGAGGATGGCGGCGTTCACCATCGGCATCTCGTTTTTGACCGGTGTTCTGTTCGGACTGTTCCCCGCCCTGGAGATTTCGAATCCGGACGTGGCGAGCACGCTCAAGGAAGCGAGCGGCCGGTCGGCAACCGGGCGGAGGCACAATCGCATACGGAAGACTCTGGTGGCAAGTGAGATGGCGCTGGCGGTGGTGCTGCTGGTTTCGGCGACGCTTTTGATCCGCACGTTCATCGGGCTGAGCACGGCGAACACGGGAATCGATCCTCACAATGTGCTGACGATGCAGACGTCGCTGGCCGGGGGAAATTACTCGTCGACGGAGAAAGTGGCGACATTCGCGACGCGGGTGCTTCGCCGGGTGGAGGGACTGCCGGGAGTGCAGGCGGCGGCGTTGGCCGTGGTGCTGCCGACCGACAGTGAGATCGACATTCCGTTCAACATCGCCGGCACACCGCCGAAGGGGGGACAGAAGTACAACGGCGACGAGCAGTGGCGATTTGTCTCGCCGCATTATTTCAGCGTGTTCCGTATTCCGCTGCTGCGCGGGCGGGTGTTCGACGACCGGGACGCGAAGAATTCGGCGCAGGCGGTGGTGATCAACGAGGTGATGGCCGGGAAGTATTGGCCGAAGGAAGACCC
This sequence comes from Acidobacteriota bacterium, assembly GCA_021778335.1. Taxonomy (GTDB): domain Bacteria; phylum Acidobacteriota; class Terriglobia; order Bryobacterales; family Bryobacteraceae; genus JAJYKC01. The sequence continues at coordinate 13,214 of JAJYCN010000042.1, read as the reverse complement.
GATCGGGCAGGTGATCACGATTGGGAAGGGCCTTGGGCCGCAGTTTGACGACGCGCCGCGGCAGATTGTCGGAATTGTGGGCAACGTGCGGGAGTCCGGGGTGGCGGACACGAACGTCGGGGTGATGTATATCCCGCAGAGCCAGGTGCCGGAAGGGCTGACGCAGCTTGCCAACAACATTCTTCCATTGTCGTGGTGCGTGCGGACGGCAGTGGATCCGAACTCGCTGCGGTACGCGATTCAGGCGGAGTTCCAGGCGGCCGACAGCGAGGTGACGGTGTCGAAGGTGCGGACGATGGAGCAGGTGCTCGACTCAAACGTATCGCGGCAGCATTTCAACATGGTGCTGCTGAGCCTGTTCGCCGGGATCGCGCTGGTGCTGGCGGCGATCGGGATTTACGGGTTGATGTCGTACGCGGTGGAGCAGCAGACGCAGGAGATCGGAATCCGAATGGCGCTCGGCGCGGGGAAGGCGGATGTCTTGCGGCTGATCGTCCGGCAGGGGATGACGCCGGCGCTCATCGGGGTGGGGCTGGGAGTCGGGGTTGCGTTCGGGCTGACGCGGCTGCTCGCGACTTTGCTGTATGGGGTGAAGGCGGGAGATCCGTGGACGTTTGCCGGGGTGGCGTGCGTGTTGGCGATGGTGGCTTTGTTTGCGAGTTGTGTGCCGGCGCTGCGGGCGGCGCGGGTGGATCCGTTGGAGGCGCTGCGGCGGGAGTAGAGGCGGGTAAAAAACGAAAGCCCCGGATGGCCGTTGAAGCGGCTCCGGGGCTTAAGTTTTATTATTCGGGCGACGTCCTACTCTCCCACACACTCGCGCGCGCAGTACCATCGGGGCTGTGGGGCTTAACTTCCGTGTTCGGGATGGGAACGGGTGGAACCCCCACGCTATGATCACCCAAAAGTGGGATGAAATTGTATATTGACGGGCAACGGAATGGCCTGAATTAGAGGCCGATGTGCTTACAGTAAATTTTATGGTCAAGCCGAACGGGCTATTAGTAACAGTAAGCTCCACACATTGCTGTGCTTCCACATCTGTCCTATCAACGTGGTCGTCTTCCACGGCCCTTCTTAGCTAATGCTTGGGAGATCTCATCTCGAGGAGGGTTTCACGCTTATATGCTTTCAGCGTTTATCCCGACCCAACTTCGCTACCCAGCTATGCCACTGGAGTGACAACTGGATCACAAGAGGTTGGTTCAGCCCGGTCCTCTCGTACTAAGGCCAAGTCCTCTCAAATCTCCTGCGCCCACCACAGATAGGGACCGAACTGTCTCGCGACGTTCTGAACCCAGCTCACGTACCGCTTTAATAGGCGAACAGCCTAACCCTTGGGAGCTTCTACACCCCCAGGATGCGATGAGCCGACATCGAGGTGCCAAACCGGAGCGTCGATGTGAACTCTTGACTCCGATCAGCCTGTTATCCCCGGCGTACCTTTTATCCGTTGAGCGATGGCCCTTCCATACAGAACCACCGGATCACTAAGTCCTGGTTTCCCACCTGCTTGACTTGTAGGTCTCGCAGTCAACCTGGTTTATGCCTTTGCACTCGACCGCTGATTTCCAAACAGCGTGAACCAAGCTTCGAGCGCCTCCGTTACAATTTAGGAGGCGACCGCCCCAGTCAAACTACCCGCCTTCCAATGTCCTTCTCCCGGATTACGGGAGTAAGTTAGAACCACAGAACGATCAGGGTGGTATCTCACCGTTGGCTCCCCGAAGCCCAAAAGCCTCGGTTCCAAGCCTCCCACCTATGCTGCGCAGACCGCACCATAGTTCATTGAAAAGGTATAGTAAAGGTGCACGGGGTCTTTCCGTCTAGTGGCGGGCATCCGGCGTCTTCACCGGAACCACAAGTTCGCCGGGCGGCATCTTAAGACAGTTCTCAGATCGTTACGCCATTCGTGCAGGTCGGAACTTACCCGACAAGGAATTTCGCTACCTTAGGACCGTTATAGTTACGGCCGCCGTTCACCGGGGCTTCAGTTTGAAGCTTCGCCTTGCGGCTGACCTCTCCCTTTAACCTTCCGGCACCGGGCAGGCGTCAGCCCCTATACGTCGTTTTCGACTTTGCAGAGACCTGTGTTTTTGTTAAACAGTCGCCTGAGACTATTCACTGCGGCCACTTTCGTGGCACTCCTTCTCCCGAAGTTACGGAGCTATATTGCCTAGTTCCTGAAGATACCATCACCCGAGCGCCTTAGTATTTTCTACTCGTCCACCTGTGTCGGTTTGTGGTACGGATGCCTTTCCCCTCCTTAGAGGATTTTCCTGGCAGACGGCCTGGCGGATTTGCCTGTCCAAGCCTCGCTTCACCTGGGTTTGTAACCATTTCGCCCCCAGGCTTACGCGCTGCGTCCCCCCTTCGGTCTTTGACGGAAAAAGGCAGTTACGGAATATTAACCGTATGTCCATCAGCTACGCCTTTCGGCCTCACCTTAGGCTCCGACTAACCCTGAGCGGATTAACCTTCTCAGGAATCCTTAGACTTTCGGCGACCAGGGTTCTCACCTGGTTTTTCGCTACTTATGCTGGCAGAGTCTCTTCCTGGCGATCCAGAGGTCCTTTCGATCCCCCTTCGCTTCACCAGGAACGCTCTCCTACCATTGGCGTCTTGCGACGCCAATCCACAACTTCGGTGCCATGCTTTAGCCCCGTTGGATTGTCGGCACCGGGTTCCTCGACCAGTGAGCTATTACGCTTTCTTTAAAGGATGGCTGCTTCTAAGCCAACCTCCTGGCTGTCTGAGGCGCCCGACTTCCTTTCCCACTTAGCATGGACTTAGGGACCTTAGTTGGTGGTCTGGGCTCTTCCCCTTTTGACAACGAAGCTTAGCCCCCGCTGTCTGACTCCCGTGTTACACGTTCCCGGCATTCGAAGTTTGGTTGGATTCGGTAACCTGGGAAGGCCCCTAGTCCATTCAGATCTCTACCACCGGGACGGATCACACGAGGCTAGCCCTAAAGCTATTTCGGAGAGAACGAGCTATCACGGAATTTGATTAGCCTTTCACCCCTACCCTCAGCTCATCCAAGCTGTTTTCAACCAACACTGGTTCGGACCTCCATCCGCTGTTACACGGACTTCATCCTGGCCAAGGGTAGATCATCCCGCTTCGCGTCTAATCCCAGCGACTGAACGCCCTATTCAGACTCGCTTTCGCTACGGCTCGCTTTCGCTTAACCTTGCCACTGAGATTAACTAGCCAG
>JAJYCN010000042.1:0-5000 GCA_021778335.1 Acidobacteriota bacterium | reverse complement strand
CCGACGCTGTTCGAACGCTCCTACCCGGCGCCATTGTCCCCGGACGATATCCGGGCCGCTACGGCGGACTTCGCCGGACCAGACCTGGCGTACGAACTCGAAACCTGGTGGGACCTTTGGCAGTCATCGGGCGAGGGAGGATCGGTGGCGCCGGCGCGCGTCACCCTGGCCGCCCTCGGGCCGGAGTTCGACTCCGAAGCAGGCGAACACTTGCGAATCGACTTCGGACCCGAAGCCCAGTTCCTTCCGGCTTCCGGCGGCGCCCCCGCGCTCGCCATGGTGCGTTCCAACGTGCGAAGCCTTCTGAAACTCGCCCATGACGTGGACGCCTCGATTCCTTGCGCGCGCCGAAGCCTCTCCGGGGAGTCCGGCGCAAGCTTTGCCGCCAGGCTCGAAGAAGCGCTCGCGCGCACGTCCGGGCTGAGCTGACCCGTTTTTTACCAGACCGCAAGCGGCGTCGGGCCGGGACTGAAGGCCAGCCCAAGACTCACGCGGCTTTCATTCGTCAGGTAGTTGACCACGCCCGTGTTGAAGTGCCGGTAATCGTAGCGGAGTTCGAGATGAACCGCGTCGTAGAGCTTGTAAGTCAACCCGCAGCCGGCGTACTCCATGCGAAACACCCCGATCTGCTGCCCGATCGCCGACATATCGCTGTAACCCGCGATCAGGGAAGTCGCCAGCCGCCGGCTGCCGAGGTACGAGAAATTCACGCCGGCGTTCTGCGTATCCGCCGTCAGGTAGGCACCGTTGCCGGGCGTGATGGTCTTCGAGTAGTTGAAAGCCAGGGAGGAATGCGCGAACTTATGCGTCAGCGCCGCCTGGTACATGGGCATAAATTGCACCGGACGCGAGACGACCGTCGCATACTGACTCCCGACAATCGCCGCGATCGCCGGATCCACGGGAACCTGGGTCAGCGTGAGCGATTGGACCCGGTACCCCCCGATTTCCGTGGCCAGTTGCCATGTCTTGCTGATCGCCACCGCATAGCCTAACCCGACCGACTGAAACTGGACGTTTCCGAAAGCGTTCGTGTAACTGTAGTGGGAGAAACCATAGTCGACCGAGACCGTCTGCCTCTTCGTCAGCCGGTAAGCGAGGTTGGCGCGTCCCGTCCCGCCATCCACCCCGATCAGTGCAAGTTGATTCGCCGCGTTTCCCGTGTTGCCGTAGCTGATGATGAACCCGTCGCCGCCAACGTCCAGCGACAAGCGGCGGGTGAAGTTGTAAGTCAGATCGACGCCTGTCTGGGAGAAGTACGTCGGCACGTCAAACAGTTGGTTGGCCGGCACGCCCACGAGATCGCTATTCTGCAACGGCAAGTACGTCAGCTCGCCGAAGGCGTAACGCGTAATCCCTCCGTTCTCGCGAAGGTTGAGCTTCAGACGCTCGGAAAAGTGATGCGTGTAGTTGAGGCCCAGATACTGGCTCAGGCCGTTAAATCCCACGTTTGGCTGATAGTAGGTATATGTGCCGCGGTAGTCTACCGACAGGGAATCGTGCACCCAGTTCCGGTTGCCCATCAACCCAAAGCCCGCCAGTATGCCTTCAGCGCCGACGCCATACTGGCCGTTCGCCGCCGGAACCACACCAACCAGGCCGCTGTCATACACTCCCTCGACATCCCCATAAGGACGAAAATCAACTGCCTGCCCGCCCCGCTGCCCGACGCTCGGCCCCGCACGGTCCAGAATTGTCGGCCCCTGGTATTCCCCCTCGTCGTCCTGAGCGCTCGCAAGCGAGACGCTCGCGAGCGTGAGCAACCCCAACAAGATAGTGCGCAGTCTCAAACGTCCTCCTTGCGAGTCACCGGGTCCCGATCGGAACTTAGGGGGCCCGCCCGATCCGGAGACGCATTTAGCCCGCCTCCGTCCCCGTAAGTGAGCCGAAGCAACCCTCCAGCATACCGTAACAACGGCCATCGGGCGTCTGGATTTCCACCGGTCCTTTTCCCACAGGAAACGCTCCGCGAATACGAGTGCGACTAAACCCCGGCAACGGCCAGTTCCATCTCCGGCGCCACCGGCGGCGGCGCCGAAGCCTGGAACTTCACCGACACAAGCTTCGAGACTCCGGGCTCCTGCATCGTCACGCCGTACAGCGCCTGGGCCGCTTCCATCGTCCGCTTGGCGTGCGTGATGACAACGAACTGAGTCTGATCCGACATGTCGCGCAGCAGGCGGGTAAGGCGAACGATGTTCGCCTCGTCGAGCGGCGCATCGATTTCGTCCAGGATGCAGAACGGGCTCGGCTGATAGCGGAAGATGGCCATCAGCAGCGCCATCGCCGTCAGCGACTTTTCTCCGCCCGACAGTAGCAGGACGTTCTGCAGCCGCTTGCCCGGAGGCGAGGCGATGATGTCGATGCCGGACTCGGCCGCGTTGGCTTCATCGGTCAGGCGCATTTCGGCCATGCCGCCCCCGAACAGCGTTTTGAACATCTCGCGGAAGTTCGCGTTAATCGCTTCGAACGCCTCCACGAACCGCTTCCGGGTTTCAACGTCGATTTCCTGGATGGCTCGTTCAGTGTCGCGAATGGCTTCGAGCAGGTCCTGGCGCTGGACGTTGAGGAAGTCGTAGCGCTGCTGGGCCTCCTGAAACTCTTCGAGCGCCTGTGGGTTCACCGGGCCGAGGGATTCGATCCTGGTGCGCAGTTCGGTGCAGCGTGTCTCGACCTCTTCGAGACCGGCCTCATCGAGGGCGGTTTCCTCGCCCGCGCGTAATTCGGCAACGGGCGTATTCAGTTCCTTGCGGCTGGTTTCGTCCAGGAAACGGAGTTCCGCCTGCAGCCGGACCAGCGTCAGTTCCACCTGGCCGCGGCGTTCCTGGGCCGACTGGGCCGCCGAGCGCAGATCCTTGAGCGCTTCTTCGGATGCCGCCAGGGCCGCGCGCAACCCGGCTTCGGAGGCCGCGAGCCGTTCTCCCTCGGCGCCGGCGCTTTCCGCCGATGCGGTCAGTTCCGAGGCCCGCGCGTCGAGGCCGGCGTTGTCTTCGATCAGACGCGTCCGCTCGAGCCCGAGCCGTTCCATCTCCGCGGTCAGTTCCTCCCGCCGCCGCGCCAGTTCCCGGAGCGCGTTTTCCTGCCGGCCGATGCCGGCGCGCACCGCCCGCCGCCGCTCATCGAGCGCCGCCTGCGCGGCCCGGAGCGCGGCATGTTCCTCAGCCAGCCGTGCCGCCTCGGCCTGGCTCTGCTCGATCCCGGCGCGCGAGGCTTCGAGGGCTTCTTCCTGCGCCTTACGTTCCGATTCCCGCTCCTCGGCTAACGCCGCGGTCTCAGTCCGGCGCACCCGCGAGCGCTCGCCTTCGAGCGCAAGCCGCTCCAACTCCAGCCGGGCCACCGACAGCCTCTGCGCACTCCGGTTGGCTTCCTCGGCGAGCTTGCGCGCTTCGTGCTCGAGCGCGAGCGCTTCTTTTTCCCGAAGCTGCTGCTGGGCCCTCGCCCGGTCGAGCGCTTCGGCGAGCGTCGCGGCCTCGCGTTCAGCCGCCTCGAGCGCCGCCGCCGTCTGCTCCATCCGCTGCGCAGCCTCGCGCGCCTTCGCGCTGACCTCGCGCAGCTCCCGCTTCAGTTGCAGCGGTCCGGCGCCGGTCTTCTTGCCGCCGCTCACGGTGAGCCCGTGGTAGCTGACGCCATCGGGCAGCAGGAAATACCGGTCGGGAAACTCCACCGCGAGCGACCGCGCGGTTTCGTGATTTTCCACCAGCACGCAGCCCGCAAGCCGCGGCAACATATCGGAAGGGGCGGCGCTCAGGCCGTTGGTGAGCCGCACCTGATCGCGCAGGAGTCCGGCGACGCCCGGCCGCGCGCACAACTCGACCGCCGCCGGGTCATGCCCGGCCTCCCGCGGCTCGGGATGGATGAGGAAGGTGGCTCTGCCGTCCAGCCCCTGGCGCATGCGGTCGATCCCGGCCGAGGCGTCGTCCCAGCCGTTCACGACGACGTACTCTAGTTCCTCATGCAGGAATTCTTCGGCGGCTTTCTCCATCCGCGTGTCGACTTCCAGGAAATCGGCGAGCACACCGAGGGGCTTGAAGCCATCCTGCGCCTTGTCGCCGAACAGCCGTTTCACGCTTTCGGTCGTGTAGGAGCGATGGGAAAGGACTTCCTGCAGCGAACGCCGCCGGGCCTCCCATTGCGAACCCTCCGACCTCGCCTGGTCGAGTTGCCGCCGTAGAGACGTGACCTCATCGCGGCTCGCGGCAAGCTGGGTTTCGAGCGATTTCCGTTCGCCCGAAACCGCGTCGAGCTCGATCTGCCGCGCCTTCACCTGCTCGGACAACTCCGCCCGCAGCCGGGCCAGCCGCTCGGCGTCGGCGGCCGCCGCGGCCTCGTCCTGCCGGGTCCGCGCCGCGTCGCGCTCCACCGCCGCCAGGTACTCATCGAGCTTGGCCAACTGGTTTCGCAGGCTCGATGCCTCGCCCAGCAGGCGCAGCACTTTCTGCCGCCCGGCTTCGAGGGCGCGGACCCGCTCCTCGAGCGAGCGCCGCAGCGCGTCCCGCTCGGCTCCCTTCGCCGTCAGACGCTCCTGCACCAGCGCGGCTTCGCGGTCGAGTTCAGCGGCCTGCGCGGCGAGGGCCTCCAGTTCCCCCTGCTGCACCCGAGCCTGGTTGTCGTTGCCTTCAACCTCGGTCTCCCCCTGCAACAGGCGCGAATCGATCGAAGCGATCTGCCGGGACTGCGAATCCAGCCGCCCGCGCGTCCGCTCGAGTTCGAGCCGCAGCTCGCTCAGCCGCGCCCGCGCCGCGGTCAACTCGGCTTCGACCGCATACGCCCGCTCCTGAAGCACCGCGTGCGCGGTCTCCTTATCCGTGACGCTGTCGTTCAGCCCTTGCAGTTCGCTCTGCGCCACACTCAGTTCAATCGCGGTACGCGCGGCCTCGCGCTCGAGGGTTTGGAACTTGCCCGCCAGCATTCGCCTCAGGTGCGCGTCAAGCTCCGTCTTGAGTTCGCCGTAGCGCTTGGCCTTGGCCGCCTGGCGCTTCAGTGAATTCACCTGGCGCGTG
>JAJYCN010000345.1 GCA_021778335.1 Acidobacteriota bacterium | reverse complement strand
CCCCTGAAACTTCACCAGCTTCACATGCTGCCCATTCAACTCCCCCACTACCTTCGGCTTCCAGTGGTCGCTGAACAACTCGAGTTTCTCTCGCACATTGACCTTTTCCATGCCGCGAGAATACCAGACGCCCGAGCCCAAAACCATCTATACTGTGGACGCAGCACCCATGAAGTCCTGGCGCCCCGCCGAGTACCTGATGGAAGTCCGCGGCGACCTTCGTCACGCCTTCAAAGCCCTCGCTGCCTCACCCGGATTCTCCGCCGTCGCCTTGATTTCCCTCACCCTCGGTGTCTGCATCGCCACCTGCGCCTACAGCGAAGGCAACGGCCTCACACGCGATCTCCTCGGAGTCCCGAACCCCACCAGTTAGTCGCTCTCTCTACGCCCGTTTCTTACCCTACTTACGAGCGCTTCCGCGAGTTACGCACCTTTTTTTCTGACTCCATGGTCTACGTCGCCCCGGTGCCCTTCTCCGTCTCGCTCGGCGGCCGAAGTACGCGCGTCTGGGGTCATCTCGTCACCCCTTCTTACTTCACAACGCTCGGCGTCCACGCCTTCCTGGGGCACTTCTTCTCTCCCGCCCAAACTCCACCCAACGCCTCTCCATCCGTTATTCTCAGTCAGCGCTTCTGGCGGGAGTACCTCGCATCGAACCCATCCATAGTTGGCCGCACCATCCGCATCAACGGCCATCCCTGCACCATCACCGGGGTCGCGCCCCAGGACTTTCTCGGCGCATCGCCGGCCATGTTCCCCGCGGACTTATGGCTCCCCGTCACCGTCGACGCCACTTTCGCCCCGGAACTCGGCAACGATGCGCTCCATCGCCATGATCTGACCATGTTTCAAATGGTCGCCCGCATCCGCCCCTCCGTCACCGAAACCGCCGCCTTCACCGCACTCAACGCCGCCGCCCAGCAGATCGCCGATACTTACGGCGATCCGGATCGCAACCGGAAAGGACCTCGCGTCACCCTCCTCGATGGCGGGAAAGTCCTGCCTCTGCGCAAACAGGACCTTCCCTTCTTCAAGGACTTCCTTCTCCTCCTCGGGGGCCTCCTGCTGCTCATCGCTTGCGCCAACGTCACGAACATGATGCTCGCCCGCGCCGCGGGTCGTCGCGGAGAATTCGCTCTCCGCCTCGCCTTGGGAGCCGGCCGAGTCCGCCTCATCCGCCAGTTACTAACCGAGCCCCTGCTCCTCACCGCCTGCACCGCGCCCCTTGCCTTCCTATTCTCGCTCTGGATCATGCACGCTCTCTCCAGCCTACGAATGCCACTGCCGATCCCCATTTCTCTCAACTTACTCCCGGACTGGCGCGCCCTTGCCTTCACCTGTGTGTTAACCGGTCTCGCCGGAATCGGCATCGGACTCGCTCCAGCCCTGAATGCCACCCGCGCGGATCTCGTCTCCGCCCTCAAGCAAGGTAGCGGCGCACACCTTCGCGCCCATCGCGCAATCAGCCTTCGCAACGCCCTCGTCCTCTGTCAAATGGCCGCGTCCCTGGCTCTCTTGGTTGTTACCGGCTATATGTCGATAGGAATCCAAACCACCATCGGCGTTCAACAGGGCTTCGATCCTAAGAACCTTTACTTAATCTCTCTCGACCCCGTCCGCGATGGCTTCTCCCCAACCCTCGCCGCTTCCTTCCTCGAAAAACTCCTCCGCCGCGTGCAGAACCTTCCCGGCATAACTTCCGCCTGCCTCACGGACACCCTCCCGGTCTCGCTCGATGGCAATCCGGGCGTCTTCGTGTCCGCCTTCGGCCCGTCAAACGAAACCCCGCCCGAGTCCTATTGGGCCCGCCACCACATCGTCGGCCGCGGCTACTTCGAAACCGCCGGCATCCATATCCTCTCGGGCCGCGGCTTCAACGCCCAGGACGAGGCCGGAACTACAACTGCCGTCATCCTCAGCCAGAAAGCGGCTGAGCAATTCTTCCCCGGGCAGGACGCCGTCGGCCGCCGCATCGAAATCCGGAACGGCGCCGCCGGTGGGGGTCTCGGTGCGATGCCCGGCACCATCGACTTCCGCGCCGGCGTCCTCGCCCAAGGCGCCCATCCCTTTCAGGTCGCCGGAGTCGTCGCCAATGTTTCCGAGGATCTCGTTGCAAGCAAGAAACACCCCGCCGTCTACTTTCCCCTGCTGATCGCGGGCGCCTCCCAACCCTCCCTCCGCGGCGTCACCCTCCTCGTCCGTGCCGCCCCAGGCCTAGACCCCATCCCACCCATTCGCCGCGAAATTTCTGCCCTCGACGCGAATGTTACGCCATTCAACGCCACCAGCATGACCGAACATATCTCGCAGTTCATGTCCTCCCTCACCGCCGCCACCTGGACTTACGGCGTCATGGGCTTGTTCGGCCTCGTTCTCGCCTCCGTCGGTCTCGCCGGTGTCACCGCTTACTCAGTCGCAAGACGGGCCCGCGAAATCGGCATTCGCATGGCTCTCGGAGCCCAAACGCACGATGTTCTCCGTCTCGTCATGAAGCAAGGGGCCGCCCTCGTCGCCCTCGGCGTCGCCAGCGGAATCGCCTTCGCCCTCGCGGCGATCCGCGCACTCTCGGCTCTCTTCTTCACCGTCGCCAGCGTCCAAGGTTACGATCCGCTTCTCCTCCTCGGCGCCCCGTCGCTGCTCGCCGCCATCGGTCTCATCGCCTGCTACATCCCCGCGCGCCGCTCCGCTCGCATCGACCCCGCCGCCACCCTTAGAACCGAATAACTCCCGCCCTCAAAACCATCTAAACTAGTAACACTCAGACCATGAAGACTCTGATCGCCGCCCTCGCCCTTACGTCCCTCGCCGCCGCCCAACCGGCCACCTGGTTTCCTCCCAACCAACTCGTCACCATCGGCGTCTACTACTACCCCGAGGCCTGGCCCGAATCCCAATGGGATCGCGACCTCACCAACATCTCTAACCTCGGCTTCGAGTACATCCACATGGCCGAATTCTCCTGGGCCCTCCTCGAACCCACCGAGGGCCACTACGATTTCTCCTGGCTCGACCGCGCCGTTGCCCTTGCCCATGCCCACCACCTCAAGGTCGTCCTCTGCACCCCCTCCGCCACCCCGCCCGCCTGGCTCTCCCGCGAACACCCCGAAATCCTCATGGTCCGCGCCGACGGCACGCGCATGGACCACGGCTCCCGCGAACAGGCCGACTGGAGTTCCCCCGTCTATCTCCACTACGTCGAAGACATCGATAACCGCCTCGCCGAACACTACGGTTCCAACCCCACCGTCATCGGCTGGCAGCTTGACAACGAACTAAGCCACTACGGAGCTGGCGTGTCTTACTCCGACGCCGCCCAGCAGCGCTTCCGCGATTTCCTCCGCGAGAAATACGGAACCATCGACCGCCTCAACACCGATTGGGGCAACTCCTTCTGGTCCCAGATGTATAACTCTTTCGACCAGATCCGCATGCCCAACCCCCATGACTTAGTCGCCGGCGCCAATCCCCACGCCATGCTCGACCTCCACCGCTGGTTCGCCTCCGATACCGCCGGCTATCTTCGCTTCCAGGCCAAAGTCCTCCGCCGTCACATCCACAACCAGTGGGTCACGACAAACTTCATGATGAACTACAACCTCGTCGACCCCGCCCTAAGCGCCCACGACCTCGATATCCTCACCTTCACCATGTATCCCGTCAGCGGCGGCCTCTTCGAAGGTCCCCTCGGCTTCCGCATCGGCTCCCCCGCCGCCGTCGCCTTCACTCATGACTATCTCCGCAACTTAGGCAACGGCATCGAAGGCCCCATGGAGTTACAACCCGGCCAAGTCAATTGGGCGCCCGTCAACCCCTGGCCCCAGCCCGGCGTCATTCACTCCTGGATCCTCCGCACCCTCGCCGCCGGCGGCCATATCGTCTGCACCTATCGCTACCGCCAGCCCCTCGCCGGCGACGAACTCTATCACAAAGCCATGGTCGAGCCAGACGGCGTCACCCTCGCCCCCGGCGGCAAGGAGTTCAAGGAAGCCATCGAGGACATCAGCGCCATCCGCCCCCTCTACAAGCCCAACCTCCAACCTCCCGCCGATTACGCCTCCCGCCGCACCGCCTTCCTCATCAGCTTCGCCAACCGCTGGGACATCGACAACCGCCCGCAAACCACCCGCTGGGACACCACCGAGCACTGGCATAAGTACTACCGTGCCCTCAAGGCCCTCATGGCCCCCGTCGACGTCATCACAGAAGACAAGGACTTCTCTTCGTACAAATTCCTCATCGCGCCCGCCTACCAGCTAATCGACAAGGACCTCGTCTCCCGCTGGGAAACCTACGCCCGCAACGGTGGCACCCTCGTCCTCACCTGCCGCACCGGTCAGATGGACCGCCGCGGCCACATCTGGGAATCCCTCTGGGCCGAGCCCATTTATAACTTGGTCGGAGCCGCCATCCCCCGCTACGACGTTTTGCCCGAAGGCCGCAACGGCCGCGTTACTTACGAAGGGAAGTCCTACGAATGGGGTAGCTGGGCTGACTTAGTCGAACCCAAGCCAGGTACCGAAACCATCGCCACTTACGCCGACCAGTTCTATCACGGCGCCGCCGCCGCCACCCGCCATAAGTTCGGCAGAGGCCAGGTCATCTACATCGGCGTCGACACGCTCTCGGGCCAACTCGAATCCGATATCCTCCACCAGGTCTACTCCCAGGCCGGCGTCCATCCCGCTCGCCTCGCCCCCAATTTCTTCGTCGATTGGCGCGACGGCTTCTGGGTCGCCACGAACTTCACCTCCGAACACCAGACTATCCCCGCCCCGCCCGGCGCCAAAATCCTCCGCGGCGCCCGTTCCCTCCCACCCGGGGGCGCCGCCATCTGGCAGCAGTAGCGCCCGGCTCGTCCCCGGAGTCTTCCTAGCTCCGCGTCCGGCACGCCACGATTCTCTATAATCGGTTTGGCGAAACCGGAATATCCGGCGGGAGGTTCCGTATGCCTCGCAAAAACAACTGGACCGGCCGATTGGTCGCCTTCGCCGTTTTTACCGCCTTCGGTGTGAGCTGCGCCTCGGCACAAACTCCTGCGACAGGTGATTCGCGCCGGGTCGTTCCACCAGCGCCTCCTCGCATCTGCAAGACCGTTCGGGCGCAGCTTCAATCCGGAACTCGCCTCTTCTCGAGGACGCTCGAACACAACCCTCCCGACACGGCCCGTATTCAATCCGCCATGAACGCGTGCGCGCAGGCGCCGGGCCGTCCCAGTGTCGCCGTGCTGTTAAGTCCTTCTGGCATGAACAATGCATTTCTTAGTGGCCCACTTGTGATTCCCGCCGGGGTGGTTCTCCTTCTGACCCGAAATGTAACTCTGTTTGCTTCGAACAACCCGGCCAATTATCAGATCTCCGGTAAGTCCCGGTGCGGCACGGTCGGAACAACGGACGATGGTTGCGCGCCCTTCATCGCCGTCGCGGGCGACAACGCAGGCATTATGGGCGCGCCCGAAACGGAATCCGTTGAACCCACCCCCAGCCCCAAACCCCTGGGAACCATCGACGGCCGCGGCGACGTGAACCTCTACGGCCAAAGCATTTCCTGGTGGGATGTTTCAACCGCCGCCCACAGCGCGCATCTCAAGCAAAACAATCCGCGCATGATCGAGGCCCATAACG
>JAJYCN010000041.1 GCA_021778335.1 Acidobacteriota bacterium | reverse complement strand
GCTGCCGCGCGCCTCTCCATGGAATTGTCTTCCGGCGTCTGCGCCTACAGCGCGCTCTCCGACGGCGCCTCGCTCCCCGAGCGCGAGATACGAATCCAGCCCCGCCGCATCGCCGAACTGAACCAGCGCCTGCGCCAGGAACCCGATCCAAGCCGCCGCCTCGCTCTCGGCCGCTTCCTGCTCGACTTCCTCTTCCCGCGCGACCTGCTCAGCGGCCTCGCCGGCGACGCCCCTGTGGTGCTGGCGCTGAACAACGCCGCGGCGCGCATCCATTGGGAACTGGCCGCGCAGGTGGGCGCGGATTCCCCCATCGGCCTTCTCCGCGGTCTGACGCGCCAACTGCGCACCCACTTCGCGCCCGCCCCGGAACCGGCCATCGGAAGCAGCCGCCCCCTGCGCGTCCTGCTCGCCGCCGACGGCGCGAACGAACATCCGTTGCCCGGAGCCCAGCGTGAAGCGCGGGCCCTCATCGGCCTCTTCGACGCCCAAGGCATCGAGTGCCGCGCCCTCATCGGCCCCGGTGAAGCCACCGCCCTCAACGTCCTCCTCGCCATCCACGAGGAGCCCCCGTTTGACGTTCTCCACTACGCGGGCCACTGCGTCTTCCGCGAAGACGATCCCGCGCTCTCCGGCTTCCTCTTCAGCAATGGCGACGTACTGAACCCCGGCGATCTCGGCCGCATCGACCGCGTTCCCCGCTTCGTCTTCGCCAACGCCTGTGAATCGGGAGCCCTGCCGGAGCAAAGCGCCGCGCTGGCGCCGTCCTTCGCCGAAACATTTTTCGCCAAGGGTGTCGGAAACTTTGTCTGCACAGCCTGGCCCGTGGCGGACGACGCCGCGCTCACCTTCTCGCGCACGCTCTACCAGACGCTGCTGGGCTCGGCCGCCGTGCCCGCCCCGATCTGGCGCGCCATGCGCGAGGCCCGTCAGGCAATCGCACAATCCCCCTGCTGGGCCGCCTACCAACACTACGGCGACCCCTATTTCCGGCTGATTCGATGAGCCTCAGTCAACCTTCAGCGTCTTCTTTAGCCACGCGATCATCTCTGGTTTCCAGTGCTGCATCTCCGGCGCCTTCCACCGGCCCATTCCGTGCCCGCCGCCTTCGATCGTAATGATGTCGCACGTCGCGCCTACCTTGTGCATCGCCGCGCACAACTCCGGCGTCTGTTCGTAAGCGACCTGATCGTCGTGGTTGCCGTGAATGCACAGAAACGGCGGCATGCCCGCGTGGACGCCGGTGATCGGGGAATCTTCGCGCAACTTCGCCAGGCCCGCGGCGTCAAGCTGATCCACGCCGAAGAAATGAATCCCCGCTCCGTTGGCCGCGTGATGGTTCAGATTGTTCATGTCGAAGCGTTCCGGATGCTCGCGCCGCAGCAGACTCAGTTCGGCGTAATCCACCGGGCCATAGAAATCCACCACCGCCGCCACGCTCGCCCCCGGCGCTTCCCGCCCACCGGCGTAATTCACCAGGAATCCGCCCGCGGATTCTCCAATGAGAGCGATCTTGCTCGTGTCGACGTGGTACTCAGCCGCATGATCCTTTACCCAGCGGATCGCTGTGTACACATCGTCGATCGCCTGCGGAAAGTGGAACTGAGGCGCCAGCCGGTAATCGATGCTGAAACAAGCGAAGCCCGCATCGGCCAAAGGCTCGAACAGCGGACGCACGTTCGTCTTCCGCGTCCCTCCGTCGAAGCCGCCGCCATGAACCAGAATGGCCGCCGGAAACGGTCCCGGCCCGTCGGGTATGTGGAGATCCAGATACAAAGCGAATCCACCCGGATGGGCAAACTCGATGTTTTGCTCGTCGCGCGGCGCTGCGCCGAGCGTCGCCGCCAGCAGCGAACAGAGAAGGATATTCCGGAGCATCGGCCCGGATTGTATCAACCTGCCACGTGGCTGCGCCATGTCTCGGCGAACGCCCGCGCCACGGGCGGCATCTCCCGCCGCGCCAGCATCCGGACCACCTGCACCCCAACCCAGGCCAAATACACCGCCGTCGTGTACTCCCGGTTGTTCGCAGCCAGATTCACCAGCCACGCGGGGTTCGCCGGATGCAGCGTCGCCAGAACAAACTGCACCACATACAGCGTGAACAAACCCACCGCCTCCCACCAGGCGAACTCCATGTTCGCGAGCAGCAGCACCGCCACCAGCGCCTGCGTGATGGTCAACAGCAGTTCCATCTCCTGCCCTTTGTCGAACGGAATCGCTGACGGCGCGCCGAGGCTCGCCGAAAATACCATCGGCAGCATCGCCACCAGCAGGGTCCACTGGTTGATGTTGCTAGAAACCATGTTCATCAACGCCATCGGGGCGCCCGTCACCGTGCGCGCGAAGTAAAACGTGGACGCCATCTCCGGAAACTCGCTCGCGATCGGCGCGATCCACTGAATAAACAGGAACGCCGGAATCCCGAGGAATCCCGACAGCGCGATCAGGCTGCCCAGGAAGGGTTCCGCGGTGAAGTAAATCAGCGCGCCGCCGGCCGCAAAACACAGCCCGATCAAAACAACTCTCACCGCGCGCGGCGACAGCACGATCGTCCTCGGAATAAATTCCAGTTCCTCGATCCCTTCTTCTTCCTCCGGTGGCAATTTGCTCAGCAGCAGCAGAAACGCGGCATAGAGTGCGATCAACACCGCGGAGTCGTACAGATGCAGCGTGCCTTTCCCCCAGATGACGAGCGCGTATAGCAGCGCGGGCAACAAGCCGAATACCTGCACGCTATGGCTTGCCTCCAGCCGGATCGCCCGCAGCGGCTTGCCCGTTCTCTTCCTCTGCACAAACGCGGCGGCGAAGTAAATGGCCGGCCACCCCAGCCCGGTCAGCAAACGCAGTGCGCCGGTGAGGTTGGCCAGCAGCAGAGGCGTCTGCTGCTTCCAGGCGAGCACCGCCTCCACCGCGAACTCGGGCAGCGTCTGCATCCACGCCAGAATCGCGAGAGCGAAGCCCTGCGCGATGAAGAACTGGGCGGATTCGGCGCCCCAGGCCACCAGCATGGAAGCCAGCAGTATGCCCGGGCCCGTCCACAGAATCGCCGCCGGCCCGTAGCTCCGGATCGGAACCGCGGCGAGCGCGAACAGTAGAAAGAAGACGCCGGGGTTATTCGAATTCGACAGGTCCGGCGCCGCGCTGGATCGAGTGTTTTTGATAGCGGGAATCTCTTTGCGGGAAATCAATTCGGAAGTGGCCTCCGCGGCTCTCTTGGCGCGCGAGCGCGCCGCGGGCGATCAGCCGCGCGACGGCGTGTATATTTCGAATCTCGAGTGCGGACCGCTTGGGACGGGCGAGCGGCGCCTCTGAAAGAGTATCCAGGCGTTCGATGGCTTTCGTCAAGCCCGCGAAGTCGCGGACGATGCCGCACTCATGTTCCGCCAGGCTGCGCAACTCATCCTCGGCGATCGACGGAACCGTCAGCGGAACGGGCGCCCCGGCGGACTGATATCCCTTCTCCGACCGCATCGCTTTTCCGGCGCGTGCCCCGAAAACCAGCCCCTCCAGCAGCGAGTTGCTCGCCAGGCGGTTCGCCCCATGCACGCCGGTGCACGCCGCCTCGCCGGCCGCATAGAGCCCGCCAAGCGACGTCCGTCCGTCGAGGTCCGTCGCGACGCCGCCCATCGCATAATGCGCCGCCGGATGCACGGGCGCGGGGTGCTCCGCCAGATTCACGCCGTAGCGCAGGCACGTTTCAAAAATGCGCGGAAACCGCTCGCGAAGCCGCGCCTCGCTAAGATGCGTCAAATCGAGCGAAACGTGAGCCGACTCCGTCCGCCGCATCTCCATCACCATCGAACGGCTCACCACATCGCGCGGCGCCAGGTCCTTCATCGGGTGATACCGCTCCATGAACGCCTCGCCAAAGCGGTTCCGCAGCACCGCCCCTTCCCCGCGCAACGCCTCGGAAAGCAGAAAGCGCGGAGCGTAGGGCAGATACAGCGCGGTGGGATGAAACTGGACGAACTCGATGTCGCGGATTGCCGCCCCGGCGCGCCAAGCGGCGGCGACACCGTCACCGGTGGCGACATCGGGATTCGTCGTATCCGAGTAAACGCGGCCCAAACCGCCGGTGGCCAGCAACACCGCCCGCGCCAGAACCGTCTCCACCTCGCCGGTATCCTCATTCAGCAGCGTGACGCCGGCAACCCCACCGTCCGCGCCCGGAACGAGGTCCATCATCGTCCTTCCGCCAAGCATTTGGATGGTGGGAAGCGTCCGCGCGGCCGCCGCCAGCGTGCGCGCAATCTCATGCCCCGTCGAATCCCCGTGCGCATGCAGCACGCGGCTCCGGCTGTGCGCCCCCTCGCGGGCAAACAGGAGGCGCGCGCCTTCGC
This sequence comes from Acidobacteriota bacterium, assembly GCA_021778335.1. GTDB lineage: Bacteria > Acidobacteriota > Terriglobia > Bryobacterales > Bryobacteraceae > JAJYKC01. Next base: position 21,702 of record JAJYCN010000041.1, on the reverse strand, counting down.
GGTCGAACTCCGCGCCCCAGCCGATCAGCTCTTCAATCGCCCGCGGCGCTGCTTCGACAAGCACGCGCACTGCGTCCACGTTGCACAGTCCGTCGCCGGCGGCGATGGTGTCCTGCTCGTGCAAGCCCACTTCATCGTCGTCGCTCAACGCCGCGGCAATACCGCCCTGCGCGTATTCCGAGCTCGATTCGGTGAGCGAATCTTTGGCGACCACGAGCACGCGCCCGGCGGAAGCGAGTTCAATCGCCGCGCGCAAACCCGCTACGCCCGCGCCAATCACTAAAAAGTCCGGAGTCATCCTTCAGGAGGGCTATGTAAGTCTCATGGTACAACAGAGGTTTGATTCCGCCGCCGCATTTTGGCGCGCGAGTTGTCTTCCTCCATGCCGGAATTCCTCGTTACTACCCCCACGAATCGTTACCCCGCCATCGTCGAGCGGGGCTGCCTGCGGTCTCTCGCCGCGCATCTTCCGAAAGGCGCGGGCAAGGTGTTCGTCGTCACCGAATGGGATGTGTGGCAGTTGCATCAAGGCCCCGTCATGGACTCACTCGCCGGCCATCCGCACCAGGTCCTCTTCCTGCCCGGCGGCGAGCCGAATAAGCGTCTTGCTCCGCTCGAAGCCCTCGCCGGCCAGATGCTGGCGGGCGGAGCGGACCGCACCAGCGTCGTGGTCGCCTTCGGCGGAGGCATCGTCAACGACATGGGTGGCTTCCTCGCCGCCATGTATATGCGCGGCATCCCGGTCATCCAGGCGCCGACAACGCTTCTGGCGCAGGTTGACGCCTCGGTCGGCGGCAAAACCGGCGTGAACCTGGCAGGCGGAAAGAATCTCATCGGCGCGTTCCACCAACCGCTCGCCGTGCTCATCGACCCGGCGGTCGTCGACACTTTGCCGGAACGAGAGTACCGCGCCGGACTCTACGAAATCATCAAGTGCGGCATCATCGGCGATGCGCCTCTGTTCGATCTGCTCGAATCGTCGCGCAACGACGTCCTGGCCAGGCAGTCCGAAGTCGTCGACCGCATCATCGGAGATTCCGTGCGGCTCAAAGCGGAGGTAGTCTCCGCCGACGAGCGCGAAGGAGGCTTGCGGCGGGTGCTGAATCTCGGCCACACGTTCGGCCACGCGCTCGAAGCTGAAACCGGTTACGGACGCTTTCTGCACGGAGAGGCCGTGGCCTGGGGCATGCGCGCCGCCACGCGGCTGGCTCTTGACGCCGGCCTGCTCGCCGCGGCCGAAGCCAAACGGATGGACGCCTGCATCGAAAGCTATGGGCCGATTCCGTCGCTGGCCGGCATCGGCGCGGAAGCGATCGCCGCGCGCCTCAGTCTCGACAAGAAAACGCGCCAGGGCCGCGTGCATTTCGTGCTGCCCGAAGCAGTCGGCCGCGTGCGCATTACCGCGGATATCGCGCCGGCCCTCGCGCTGGAGGCGATCCGTTTCGCCCTCGACGGCGCCGCGCTGACCCAATGAGAAAGGGCACCGCTCCCTCCGGCGTCGAAACCGAGGAACAGGCCTCGCGATGGGTCCGTTCCATGTTCGGCCGCATCGCGCCGCGCTACGACACGCTGAATCATCTGCTCAGCTTCAATATCGACCGCTACTGGCGCGCCCGCACCGTTCATCGCGTCGAAAGCGTGCTGCTTCGGCCCGGCGCGCAGGTGCTTGACCTCTGCTGCGGCACCGGCGACCTCGCTCTCGCACTGGAAAAGCGCGCCCGGCGCCCGGTGCTCGCCAGCGACTTCTGCCATCCGATGCTGGTCGAGGCCGGCCGGAAATCGCGCGCTAAACAAATTCAACCATTTTTGTTTGAATCGGACGCCTTGCACCTCCCCGTCCGCGACGCCTCGCTCGACCTCATCACCATCGCCTTCGGTTTCCGCAACCTCATCGACTACCGCGGCGGCCTCCGCGAACTGCTGCGCGCCCTGCGCCCCGGCGGCGTTGCGGCCATCCTGGAATTCTCCCAGCCACCCAACCGCGCCTTCGCCGCGCTCTACAATTTCTACTCGACGCGGCTGCTGCCGCGCGTCGGCGGCTGGATCTCCGGTGCGCCCGAGGCCTACAAATACCTGCCCGAATCCGTGCGACGGTTTCCCGGCGCCACGGAGCTGGCGGCCGAGATGAAGGCCTGCGGTTTCCGCCGGGTCGAGTTTGAACGCATGACGTTCGGAATCGTGGCGCTACACCTCGGCACGGCCTGAAGCAAGCCGCCGCGCGATCGCATCGATCGCGGCCAGCGCTAGGCGGATGTCTTCCTCCGTCGTGCGCGGATTGATGGTGCAGAAGCGCAGAACGGTCCGTCCCGCAAGCGTAGTCGTGGTGGCGAGCGCTGTCCCGTCGGCAATGAGCGCGTCCACAATCCGCTCGTGCAATCCCTCCGGACCCTCGTTGTAGCGGAAGCACACGATCCCCATCCGCGGGCCGCTCACCAGTTCCCAACCTTCGAGCCGCTCGATCTCCTGCGCGGCAAACTCGGCCATCTCAAACCCATGCTCGATCGCTTCGCGAAACGCGGCCAGCCCGAACGTGCGCACCGACATCCAGAGCTTCAGCGCCCGGAACCCGCGCGTGAGTTGAATCCCTGAGTCGGCGTAGTTGAACTCCGCCGAATAACGCCGCGTGTCGCTCATGTAATCGGCGTGGATATTGAACGCTTGCTCGAGGCGCTCGCCCTCCCGCACCAGCACGCAGCCGCACTCAAACGGCTGAAACAACCACTTATGCGGATCGAAGCTGAGCGAGTCGGCCAGTTCTATCCCGGCGAGCAATTTACGCCCGCGCGCGGTCAGCACCGCCGCGGCCCCATACGCTCCGTCAATGTGAAACCAGAGATCCTGCTCCCGGCACAGCCGCGCGATCCCCGGCAGATCGTCGATCGCCCCGGTGTTGGTGGTGCCCGCACTGGCGATGACGCAGAAGGGCAGCAGCCCGGCGTCGCGGTCCAACGCGATGCGCTGGGCAAGCGCGGGCACAGGCAGACGATACTCCCCGTCCGCCTCAAGTTTCACAACCTGCCCCGGCGCGAACCCGAGAATCCGCAGCCCCTTTTCGAGCGATGCGTGGGCCTGCGTCGAAAGATAGACGCGGGCGCGCTGATCGCCGAAACCGATCCGTGCCTGGCGCGCCGCCGCGAGCGCGGTGAGGTTCGCCATCGACCCTCCGCTCACGAACAATCCGCCAGCCGAGGCAGGGAAGCCGCACCACTCGCGCAACCAGCCAATGGTTTCCCGTTCCACCGCTTCCGGGCCCGAGCCGCTGATCCAGGTCCCGGAGAACACGTTGAATCCGGAGACGAGCGCGTCGGCCAGTGCGCCGATGAAGTTGCCCGGCCCGGGCACATAAGCCAGAAAGCGCGGATGATTCACGTGCATCGTGTAGGCCAGCACGTGCTGTTCGACGAGGGAAAGAACTTCTTCAAACGGCGCAGGCTTCTCCGGCGCGGCCCCGCGCGGAAACAGTGGCAGATTCCCCGGATCGGCTTTCGTTCCCACACGCTGTGCGCCAAGCGTCGCCAGATGCTCGACCAGACGGTCCACAACCAGATAGCCCGCCGCTCGCATCTCTTCCGCGCTCAACTCGAGTTTCGCGCCCGTCACGGCCGGCGCCTTTCCAGCGCCGCTTCGAGTTGCTCCTTGCTGAGCGTGGTGCTGATGAATAGCTCCTGCCGCGCCCCGGCGCTCAGGGCGATTGCCTTCCACCCGTTCGTCACCGGCACTGTGACGCGGATCTTGATCTCGCCTTTGGCGTCGCGCACCGGGCGGATCACGCCGGGAATGACGGACCGTATCTCCGGGTTCTCCACGATAAGCCTCTCGATCTGCCGCCGCAGCCCATCGATGATGCTGTGCTCGATCTTCAGCTTTCCCTGCAGCTTTCTAAGACGCATGCCCATGGTTCAATTCGTCATCGCCATTGTAAGGCTGTTCGAGCGCGGAGCGCGTTTCAAGCGATAATCGACTCCATGTACCGACGCGACTTCCTTGGCGCCGCCAGCCTCGCCGCCACTCTCGCGGCCTCCTCCGTCGCCGCTCCCGCGGCATCCGAGATAGAAGAAATCACCCTCGATCAGATCTCAGCCGGGCTGAAGCAGGGCCGCTTCACCGCCGCCTCTCTCACGCGCATGTACCTCGAACGCATCCAGCGTATCGATAAGCATGGCCCGGCGGTCAATTCGGTGATTGAACTGAACCCCGAGGCGGAGGCGATTGCCGCGGCGCTCGACCGCGAGGCGAAAGCGAAAGGACGCCGCGGCCCGCTGCACGGCGTGCCGGTGCTCATTAAGGACAACATCGATACCGGCGACAAAATGATGACCACCGCCGGATCCCTCGCCCTGCTCGGTTCCCCCGCGCCGGCCGACTCGGGCGTAGCCAAGAAACTGCGCGAAGCCGGAGCGGTGATCCTCGGCAAAACCAATTTGAGTGAATGGGCCAACTTCCGCTCGACGCGTTCTGTGAGCGGCTGGAGCGGCCGCGGCGGCCAGACGCGGAATCCCTACGCGCTCGACCGTAACCCCTGCGGCTCGAGTTCCGGCTCCGGCGCCGCCGTCTCGGCGAACCTCTGCGCCCTCGCCGTCGGCACCGAAACCGATGGTTCCATCATCTGCCCCTCGTCGATGAATGGCGTTGTGGGGATCAAGCCGACGGTCGGCTTGGTTAGCCGCGCGGGCATCGTCCCCATCTCGCACAGCCAGGACACCGCCGGTCCCATGGCGCGCTCGCTCAAAGACGCCGCGATACTGCTTACCGCGCTCGCTGGGGCGGACGCCCGCGACTCGGCCACCGCGGCGAGCGCCGGCCACGTCGCCTCCGACTACACGCAGTTCCTCGATCCCAACGGCTTGAAGGGCGCCCGCATCGGAGTGGCGCGGGAGTTCTTCGATTTCAACGACGGCGTGGACAAGCTGATGGAAGATTGCATCGGCTTGATGCGGCGCGAGGGCGCCACGATCGTCGACCCGGCCGGCCTCAAGCACGGCCATCCTTCGGGGGAGGCCGAAAACATCGTCCTGCAATATGAGTTCAAGACCGGCGTCAACGCATATTTCAAATCGCGCGGCCCCGCGGCACAGGTGCACTCGCTCGCCGAACTCATCACCTTCAACGAACGGAACAAAACGAAGGAAATGCCCTACTTCGGCCAGGAACTCCTCGTTGAATCCGAAGCGCGCGGACCGTTAACCGGCGCCGAGTATCTGGAAGCCGTCGAAAGGAACCACCGCTTATCGCGCACCGACGGCATAGACGCTGTACTCAAGGAGCACAAACTCGACGCGCTCATCGCTCCGACCGCCGGCCCCGCCTGGCTCACCGACTGGGTCAACGGCGACCACGATGCCAACAGTTGCTCGAGCCCAGCGGCCGTCGCCGGTTACCCCCATATCACCATCCCGGCCGGCTTCGTGTTCGGACTCCCCGTCGGGCTCTCGTTCTTCGGCGCTGCGTGGAGCGAACCGCTTCTGTTAAAGATCGCTTACGGCTTCGAAACCGCATCGAAAGCCCGAAAGCCCCCGCGGTTTTTGCCGACTGTATCGTATGCCTCGTAGGGCCGTGCAAGTCGCCGGCACGGTCCTCACCGAAAAATTCCTAACTCCTTTTCGGATAGCCGGCATCCAAGACGAAGACCACCTTATCAGGGAGAAACTGCTGTTATGAGAAGGACTTTGTCTGTCTTCATCCTCGCTCTGTCGGCGCCTTTGTTTGCGCAGAGCGTTCAATCCATCCCCGTTCGAGCTGTCCTGCTGCCGTCCAACGAAGTGCCCGCGGCCACTGCGGACACTTCAGCCACCGGATCCGCCACCGTTTGGATTCACCTCGTCAAGGATTCTTCCGGCAATATTACCTCCGGCTCCGTAGACTTTGACGCCGACTATAACTTAGGGGTCGCCGTAACCATCACTGGCATGCACATTCACCAGGGCGCCGCGGGGGTTGCCGGCCCGGTTGTCGTCAGCAGCGGCCTGGGCGGGAGCAATACCATCGCCGTCCCCACGCCCGGCGCCGGATCCGTGTTCGAACAGGTCCCGTTCGGAGGCAGTGCGCCTGTACCCGTGGCCACCATTCAAGGAATCCTCTCGAATCCCAGCGGCTACTATCTCAACATCCACACCACCGACAACCCCGCCGGCGCCATGCGCGGCCAACTCCTGCCGGCCACTTACTCTGTCCGCATGGGCCTACTCGATACATCCTCCGAACTGACCACTCCTGCGGCCGTCACGCCCGGCGTCGGCAGCGACGCCGTCAATTCGGAGGCCTCCGGCGTGGTGAGCATTCAGGTGATCCTCGCCAGGGACTCCTCCGGCAATCCTGCTTCCGCCCAGGTCGTTTTCGATCCCAACTACGCGAACTTCGCCGCTGGTACAAGCTTCGTCGGCATGCACATTCACAAAGGCGTACCGGGTTTCAATGGCCCTGTCGTCATTAACTCCGGCCTCGCCGGTCCCGTAAGCGCCGGTACCGGCTCAGGCAATCTCCACTATCCGGTCGATCTCGACACTACCAACGCAGCCGCTCTGGCTGCCGCGGCGGACCTGATCGGCAATCCCGGCTTTTACTACGTGAACATCCACACCGAGGCGTATCCGGGCGGCGAAGTGCGCGGCCAACTCCGCATGACCGACTCGGAAACCTTTCCGTTGATGCTGATGCCCTCGAACGAGGTGCCCGCTGTGACGAATCTTACGGCAAGCGCGCCGGGCCAGATCAGCTTCTACACCCTCCGCAACTACGACGGAAGCGTGGCGGCCGGCACGGCGGTCTTCGATGTCGACCCCGAATTCCCCTCCAGCACGAAGTTCGTCGGCATGCATGTCCATAGCGGCGCGGCCGGCTCCTCCGGTCCGGTCGTCATCCCGGCGGAACTTCCCGGCGGCTCGCAGACCCTCCCCAGCGGCTCCGGCAACCTGTTCTCGGCCGTCACCATAAGCGGCACCGCCGGCATCGACGCGTTGAATGGCCTGGTCCAAACTCCCGCCAATTACTACGTCAACATCCACACTTCCACGAATCCCGGCGGCGCGGCGCGCGCCCAGGTTGCAACGGCCAACACGACCATGCCTGAAGTCGCTAGCGTGGTCAGCAACGGCGCGGCCGCGCTCACCACCGTCGCCCCCGGCGAGATCGTTACCATCTACGGCTCGAACCTTTCCAACTACACCTCGGACTTGAGCGGCTTCTCAGGCTACAATTCCCTGCCGCAATCGCTCAACGGAGTAAGCGTGATGTTCGGAGAGGTGAAGGCGCCGCTGTTCTACGTCGCCCCTGGTCAGATCAACGCGCAGGTGCCGTTTGAAGTCACCGCCGGACCGCAACAGGTCACAGTAATGTCGCCCAACGGCATGAGCGGAGGCTTCTCGGCCACAGTCGACAACTACGCGCCGTCGGTCTACGCGGTCGTTCGCGCTGCGGATTACTCGGTGATCGGCGCCTCCAACCCCGCCCACCCCGGCGATATCCTCATCGCGTTTGAAACCGGCATGGGCCAGACCACGCCGCCGCGCATCACGGGATACCTGGACCCGCCAACCGTGTTCATACTCGCTGTTCTCGGCACGGGGGCGCCTCCCAGCCCCACTTACTTCACCACCGCCGCCACCACCGCGACCCTCGGCGGCGCCAGTATCCCGGTGCTGTCCTCGGTCGCCACGCCCGGCTACGCCGGCCTCTACCAGACCGCCTTCACCGTTCCCACCGGCATGAGCGGAACCCTTCCGCTCGTGCTGACCATCGGCCAGGCCGAGTCCAATCCCGTGAACGTCGTCGTGCAGTAAGTACGCCAAAGCATTCCGCGATGCCTTCATCCGGTGATAGACTAATCCCCAACTGCCGATGAAACGCCTCGGCGCAGCCATAGTCGCGATCGGTCTCGGCGTGCTCGCCCACGCTGGGGCCGCCGAACCCGTCTTCACCCGAGACGTCGCGCCTATCCTATACCAGCACTGCGTCGTTTGCCATCATCCCAACGACATCGCGCCGATGTCGCTGATGACTTACTCCGAAGTCAAACCCTGGGCGGCCGCCATTCGCGAAGCGGTCCTCACCCGCAAAATGCCCCCATGGCTGGCCGACCCGCGCTACGGCCACTGGTCCAACGACGCCCGCCTGAGCGATGCCGAAATCGCCACCATCCGCGCCTGGACCGCCGGCGCCAAGCTCGAAGGCGACGAAAAGCTGATGCCTCCCGCGCCAACATTCCACGACGGCTGGAAAATCGGCAAGCCGGACGTGGTCATCGCCATCCCGCCCCACAAACTGGATGCCACCGGCCCGGACGAGTACGCCTACATCAGCGTTCCGAGCGGCTTCACGGAAGACCGCTGGGTCGCTGCCGCGGAACTACGTCCCGGCAACCGCCGCATCGTGCACCACGCGCACGTCTTCGTCGAAGAACCGCCGGAACCCGCCAAGAACATGGCCGCCAAGCCGCCCGATCCCGCCCGTGCCTTCACGCAGTGGATCCAGATCCGCCGCGACTCCCTCACCTTCGTCCGGCCCGACGCGCCGGTCATCGACGACGGCTGCGCCATCGACGACAACGGACGGTTCCCCGGTAGCAAAGCCGGCGATCTCGGCAGTCTGATCAGTTCGTACCTGCCCGGCCGCGAGCCCGATGTGTACCCCGAGGGCACGGCCCGCCTCATCCGTGCCGGCTCGAATCTGAAATTCCAGATTCACTACTCACGCACCACCGGAAAGCCGGAAACCGACTCGACCAGCGTCGGCCTGATCTTCGCCAAACACCCTCCCGAACAGGTGGCCCGCCGGATCGACCTCGCCAATCACATGTTCCTCATCCCGGCCGGCGATCCCGACCAGGAAGTCACCGAATGTCATACCTTCCACAAGGACATGTACATCACGAGCCTCACGCCGCACATGCACCTGCGCGGCAAGGCCATGCGTTTCACGATGACTTTCCCGGACGGCCACTCGGAAACGTTGCTGGATGTGCCGGCTTATGACTTCAACTGGCAGATCACCTACCGCGCCGCTCCGCCCATCTTCATCCCCGCCGGCGCCCGCCTGAAGATCGACGCCCACTTCGATAACTCGGTGAATAACCCCCGAAACCCCGATGCCACCCGCACCATCCGCTGGGGCGAGGCCAGCGAGACCGAAATGATGGACGGCTGGGTTGAGTATGTGGACGCGCTGCCCACCAACGCGCCCACGATTGCGAAAAAGTAGCTGGTCAGGCTGTCGCGGGCTGCCAGAACTTCATCTCGTCCGCCGACGGACCGTACATCCCCGGAATCTCGATGTTGTTCAACCGCAAATACACGCCCAACTGCGCGCGGTGGTGGATAAGGTGATTCATCACCACGCTCCGGATCACCGCCGTGCGAGGCATCGACATGATCGTCTGCCCGCCCCACTTGAACGTCCAGATCTTGGCCCAGTCCTCGTCGGTGGCCTTGGCGATCTTCGGGCGGGCGTCGGCCACGGCTTTGTCGAAGTGCTCCAGAATCTCGTCGCGCGAGGCCGGAATCCAGGGCTTGTAATCGGCGGGCATCGAAAGTTCTTCCACGTCGAGCGTGCTCGCCGCCCAACCCGGCAACTCACCCACGTGGCCCGCCAGACGGCCCAGCGCCATCGATCTTTCGTGGGGTTTGTAATCCAGATTTCCGTCCGGCACTAAGGCCAGCAACTTCCGGGTACTCTCCATCTCTCCGTCAAACTCCGGAAGCAGTTGTTCGCTGAATGTCATTGTTCCGTTCCTCCGCCGCGGATGCGGCAAGGGCAGAATAACACGCCTATTAGGCGAATACAAGGCGAAAATCGAGGGGCGAATTCGACTAGCGCCGGACGATCACTTCCCGCAGGTGATCTCGGGTCAGAAAGAACTTCACGGACTGAAAGTTTTGAAACAGCTTCTCGATGCCCCGGTTGTTCAGGAACTGCACCGGGCGCGTCTGCCCACGCTGGCCTAGCGTCAGGGTCTTTTTGTCCATGATGCGGTAGGAGCACAGCGGCGCGGACTTTACCTTCTCGTCGGCGTTGAAGAAGGCGAGCAGGTAGGCGCCGGGCCGCAGGATGTGAAAAATGCGGTCCACGGTAAGCTGCAGCAACGGCGGGGCGAGGAATTGCAGCGTATCCCAGAGCAGCGCCCCGTCGAACTGCTGCTCCGGAAAGTTCAAACCCTGGTCGAAGAACTGGCGCGTCAGCACCGGATCGTTCTGGTTGGCAAAGAAGTCGCCGTGGCCGAAAGCCGTCTCGATCGTCCGGACGATGTCATCCGAGTAGACCCGGTTGCCGAGCGAAGTCAAAAAGTCGATGTTGCTCTGGTTGGCGCCGGCGAGGTCGAGCAGAAACAACTCGGTCCTGCCGCCGAGGGATTGGATGAACTGTTCGAGGCCGCTACTGTTGCGAGTCTGCGCTGGCACGGGCTGAAGTCGGGCTGGACCGGGTCCCGAAAGCGAGCTCCGATCCAGCCTTTCAAACTATCGCTTGGAGTCGGCTGCTGCCGCGGCGGCCGGTTGGGCTTGGGCTGCCGGAGCGGCCTGGGCCTTCGTCTGGGGCTGGGCCTGCGGCTTGGCATCCGGCCGGACGATGTCCGTGCTGCCCTTGAAATACGCGCCGTCTTCAATTACGATGCGCGCCGTGCGGATGTCGCCGACGAGCTTCGCGTCCTTGCGGATGTCGATCTTGTCGGTCACATCGACATTGCCAAGGATCGTGCCCAGTACGATGATCTCCCGGGCCTTCACCGAGGCCTGCACCTTGCCGTTTTGCCCGACCGTAAGCCGGCTGTCCTGGACTTCTACCGTGCCTTCCACCTCGCCGTCAATGGTGAGATCCTCGCGGCTGTGAATCTCTCCTTTAATACTCACGGACTTGCCGATCACGGCGGAGCCTTTCGGCTCGCTCGGCTCAGCTCGATATGCGGGACTCGACATTACAGGGCTCTCCTTTACGGGTACGGGGGGCGCCGGAGGAGCTTGCGTCCTCGGCGGATATTCTTCCTCTTTTCGTTTATTCCACATTGACCAGAATCGTTTACCTCACTGGAGTTCAGGACTGTGTACATAGTACTACGTCCAATCGGGAAAACAAGCTCTTGCGGAATGATCTGAGGCGAAGAAATTCGAGGTTCCAGCCGGGCGGGGAAGGGAACGAGGTTCCAAGTGCCGTCTGAGCGGCGGCGCCGCCTCATTTGCTACACTCCGGTTGGAGGCAGGGCGGTTTTTGCGTGTCGCCTGGCGGTACCGGGCGGTGCGGCACAAAGGATTGAAACCGGCCCGCTATGAGCCGCGTCCACCGCCATGTATGAGCGGCGTGAGCAGCGTGCTTCCGTACCCCGTGGCGGCTACAACCGCGCCACGGCCCAAAGCGAAAGTGGATCATCGGACAACCGACGAAGCGGCCTTGGTTCGCCGCGTCCAGGCACGGGATGAACTCGCTTTTCGCGAGATCGTCGAGCGCTACCAGTCCAAAGTCTTCTCCATCATCTTCAGCATCCTCCGAAATCACAACGATGCCGAGGACATAGCGCAACAGGTCTTCGCTAAGATATACTTCTCGATCAAGAATTTCGACTTTCGCAGTTCGTTGCTTACGTGGATTTACAAGATCACCGTCAACGAGTGTTACGACTATCTGCGGAAGAAGCGGGTCCGGAAACTCGTCTACGAGAGCGACTTCTCCGAGGAAGATACCCGCAAGATGGAAAACAGTGAAACGGTGGTCGACCGGGAGCGCCCCATGGACACCGTGCTGGCCGAGCGGGACCTGGTGGTCCGGCTGCTGGCGAAGCTGTCGGAAGAAGATCGCACGATGATTTTGCTGAAGGAAGTCGAAGGGTACTCGGTGGAAGAACTCTCTCGTCTTTCCGGCATGAATGAGAATACAATCAAGGTGAAGTTGTTTCGGGCGCGGCAGAAGCTTCTTAAGGCCGCGCAGCGTCTCACCCGAACCACCTCGGGGACAGGCGCATGAGAATTCGCCAGGCGGAAGATAGCGGAAGGGGGGCGTACGCCAGGCGCCAGGAGCAAAAACTCCCCTGTGGCTGGAAGGCTAGCAGTTACAGAGTGGACAAGTAAGATCCACACGGTAAGTTTGATCGTTACTTTGAGGGAATGAACGCCATGCATGAGCCAATTCGGGCAAACCTTGAGGCTTACCTGGACAATCCGTCCGGCGAGTTCCAGAGCCATCTCGACAACTGCCCCGAGTGTAAGAACCAAATCGTTGAGCTAAGCCGGCAATCCAGGATGCTTCAATCTCTTCGTATGCCGGAAGTCGAGCCCGGCGCCGGCTTCTACGCCCGCGTCCGTGAGCGGGTCGACGCCCAGGCCAAGTCCTCGGTGTTCGCCATGCTACTCGACAACGCCTTCGGGCGTCCGATCGCAGTAGCCTCCGCCGCGATGGTGCTGCTACTGGCCAGCTATATCGTTACGACGGAACCCGGCGCCGTCGCGCCGCCGCCCGGAGCCGCCCTTCTGCGGATCGAGGATCAGGCGCCGCCCTCGTCGAGTCTGAAGGTGCAGCTGCCTGACGATGACCGCAATACAATCCTTGTAAACCTGGTCAGCTTCCGCGACTAGGGACGGCGATCTCTCATGCTTCCCGACTCGCGCAGCGCATGGCACGACCCGCGTGTGTTGTTTCTTCTGCTCATGGTCTTCCTGGCTGGCGCGCTTACGGGAGCTCTGACCATGCGTTTCGGTCTTCACCAACGCCTGCATCATGGCGCCTCGCTGTGGCGGGCCGACCCGCAGTTGAGCTACGAAATGCTCAAAAAGGATCTCGGCCTGACACCGGACCAGGCCGACAAGCTGAAAGACATCCTGGACGACATGGTGAAGTACCGCGAGGACATTGAGGCTGAGGTGGAATCGTTCCGCGCAACGGGCAAACACCGCATCCTCGATATGCTCAACCCCGAACAACGCAGGCGATTTGAAAAGCTAAGCGACGACATGCCAACACGTTAGCCGCGGCTACTCCACCCCGGCTCCAGTTTTTCGTTGCCTCAGGCTCTCCCGACTGTTAAACTGGAATTGTCCGTGGGTGAGTTCAGGCGCTATGGAGTGGCGCCGGCCGAAGGCAACCACGTAAAATCCTTGCCAACGGCGGGTCGGTCTTCGAACGATTCATGCCCCTGCGGTATGCTGCCGCAGGGGATTTTTATTGCCCCGTCCCCACAACCCCGTCGCCTTACCGGAATGTTCGGGGCCTACACCAGCACGGTGAACGCTGTCTCGGTCCGCTCTACCGGCCGGTAAAGTGTGTCGCGCTCGAAAGGCTCCCGTCCTGCTTCGCGGATCAGGCGAAGCAGTTCGCCCCGGCGCATGCCTTGCGTCACCGTCGAGCCCGCGTCGTGATAGATCTTTTCCTCCACCACCGTGCCGTCGATGTCGTCGGCTCCGAATCGCAGCGCAATCTGCGCCACCGGCGGCGTCATCATCACCCAGTACGCCTTGATGTGCTCGATGTTGTCGAGAAGAAGACGCGCCACGGCGATATTGCGAATGTCCTCCATCCCCGTCGTCGTCCCAATGTGTTCCATCGCCGTGTTCGCCGGATGAAACGCCAGCGGAATGAACGTCTGGAATCCGCCGGTGCCGTCCTGCAGCGCGCGCAGCTTCAGCAGATGGTCCACCCGGTCCTCCGCCGTCTCGATATGCCCATACAACATCGTGCAGTTCGACCGCAGCCCAAGTTGATGCGCCGCCCGGGCCGTCTCGATCCACTCGTCGCCGTCGATCTTGTGGTCGCAGATGATCCGCCTCACCCGCTCGCTGAAAATCTCCGCCCCGCCGCCCGGCATCGAATCCACGCCGGCTTCCTTCAGCCGCTCCAGGGTCTCGCGCACGCTCAGCTTCGCCCGCTTGGCCAGATACGCCACTTCCACCATCGTGAACGCCTTCAAGTGTACCTGCGGATACCGCTCCTTCAGCCCGCGCAGCATCTCGCAATACCAGTCGAGCGTCAACTCGGGATGCAACCCGCCGACGATGTGAAACTCCGTCGCGGCCTCCGTCAATCCTTCACCCGCGCGGCGCCACACTTCCTCGAGCGACCACGTGTACGCCTTCGGGTCCCTCACCCGCTTGCCGAACGCGCACAGCTTGCACGAAGCCACGCACACATCGGTCGGGTTGATGTGCCGGTTCACGTTGAAGTATGCGCGCTTGCCATGCATCCGCTCGCGCACAAGGTTCGCCATGTATCCCACGGTGAGCAAGTCGTGCGTGCGATACAGCAGCAGCCCGTCGGCGCCGCTCAACCGCTCACCCGCCTCCAGCTTGTCCACCAGCGGCTTCAACCGCGAATCTTCAATCAACAGCGCCATCGAAATGTCCCGCTCCGGCCCCCGCGCGTTCGATTCTGTGTCTCTCCGTTAGAGTCGAGACACGTATCCGTCGGCGGCCCAAAACAGAAAGAATAACACGCTCACGTACCCGTTCACCGTGAAGAAGGCTGCGTTCACTTTCGATAAGTCGTTCGCTTTCACGAGGCTATGCTCCCAACTCAGAAGCGCGGCCACCACCGCTACGCCCGCCATGGCCAGCCATCCCAACCCGAATGCCGCCAACAAGGCCGCCAGGCACGCCAACATTCCAAGATGCAACAGCCTCGCCACCCAAAGCGCCCCTGGAATACCCAATTTCGCCGGTACGCTGAACAACCCCGTCGTCTTGTCGAACTCGTAGTCCTGGCACGAGTAAATCACGTCGAATCCCGCCGTCCACAGCGTCACCGCCGCGGTCAGCCACAAAATCCTCGCGTCCAACTGCCCGCGCATCGCAATCCATGCCGCCGCCGGCGCAATCCCCAGCGAAAATCCCAGCACCAGATGCGACAGACTTGTGAATCGCTTCGTGAATGAATAGAAAAACACCACCGCCAGAGCTACGGGAGCCAGCTTCAGACAGAGCGGCCCTAACTCCCGCGCTGCCCACAGGAACACGAGCGTCGAAACCCCCGTAAACACCCACGCAAATCCGGCCGTCAGGATTCCGGCTGGGATATGCCTTGCCTTCGTCCGAGGGTTCTTGGCATCCACATCCGCATCGAGAATCCGGTTAAACGTCATCGCCGCCGACCGCGCCCCCACCATCGCCACTACAATCCACGCGATTCGCCGCCAGATTTCCCCGCTCGCCATCCCCGCGCCGCGCAACGCCAGCATCGCCCCGGTGAGCGCAAACGGCAGGGCAAACACCGAGTGCTCGAACTTGATCATTTCGAGCGTCAACTTCAGACGCTTCCACATCCCTCTTATCCTAGCGTCCCGGGGTCGGCTCCTCGGAGCCTCCAAACTCCCGTACCACGTTCAGCATCACGCTTACGCCCATCTTGATCGCATACCGCTCCATCGTCGAGCTCAACGTCACACTGTTCCGCGGATACCACGCATCCGTCAACGCTGTCGACATACCAAACCCAAGCAGGCCCGAGACGTTCACCCCCATCGTCCCGTTGTCGTTTCTCGTCCACGCTTCCGACTTCACCGCGTACCACAGCCGGCTCATCACCGAGCCGCGTCCCTTGCGAAAATACCGGGGGTCCTGGTGAAACATCGAGGGTAGCAGCGCGTCCGTGAACAAACTCGAACTGGCGATACTTCCCGCATATGAGCCGAACCTCTCGGCAAACGGCCCCCACCCGGTCCCGTACTTCGGAGAATAATTCACCGCCTGCGAGCCACCCGAGAACATCAGCGCTTCCACCGGCAATGACTGATCGAAAGTGCGCCGCCAGAAAATCCAGTACTTCTGCTTCGTCGTCAGCGGCGGAAGTACCGCATCGGGGTCTTTCACCGTGTCGACGCCGGGAAACAACATGAGCGTTCGGGTGAACACCACCGGCTCGGTCGGCAGACTCGGGTCAATCCTGCCTTGCGCGCACGCATGCGGAGCCCCTAAAAGCAACATAAAGGCGGCGATACGCCACTCGGTGCGAAAGAAATTCGGCATTAGATTTAATGACGCCAGCGTCTGTCCTGAGATTTCAGAATCTTCCCCATTTTGCAATACCAACGCCGCGATCCGCACTGGCCGTTGCTAGAATAGCGGGCAGCCCGGATCAAAGCGCTCCCGCGCCGAACCGGAGTCTGCATGCCTTCGGAAGCCACACAACACTCACAAGAGACTGAGTCTTCCGTAGCCCGGCGCACCCCGATCCGAGGCCGCCGCTGTTTTTTCGCCATACTCGAGTACATTGTCCTCAGTTGCACGACGCTGCTCGCCGTCTACTGGGCCTATGGCCTCTGGGACGCCAGTCTTCGGAATCCCATCCAGCCCGTCGACGGCGACCACGTCATCTTCGCTTATATTACTAAGGCTCTCGGCGAACATCACCTGCTCCACAACCCCCGCGCCGGCGCTCCCTTCGGCCTCGACTACGGCGACTTCGACCAGCCCGACATCCTCCATCAGGCCATCCTCATCGTCATCCAACTCTTCGTCCACGACGCTTTCCTGGCCGGGAACCTCTTCTACCTGCTTGGCTTTGTTCTCATCTCCGCCTCCTCCTATTTCGTACTGCTCCGCCTCGGCTTTTCACGCCTGTCCTCGGGAATTGCCGCCCTTCTCTATTCGCTCCTTACAGTTCACTTTCTCCGCGGCGAAGGCCATCTATTTCTATCTGTCTACTGGACAGTTCCTCCTCTCGTCTATCTGTTGATCCGCATCATGAATGGTGCGGACGCCCGCCCGTCCCGCATGCTCCGTTGGGCGATCCCCGTCTCGATCCTCACCGGCGCCGCGGGCTTCTACTACTGCTTCTTTTCCCTGATGTTCCTGTGCCTCGCCGCCGTCTACGCTTTCTTCACTCCGCCCGGAAAGCGCTACGCCGCTATCGCCGGCATCTCGATCGTCGTCACTCTCGCCACCGTCCTTGCCTGCCTCTCGCCGATGATCGCCTCCCTCATCGAAAACGGGCCCAATCCCGAAGTGGGCAAACGCACCGCCGTCGAAACCGAGCAATACGGACTCAAAATCGCGGATCTGTTTCTGCCCAATCCGCAGCACCGCCTCCTGACGCTCCGCCACATCACCGCCGTCTATCACGCACCGCAGCCCTGGCTGCACGCCAACGAAAGCGCCAGCGTTTCGCTCGGTGCCGTTGGCTCCACGGGCTGCCTCATCCTGCTCGTCTGCGCCGTCGCCGAGTTTCGCCGCCGTCCCCTGCTTCTGCATCAACTCGGCATTCTGTCCGCCGCCGGTATCCTCTTCGCCACCACCTCCGGCTTCGGCGCACTCTTTTCTCTCTTCATCACACCGGAAGTCCGCGCCCAGAACCGCGTCGCCATCTTTCTCGCGTTCTTCTCTCTCATCGCTGTCGCCTTCTGCCTCGACGCTGTCTTCCGCCGCGCCCATCCCAACCACCGGCCCTGGCTCCGCGCCGCCGCCCTCCTGCTCCTGGTTGCCGCCGTCTACGACCAGGCGCCGGCCGGCATTGCCGAACTCCCCGTCCGCTCCGCCGCCGATTCCCATAACATGCGCCAATTCCTCTCCGCCATCGAGCGCCAACTCCCTCCCGGCTCGATGGTCCTCCAGCTTCCCTTCGTCGCCTACCCGGAAGTGCCCTTGCGCAAGATCGACGCCTACGATCCTTTGCGCGCGTACCTGTTCTCCTCTACGCTCCGCTGGAGCTTCCCCACCATGCGCTTCCGGGCCGGCGACGCGTGGCTTGCCACCCTCGGTTCTCTCCCGCTGCCCGAACTGCTCCCCCAGGCCATCGCCGCGGGTTACCGCGGCCTCTACGTCGACCGCTTCGGCTACGCCGACAACGGCGCCGCGCTCGAAACCCAACTTCGCGCCGCTCTCCAATCCACACCGCTCGAATGTCCGGACCACCGCCTCTTCTTCTTCAACCTCACCCACATCCCGGACCAGTGGACCCGCGGGGCAGAACAAACAAAACTCCTCATTCCTGTCTGGTACCGCTCCGGCTTCTCCGTCGAGGAACATGGCCCGGGCCCGGATCCGAACTCCGAGTGGCGTTGGTGCTCCCGTCGCGGAACCATGGTTCTCTATAACCTCCGCTCGCACAACGTCGGCGTCCTCGTCTCGTTCCAGGCCCTCAGCGGCGTTCCCGGACCATCGCTGCTGACGCTGCACACGAGTACTTTCTCCGGGCAGTTTCCCATCGGCGCATCCCCGGCCCCGATATCGCTTTCGCTCACTCTGGCGCCCGGCGAGACAGCAATCGAATTCTCCACCAACGCCCCACGCGTTCCCATGCCCGGCGATCCTCGCCACCTCCACTTCCGGATTGAACATGTCTCCGTCACCGAAGTAGGACCCGCGGCCTGGCGCCGCCGCCAGGTTGTAACCTCCCACCGCCCATCCACATCCACATGCCTTTGAGCGATGCTGGTAAAGCGGGCCGTAACTAGCCCGCGCCAAGGGAGGAGAAAGTTAAGCATGCAGATCGGAATGATCGGCCTCGGCCGCATGGGCGCGAACATGGTTCGGCGCCTCACTCGCGGCGGCCATCAGTGCGTCGTGTTCGACCCCAACCCCGCCGCGGTGAAGCAACTGGAAGGCGAAGGCGCAACCGGCGCCACTTCGCTAGAGGACTTCGTCGGCCGCCTCTCGGCCCCGCGCGCCGTCTGGCTCATGATCCCCGCCGCGGTCGTCGACGGCACACTTCACGAGTTGTCTTCGCTGCTCGAAAAAGGCGACATCGTCATCGATGGCGGCAACTCCTACTACGTCGATGACCTCCGCCGTGCGAAAGAACTCAGCGCCCTCGGCATTCACTACGTCGACACCGGCACCAGCGGCGGCGTCTGGGGACTCGAACGCGGCTACTGCCTCATGATCGGCGGTGAAAAAGTGGTCGTCCAGCATCTCGACCCCGTCTTCGCCACCCTTGCTCCAGGCCGCGGCGACATTCCCCGCACTCCCGGCCGCGAAAACGCCTCCGGCACCGCCGAACTCGGCTACCTCCACTGCGGCCCCAACGGCGCCGGCCACTTCGTCAAAATGGTCCACAACGGCATCGAATACGGCGTCATGGCCGCCTACGCCGAAGGACTCAACATCCTCAAACACGCCGACGCCGGCCTCCACACCCGCGACGTCGACGCCGAAACCACCCCGCTCCGCAACCCCGAGCACTACCAGTACGAACTCAACATGCCCGACATCGCCGAAGTCTGGCGCCGCGGCTCCGTCATCGCCTCCTGGCTGCTCGACTTGACCGCCATCGCCCTGCTCGAGGAGCCCGAACTGTCGACCTTCTCCGGCCACGTCTCCGACTCCGGCGAAGGCCGCTGGACCATCACCGCCGCCATCGACGAAAGCGTGCCCGCCCCCGTGCTCAGCGCGGCCCTCTATCAGCGCTTCGCCTCCCGCGCCGAAGGCGAATTCGCCGATAAGTTACTCTCCGCCATGCGCTACCAGTTCGGCGGCCACAAGGAGAAAGCGGCCCACTGACCTTCCGGCCGCCCTGCCCGCCATGCCGACACCCAAACCCGCCGCTCCCAAACACGTCCTCGTCATCGACGTCGGTGGCACCCATGTCAAAATCCTCGCCACCGGCCAGAAGGAGCCCATCAAAATCGACTCCGGCCCCACTATGACCGCCCGCCGCATGATCGCCGAAGTCAAGAAAGCCGCCGCCGGTTGGACCTATGATGTGATCTCCATGGGTTACCCCGGCCCGGTTCTCCACGGTCATCCCGTCGCCGAACCCCATAACCTCGCTCCGGGTTGGACCAAATTCGACTACGCCAAAGCCTTCGGCAAACCCGTCCGCATCATGAATGACGCCGCCATGCAGGCCCTCGGCAGCTACGAAGGCGGGCGCATGCTCTTCCTCGGCCTCGGCACGGGACTCGGCACCGCCCTCATCGTCGACGGCGTCGTCGAGCCCATGGAACTCGCCCACTTACCCTACAAGAACGGCCGCACTTACGAAGACTACATCGGCGAGCGCGGCCTCGAACGTCTCGGAAAAAAGAAATGGCGCACCCACGTCGCCGCCATCTCGAAAGCACTCATGGCCGCCACGCAGGCCGAGTATGTCGTCATCGGCGGAGGCAACGTGCGCTGTCTGAAGAAACTGCCTCCTAACTGCCGCCCCGGCGATAACTCCCACGCCTTCATCGGCGGCTTCCGCTTCTGGCGTCCGGATTCGATCCCGCGCGCCCTCAAAAAAGCCCGCTAACCTGATCCAGGGGACTCTCAATGCCCGGCGCATCCACTGTCTTCTTATTCGACGTCGATAACACGCTGCTCGATCACGACCGCGTCACCGCGGACCTCCGCCGCCACCTCGCCGCCAGCGTCGGCGCCGGCCAGGCCCAACACTATTGGGAGTACTTCGAGGCCATACGCGCCGAGCTCGGCTACGCCGACTATCTCGGCGCCCTGCAACGCTACCGCCTCGCCTACCCCCACGACCCCCACTTACTCGCCGTATCTTACTATCTCATCCGCTACCCGTTCGCCAACCGGCTGTTCCCAAACTCACTCGACGCCGTCGAACAGGCCGCCAAACTCGGAACCACCGTCATCCTCACCGACGGCGACGTAGTCTTCCAGCCTCACAAGATATACCGCTCCGGCCTCTACGATGCCTTCGAAGGCCGCGTCCTCATCTACATCCACAAGGAACTCGAACTCGACCAGATCGCCCAGGAATACCCGGCCGGTCACTACGTCATGGTCGATGACAAACTCCGCATCCTCGCCGCCATGAAGCAGTCCTGGAAGGATCGCCTCACCACCGTCTTCGTCCGCCAGGGCCACTACGCTCTCGACGCCAAAGCCATCGCCCAGTACCCCGCCGCCGACTTCACCATCGACCGCATCGGCGACCTCTTCTCCACCGGCCTCGCCGGCCGGTTGACGGCGGCGGCCGGCGCGCAGCCGGTGTAACTTAAAAGACAAATGGACACGCCGGACGCCCCAGCCACCAAAGCCGACCTCGCACGAGTTCGCGACGAACTGAAGACCGACGTTGCCCAGCTTCGCGACGAACTCGTCGAACACATGAACGAAAACGAAACGCACCTCCTCAAGGCCTTCTCTACCTTCGCCGAATCCAATCGGCTTCGCCTGAAGGACGCCGAAAATAATGAAGCCGCCCTTCGCCGCCGCGTCGGCGTCATCGAGGACCGCCTTTTTGAAGTCGAGAAGCGCCTGATCATGCCTCCCGCCTCCTAGCCTCCCGCTCTTACCGCCCTCCACCGGGCGCCGGCTTCGTCGTCCCGCTCAATACGGCCACGTCCGCATCGCTTTCCGCCGGAACCGCTGCCTCCAGAAACCCGATGTTCATCTCCTCCCAGCTCTGATCGCCCCACCGCACCGTCTTCTTTGGATCCGGATTATTCGGGTTATTCGGCGAATTATCATACTCGGCCACGCACTCAATCGCGGCGCCCTTGGGCAGCCGCATCGGCTGAGCCAGAAAGTAAGTCGTCTGCCAGTGAAAGTCGTAATGCGGCACGCTCAGCAGTAACTGCCGGCGCCCGTCCGGATACACCAGCGTCATCCGGTAAGCCTTCCCGCGTAAGTGCATATGCGGCTGGAGCGAAACCAGGGTAACCGGCTGCGTGAATGTCGCCGTGGCTTCCGATCGTGCATCTGCGTCGCCCGCCGGAATCAGCAAATGCGGATCCGCCGGCGCAATCGTAATCACCCGTTCCCGCGGAGCCTCCCGTGCAAAGTAAATGTCCAATTCCGAATAATCCGTCACCGCGTGCCCGTTCGGCGTGTAGTGCATCTCAAATACGAT
>JAJYCN010000040.1 GCA_021778335.1 Acidobacteriota bacterium | reverse complement strand
GGGCTGATCGTCCTCTCGCCCCACTCGGCCCGCGTGGACGAACTCATGCGCGATTATGCCGCGCGGCTCCGCGCCGATTACTCCGCCACCGCCCCGGCAAGGGAGCGGCCAACGAGCTGAACTTAAGAAACAAGGAGACCCTCAATTGTTTTTTCCCATCCGGCTTCCCCGCCCCGCCTGGGGCTTCGCAATCCTCTCGATGGCTTCCCTGGTGAGCGCGCGGGCCCAGCGCCGCCAAGCCCCTCCGCCGCCTCCCCCCGCCGCGCCCGCCCCCGTGGCCGAAAGCTCGAAATTCCCCGCGCCCCCGGCCGAAGAGAAGATTCAAAAAACGCAGCACACCATCGAAGCCGCCGGCCAGAAGATTCCCTACACCGCGCTCGCCGGCACGCTGGTGCTCAAGGAGGAGGAAGGGAAGCCCCGCGCCAGCATGTTCTTCGTCAGTTACACGCGCGACGACGCGCCGGATAAATCGAAGCGCCCCATCACCTTCATCTTCAACGGCGGACCCGGCTCCTCGTCGGTCTGGCTTCACATGGGCGCCTTCGGCCCCAAGCGAGTCGAGATGGGCCCCGAGGGCACGCAGCCCCAGCCTCCCTACCGCCTGGTCGATAACGACGACACGCTGCTGCCCATCACCGACATGGTCTTCATCGATCCCGTCAGCACCGGCTTCAGCCGCCCCGCGCCCGGCGCGGACCCGAAGCAGTTCCACGGCCTCGAAGGCGACCTCGCCTCGGTCTCGGAATTCATCCGCCTCTACCTCACCCGCTACGACCGCTGGAGTTCGCCCAAATACCTCGCCGGGGAAAGCTACGGCACCACGCGCGCCGCCGGCCTATCTCTATACCTGCTCGAGCACGAGGGCATCTACCTGAACGGCATCACACTCATCTCCACGGTCCTCAACTTCGAAACGCTCGAGGCCACGCCCGGAAACGACCTGCCCTATATCTTCTTCCTGCCCAGCTTCACCGCCGCCGCCTGGTATCACAAGAAACTGCCCGCCGACCTCCAGCACGGCGACGTGGCGCAGGCCGTCCAGCAGGCGCGCGAATTCGCCGGCGGCGACTACACGCTCGCGCTCATGAAAGGCGACAGCCTCACCCCCGCCGAGCGTGACGCCACCGCAAAGAAACTCGCCCGCTTCACCGGACTCTCCGAATCCTACATCCAACTCTCGAATCTGCGGGTCGGCGACTTCCAGTTCTTCTCCGAACTGCTCCGCTCCGAGCGCCGCACCATCGGCCGTTACGACAGCCGCCTGGAAGGAATTCCGTCCAACGCCGCCGCCGGCCGCTTCGACTACGACCCCAGCTACGCCTCCGTGCAGGGCGCCTACACCAACATGTTCAACAACTATGTCCGCACGACGTTGAACTACGAAAGCGACCTGCCCTACGAGATCCTCACCGGCCGAGTCCGCCCCTGGAGCTACGCCGAATATCAGAACCGCTTTGTCGACGTCAGCGTCCGCCTGCGCGAGGCGATCACGCAGAACCCCAGCCTCCACGTGCTCATCGCCAACGGCTATTTCGACTTAGCCACGCCGTTCTTCGCCACCGAGTACACCGTACATCACATGCAGCTTGACGGCACGCTGCGCAAAAACGTGTCGCTGATCTACTGCGACGCCGGACACATGCTTTACACCAAGAAGGCCTGCCTCGATAAGCTGCGCTCGCAGATGGAGACTCTCTACAAGCCTGCCCCGGCCGAGTAACGCGCCCTCCATGAAACGCATTCTGGTAACCGGCCTGGCCGTGGTGGCCGTCGCGGCCGCTCTCTGGCTCCACTATCCGCCCTTCCGCCTGCTCGTTCTGGTTGCCACCCGCCACAGCCCCGTCTGCCCGCTCGGCATGGCGCTCCAAAGCGCCGCCAACGAGCGCGAGCAGATCGCCATCAAGGACCGCATCCTTCACGCCATGCACTTCGTGAAAAAGGACGGCGCGCTCGAGTTGTGGCAAACCCCCGGCGGCGACTTCTGGATCCCCGCCGGCAACCGCTACGTGCTCCCCTTCAACCTCGCCGAGATCGAGCGCCACGTCTACGGCCAGGGCGAGCATTTCATCCATCCCGGCGACATCGTGCTCGATTGCGGCGCAAGCGACGGCGATTTCTCCCGCCAGGCGCTCGCCGCCGGCGCAGGCCTCGTCGTCGCCATCGAACTCGCCCCCACCACCATCGAATGCCTTCGCCGCAACCTCGCCGGACCCATCGCCGCCGGCAAAGCCATCGTCTACCCCAAGGGCGTCTGGAACCGCGAAGCCGAACTGCCGCTCAGCGTCGAAGAACAGAACTTCGCGGCAAATAGCGTGGTCCTTCATCCCAGCGGATCGAAGAACGCCGGCACGGCGCCGCTCACCACCGTCGACCACCTCGCCGCCGAACTGCACCTGCCCCGCGTCGACTTCATCAAGATGGACATCGAGGGCGCCGAAATTCCGGCCCTCGCCGGCGCCGCGGACGTAATCGCGCGCTTCCACCCTCGCCTCGCAATCACCACCGAGCACCGCCCCACCGACGAAATCGATATCCCCGCCGCCGTCCGCGCCCGCTGGAGCGGTTACCATATGGCCTGTGGGCCGTGTCTGGAGGAGCACGGACATATCCGACCCGATGTCCTCTACTTTTTCTGACCGCTCTTTGGAGAACCGCGTTTGAACGATTATTTTCTCTCGACCTTCCTCGGTGTCATTGAAGGCCTGACCGAATTTCTGCCCGTAAGCTCGACGGCCCATCTCCGCATCGCCGAAGCAATGTTGGGCCTCGACCTCGGCAGCGGCTACTGGAAGATGTTTTCCATCGTCATCCAACTCGGCGCCATCCTCACGCTGCCCATTTATTTCTGGAATCGCATCACCGAGTTTCTCTCCACTTTCCCCGGCGGCTCCCGCGGCGATCGCACGCCGCTCACCCACCCGCTCTCGCTGACCCTCATCGCCTTCGTCGTCACCGCCGCGCCCGCGTACCTGCTCACCAAAGTCATCGGCAAGAACCTGGAAAGCCTCTCGCTCATGGCCGGCTCGCTGATCGTAGGCGGCGTCATCATGTGGGTCGTCGACGCCGTCTATTCCAACCGCGGCCAGACCCGCTTCATGGACGACATGACCACGCCGCAAGCCATCTGGATCGGCATATGCCAGCTTGTCTCGGCGGTCGTGCCGGGCACGTCCCGCTCCATGGCCACCATCGCCGGCGGCCAACTCGTCGGCATGACGCGCGCCGCCGCCCTCGAGTTCAGCTTCTTTCTCTCCATCCCCACCATGGCCGTCGCCACCGGCTACGAGGCGCTCAAAACACTGCGCCACGGCAGCGCCGAATCCGTCGCCATGAACGGCCATCTGTGGGCGCTCCTCCTCATCGGCTTTTTCGTCTCCTTCGTCGTCGCCTACGCCGTGGTCGCCTGGTTCATGGCCTGGGTGCGAAGGCACGGTTTCGTACCCTTCGCCATCTACCGCATCCTCGCCGGCGCGTTCGTTTTTTACTGGGCCTTCCACGCCGCCCACTGACTCCATTCCAGGCGATAGACTGGATGGCGCCATGCACGCCGCTATCGCTCTGCTGCTCGCCTCGCTTTTCGCGCTCGCTGCTTCGGCGCAAACCAAGACCGTTCTCGCCCCCGCCGTTCCCGATGAATGGCTGCCCCGGTTGCGCGCCGAAGTTCCGCAAGTGAATCTCGTCAAACTTCCCGCTTCCGAAATCGACTCCCATCTCGCCGATGCGGACGGCTTCATCGGCAAGCTCACGCCCGCCCAACTCGCCCAGGCCCACAAACTCAAGTGGGAGCAGGTGATGAGCGCCGGCGTCGACGATGTCCTGTTCCCCGCCCTCGTCTCCAGCGACGTCACCGTCACCAACATGAAGGTCGTCTACGGACCCGAGATCGCCGACCACGCCTTCGCCTTCCTCCTCGCCATGACGCGCCGCCTCAACGTCACCATCCCCGCGCAGAAGGACGAAAAATGGATCCGCAATCGCGAAGGCGAAATCGAGTTGAACGGCAAAACCGCCGTCATCGTCGGCGTCGGAGGCATCGGCCGCCAGATCGCCCAGCGCGCCTTCGGCTTCGGCATGAAAGTCATCGGCGTCGATGTGAAGGACTATCCTCCGGATATTCTCGTCCAGCGCTACGTCCATCCGGACCAACTCGATGACGTACTCCCCGAAGCCGACGTCCTCTTTGTCTCCGTCCCGCTCACCGCCCGCAGCCAGGGCATGATCGGCGAGCGCGAGTTCGAACGGATGAAGAACGGCTCCTACTTCATCTGCGTCTCCCGCGGCAAAACTTACAGCATGAACGGCCTGGTGAAGGCGCTCGACGAACATCGCCTGGCCGGCGCCGGCGTCGACGTCACCAACCCCGAGCCTCTTCCCCCCGGCCATCCGCTCTGGAAGTTCCCCAACGTCATCATCACCCCGCACGTCGCCAACGGCAGCGACCGCCTCGACGAACGCATGTACACGATCGTCCGCGAAAACCTTCGCCGCTTTTCAAACGGCGAGCCGCTGCTCAACGTCGTCGACAAGCAACAAGGATTCTGAAAACCGCCGATTTCCTCCGTGCTAGCCTGAGAACGGATGATCCAGGCGGATTATCTCGCCAAGCATTTCAAAGATCGCAAACGGGGAACGTTCAAGGCGCTCGATGGTGTCAGCTTCGAAGCGCGAGCCGGCGAAGTATTCGGCCTGCTGGGGCCGAACGGCGCCGGGAAAACAACCACGCTTCGTGTTCTCGCCACAGTCCTCAAACCCACCGGCGGAACGGCACGAATCGGCGGCGTGGATATTCTGCGCGACCCGGGCCGCGTCCGCCGCCAGATCGGGTTCACCTCCGGCGACATGGGCCAGTACGGCCGCCTCACGCCCCTCGAAGCGCTCTCGTTTTTCGCCCGTTTGAACGGCCTCGAAGGAAAGTCCCTCAGGTCGCGGCTCGACGACGTGATCGGCCGCTTCGGCATCGCTTCCTACGCGAACACGAAAATCGACAAACTGTCCACCGGAATGAAGCAGAAGGTGGCTATCGCGCGCACGGTGATTCACGACCCGCCCGTGCTGATCCTCGACGAACCCAGTTCCGGCCTCGATGTACCCGCCTCCCGCCTCATCGAGGAGTTCATCCTCTCGGCGAAACAGACCGGCAAGTGCATCCTGTTTTCCACCCACATCATGGAAGAAGCCGAGTATCTTTGCGACCGCATCGCGGTGGTCAACCGCGGCCGCGTCACCGCCATGGGCACCATGGACGAACTCCGCTCCCTCACCGGAAAACAACGCCTGCGCGAAGTCTTCCTCGCCCTGCTCGGCATCGAGGAGAACGCGCCCGGAGCCGTCGCATGAGCGCGAAGATCGCCTCCGTCATCTACCGCAAGGAGATGCTCGAACTCCTCCGGGACCGCCGCACGCTCATCAGCATGGTGCTGGTGCCCCTGTTCGCCTTGCCGATCCTGTTCGGCGTGATGAGCCTCGTGCTCGAATGGCAGCAGAAAGAAGCCGAGCGCGACTCGTATATCGTCGCCGTGAATCCGGCCTGCGGAAAAATGATGGAAACCGTGCTCGCCGCCGCCGGGTTCCGGATCAAACCGGCAGCCCAGGCGCGCCGCGCCGTCGAGAGCAAGGCCGTCGCCGCCGCTCTCGATGTAACGGTCGCAAATGGCTCGAAGCAATACGTGGTCTATTCGGACCGCACCCGCCCCTCGTCCAGCATCGCCGGCGAACGGATGAGCGTAACGCTCGCCGCGATGAAGGAAGTCTCCGTGCGCCAGAGCCTGCGTGGCACTGGCATCTCCGAACAAGTGTTGACGCCGTTCACCGTGCGTGCCGTCAACGTCGCTTCCGAAAGAAAGATGAACGGCCTGCTGCTCGGCAGTTCGCTCGCCTATCTCGTCGTGCTGCTCATGTTCACCGGCGCGATGTACCCGGCGGTGGATACTGCGGCGGGCGAAAAAGAGCGCCGCACGCTCGAAGCTCTGCTCTGCTCGCCGGCGGGCCGCGACGAAATCGTGCTCGGCAAGGTGCTCGCCTGCGCCACTGCCTCGCTTCTCACCGCCGTTCTCGCCATGGCAAGCCTCGTCTACTCCTACCGCTACATGCGCTTCGGCATCGTTCCCGACGCAACGAACTTCAATCCACTCGACCCCCGCACGTTCTCCCTCATCCTGCTCAGCGTTGCGCCGATCTCCGTCCTCGCCGGCTCGCTGATGGTGGCCGTGTCGCTCTTCGCCAAAAGCTACAAGGAGGGCCAAAGTTACCTGACTCCGCTGCTAATGGCCGTGCTCTTCCCCGCCGTGCTCGGCACCTTGCCTGGACTCGAACTCACCCCGGCGCTCGCCCTCGTCCCGATCTTCAACGTCTGCCAGATCGTGAAAGAAATCTTCGTCGGCACGTTCTCGCCCGCCGCCTTCGCCACCGCCTGCGCCGCCAACCTCACTTACGCGACGCTCGCTTTCCTCGCGGCCACGCGCATCTTCCGCTCCGAAGGCGTCCTGTTCCGGGTGTAAGAACCGTCACCTCGTCCCGGCGGGCACTCGCGCAGCGAGCCTCCGGTCGAGGGCAGCCTCGAGCGCAAGCGTCCCATCGGCCGAGCGTTCCATTTCACCGCGGATCGTCTCCGTGACAAGCGGATGATCGCGTGCCATCCACAGAAGCTGATCTACTTGCCACAGCCATTCGGCGGGATAATCGTTTTCCTCCCCATGGCTTTCGGAAAGAAACCCGACGTAAGCGCCGGCCACCCCCTCGGCGCCTCGCTGGCTCGCGGCCGCGCGTAGAAGGCGATAGAAAACGCCGCACTTGACCTGGAACCAGGCGCGTTCCTCCGTGTTGAGGGGCTTTGACCACGAAGCGACGTCACTGGCCGCCTGCCGCAGTTCGTTGTCTCGCTCGACGCCGTCGGGCAAATCCGCGATCTTCTCAATCCGCTGAACGAAGCCCCGGTATTGCGGGTCTCCCACCCACGGATCGTCCGCCGCCGGGGACGCCTCGTACTTCCGATCGGCGGGTGCGAGGACGAACGGCCGGTACGCCGGAAGCACCGCCTGCGCCAGCCCGTCGAAACGGCGCAACGCAGTTGTTTCCCGCTCTCGAAGGTGCGCACTCGTGCCCGTATCCGAGCACCGCTCCGCCGCCAGGTTCGAGGCAAGAAGACGGTACATCGACTGCATGAACACTGCCGTCGGCACGCCCGCGGCCCGGCACGCCCGGTCGAGCGCGTCTAACTCCGTCCCGTCCTCCTCGCCGAGTACCAGGAGCGTGAAGGCCCGGTCATCGCGCCGAAGGCCCCGGACCGCATTTCCCAGCGAAGTCAATCCGCGTTCGAGCGCCGCGGCGCCCAGCCCCGCTTCCGCCAGCACCTTCGCAGCCGGCAGGACTTGACTGGCGGAGACGATGCCCTCGAGATGAGCCAGAACAAACTCGTCGCGCCCGGCAGCGCCCTTCTTCGTCTTTTCGAAGGCGGCGCCGGCAACGCCAGTCATCGCCGTGTAATAGCTTTTCGCGTCGGCCACCGTCAGGTCCTGGCACGTAGCTACAGGTGGCGCGGGAATTGGGATCGACTCAAACATCCGCCGGGCACGCTGTGGATCGACGGCCACCATCGCCCCGACAGCGCGAGTCTGTAATGAGAGGCGGTCGACGCCGAGCCGGGACGAAATCGCCGCCATCGCGGGCACGCTGTCGGCGAAACCGATGGGCACGGGCACGAGCGGGAATTCGGGCTCGACAGTCGCCGCGCGCGCGAACGCTTCTTCGATCAGCCGCCGCTTGCGGGCGCTGTCAGTGATGGCTGAGGAGAGCTTCAACAGTGCATCCGCGCCGAAGGCGGGTCCGGCGCTCTGCGCAAGACCTACGACAGGGTCGATATCGGAAGCCTTTCCACGCGCGGGAGCGGGGTTCTGCGCCACTGGCGTGCCCAACCAGGGTTTCAGCGCAAGCAGAGCGGCGGCAAGCCTCAGGCCGCTAATCATCGGTTCACTTCCAGGCGAACGGACCGGTTACCAAGTCACTTCTTTACTAACTTACTCCCGCCGGGCGCACGCCAGAAATCTACGCCGCTCCGCCCGCGCAACCGCGGCACATAATGGAGTCATGCAGGGCACGCCGGCTCGCTGCCCGGAGGAATTGACGCGGAGCCGCCTGAAGCGGTTGGGCGAAGGCATCGGGAAAGTAGTCTACGCCTCGGATCACTGGGTAGTGAAGCGGGAGCGCACGCCCACCGAAGTCGTTTCCCTCATCCTGCTATGGAAATTCCTGCAGAGGACCGCGCACCATCTGCCGTTCGGCTGGGGCGACCGGCTGTTGCGGCATCCTTCGCGCGAAATCCGGTTTCTGCGCGCCGTCACCCACGGCCTCATGATCGTACTCCCCAGGAGCCTCTGGTACACCACCCACGTGTCGTCCCTGCTGCGAAGGTATGTAAAGCACGACCGCCGCGGCGAGCGCCTCGCACGCGCCTTGCTTACCGGAACGGACCTCCTGCCCCAACGCGTCAGCTTCCCCCCGGCAACCGTGCTCGTAAGCGGCTGGCCCGGGTGGCTGGTGGTGACGGAAGCGGCCGAGCGCGTGGAAGCGACGCTCGACAAATGGATCGAACGTCTGGCGCGCGAGGGCCGGTTCGATGACGTCGAGACCTGGCTGAACCGCTTCATCGACACACGCCAAGCCGGCTGGCGCGCCGGGCTCTTCTCAACCGACGCGCACCTGAAAAACTTCGGCGTCGCCGGCGATCGCGTCGTCCTGCTCGACACCGGCGGCCTCACCGACCGTTGGAGCGACATGAGCGCGCGCCTGGAAAAAGACGAACGCATTGCCGAGCCGCACGTGAAGCTGGGCCTCGGCGCCGTTCTCGCCGCCCGGCCCGACATCGCGGCACGGTTCAACTCGAGGTGGAAGACGACCGTCAATCGCGACTCCGTGCGGGAGCATCTGCCGGGATAGCTGGACCCCGCCACAGCGCCTACGGCGCGTCAAACTCCCACGCGAAGATATCCTCGGTGGACACGTCCCTCGCCACCAGCGGCGCGTCGCCCGGCCCGAGCCCCATCCAGTCCCCGAGGAAGTACCGGCCCTGCCCCACGCCCCGCAAGTCCGCTACGTCCTCGATCGCCCCATCCGGAATCCTTACCCGGCGCACCCTCCGCCCTCCGCCATCCCTGGCCGTGAAATACACGAACCTCCCGTCTCGCGACCAGTTTGGATACGCCGAAGGATATCGCGTCAGTTCCCGCCAGCGGCCCAAAGCAGGATCCAGCAATTCCAACCACCCCTCGGCCGTGCGCACCGCCGCCAGCATCTTCCCATCCGGCGACCACCGGGGTTGCGCCATCCCCGCCGAACCCGGAACCATCGCCGGTTTGGGGTCCGCAACGTCAACGATATAGATCCCCATACCGTCCGGCCCGTCCAACCAGTGGCAATACGCCAACCGCTTGCCGTCCGGCGACCATGACGGTTCGGCGTCGTTCCGTCCGTCCGAGAAAGGCGCCCGCGCAGCCTCGCCTTCCGGGCCGATGACATAAATCGTCCATTTGGTCCCGGTCGTCCGCCGGCCCATGAACGCGATCGTTCGCCCATCCGGGCTCCAGGCCGGCATCGCGGTCTGCAGAAAATTCGTGGTTAATTGAATCCGTTCCTGCCCGTCGCTCCGGCTGCGCCAAAGGTTCGGATCCGGCAAGCCGCTGTAGGCGATCCACTGTCCGTCCGGGGAGAACGACGCCGTCCGCGCCGACATTCCGGTTGGCAATGCCACAAACTCGTTCCGCTTCGCATCCAGCCGGAGTAATTCCCCCCGCTCCACTTCCGTCCGCGCGTATAACTTACCGTCGCCGCCCGCGAAAGGACCCCGGTAACTGAACGGCCCCAGAGTCAACGGCGCCGGCTGCTCGCTCACCGTGTAAAACCAGCTTTCCTTCTCCCGCCGCTCCCAGATCTGATACCCATATTCGGTCCGCACCTGGAACACGTAGTAACTTCCGTCCGGAGTCCAGGATCCGCAGCACTGCTGGTTCTTGAAGCCGGGAAACAGCCGATGCAGGCCGCCATCGGAGCCCATCTCCCAGAGGGACGCCGCCTCCGTCTCACTGTCGATCACCGTAAACCGCAACCGCCGGCCGCCGGGAGAGCGCCGCATCCAGTAAACTTGACCCGGTATCTGACACAACTTCACGGTTCGCTTGTCATCCAACGGCACGCGAAAAATCGCCCCACCGCTGGAGAGCAGAACGTGCCGGCCATCCGGCTCCCAGGCCGCGTCGTACGCCTGGATATCGCCCACCCGCCGCGCCGCGCCTTCCGGAAGAGGTTGGATGTAGACCGGAGCAAGCTCATCGCGCGACACCGCCAGGCTTCTCAGCAACAGAGCCGAACCGTCCCGGGCGATATCGCACAATTCCCCGTTCGGCACATCAGTCCCGACGGCCGTGCTCTCGCCGCCCGCCTTCGGCGCCCGCAGTACGCGCCATGCTCCCTGTTCAAAGCCCTGATAGTAGACGCTCGAGCCGCCCGCCAGGATCGGCGACAAGATCCGGCCCGGCGAGCGCGTGATCCGCAGAGGGTCCTTCAAATGAGGCGCCGGAAGCGCCGGCCGCAGCTTCACCG
This sequence comes from Acidobacteriota bacterium, assembly GCA_021778335.1. Taxonomy (GTDB): domain Bacteria; phylum Acidobacteriota; class Terriglobia; order Bryobacterales; family Bryobacteraceae; genus JAJYKC01. Next base: position 15,647 of record JAJYCN010000040.1, on the reverse strand, counting down.
CCGCAAGCGTCATCGCCAGGAGCGCCGCGGCCAACGCCCCGATGCGCCGCGCGGTCCAGCGCCGGGCCACCGGACGCTCTGGCGCCTCCGGCTCAACGGGAAAGACAAAGCAGTAACCCTCCCCGGAAACGGTCCGAATGTAGCGCGCCTCCGACGGATCGTCCCCCAGCGCCCGCCGAATCTGCCGGATCGCCTGCTCGACCGTGTTATCGGCCCGCTGCCCGCCCCAAACCGCCGCGAGCAAGGTCTGCTTGGAAATCACTTGCCCGGGCCGGTCCGCCAGGTAGCACAACACCTCGAACGCCTTGGTCGGCAACTCGACGCGCTTCGACCGCCGGAACAGCCCAAGCCGGTCCTTGTCCAAACAGAAGTCCCCGATCTTCAGCCGCCTCGACTCCGTCACCGCCCGGCCCCTCCAGACGCCGAATCACTTGTTACTTCACCCGCCTTCAGAATGTTTCAGCCAACTCCGAACGCGGTTACCCGAATGATGCGAGTATACCCCGGCGCACCGATTCGCGCAATTTTACAAGCAAGTAACACCCACGCTCGACCTACTATTTGTATCTCGCAACCCCAAACGTTACACCCCGCTCCCCCGCCTCTGAATGTTTCTTAACGGCCCCGCCCCGGCCCGTTTTGCGCATTTCTTCGCTTGTAAATTCAACCCAAACGCTTCAAAATACCGCTGAATGGCTAGGCTGAGTAAGCCGGTTCCGCATCATTTCTCCTACATCAGAATTGCTGCCCGCTGTCAGACAAACCCGGCTGTAGGCAGCGCCGTAGAAACCTCGGGAGGTGGAAGGAATCGACCGTCCGGCAAGCCGCGACAGGTAGTTCGGGAGAACAGCTATGCCTTTTAGCGATACGCCTTTCAGCGCCCTAGGCTCGGGTTTCGCATTGATTAAGGGACTCGCTACTATCGTCCTTGCCGTTTTTGTGTGGCGGGGACGCACAAGGTTCGTCACCGGAACGGCGGTCGTCTTGACTGGGTTCGAAATCGGCAACACGGGCGGTGATCGACCCGTCATCGAGATCTGGGGCCGTCTCGCCGGCCTCATGTCCTGGGTCCTGACCGCTCTGGGACTCGAACCCGAGTTCAATCTCAGAGTTACCTCAAGTTCTCTTTCGATCCGCTCGGCAAGCCTCGGGGGCACGTCCCATACCTTTATTCCGCTGAACGCCGTCAAAACCAGTGTTTGCGGGTATCAGAGGTCGATCCTCGCGTTTGGATTCGCCGTCTGGTTTGGCTTGGGCGCGGTATTAGATTTGCTCTCCGGCATCCTGTCGGCGGGTTCGCAGCTCGGCTCAACCGCCATGAGCATGGCGTTCGCCGAACTCGTCCTCGGCGGGATCGCGGCGCTCATCTACTACCTGTCCAAACGAATTGGGATCTCCGTCGAATCGATGCATACACACGGCATCACCTTCAAACCGGGCCTCATCGGCGGGTATAAGACCATCGACCTGCCGCAAGCCCTGCAGGTCATTGAAACCCTCAACCAGCTTGTGCTAAGCGCAAGACAGACCCCTTATCAAGGGGCACCTAACACGCCGGCAGTGGGGATCACGTGCGCCAAATGCTCATCGCCCAATCCGCCCGGCCTGCGTTTTTGCGAAAGCTGCGGCACGGCGCTCGCATAGCCCGGGACATCTCACAACATTATGAACTGCCCAACTTGCGGAACAGCCCTGCATGAAGGCAAAGGCTTCTGCGGCCGCTGTGGGGTGCAGGTGAACGAACCGGGTGCTGAACCCGGCGCTGTCGGAGAGTCAAGGTTGGCAGCCTGCCCGAATTGTGGCTCGCCGATCGGAATCGGGAAGCGCTTCTGCGGCGTCTGTGGCGCCGCCGTCACGCAAACCCCGCGGCAGGCGCCGCTCGGAAGCGCCGCGGAGAATCCACCGATCGCCCAATCTGCGCCTGCCCCGCCGCGAACCATGCCACCCACTCCATCATTCGAAGGATTCGGCGCTCGATCCGCCTACCAAGTCCAACCTCGAAAACCCATCCCCAAGAAAACTCTCATGGGAGTCGGCGCGGGTATCGTTCTGCTTGTGGTCCTCGGCGCTTGGTTCTCCCGCGGCGTCGACTTGCTCGTCGTCACCGACCCACCCGGCTCCGAAGTCGCCGTCGACGGCCAGACAGTCGGCACTAGCGACCCCCAGTTCGGCGGCATCGCCATCCCTCACATCCGCCGTGGCGCCCACCGCGTTGAAATCGCCCACGATGGTTTCCAGGTCTGGTCCCAGCAAGTGTCCACGGGCTGGTTTCGTCTGTCCAGGCAGCTAAACGCAAAACTCGAACTCCCCGCCTTCGACATCACATTTTCGACCAATCCTGGCGGCGCGTCTTTCCAACTCGACGGCAAGGACGCCGGAACGTCGGATTCGTCCGGCAACATCACGTTCCGGAACGTTACGGTCGGGGCACACGTCGTGGCGGCTTCCCACCAGGGCTATCCTCACTGGTCGGGAACGATCAATGTCCAGTCGGCCGGAAACTTCAGCATCGATTTTGCCGCCCTCGCAGCGAGCCAGGCGCAGGCGATCGCAGGACACCTGCAAAACGCCCAGCAATTCATCCAACAACAGCAGTTCCAGTCTGCCATGGGCGAATGCCAGGCCGTGCTCGACATGGATCCGGCCAACCAGGACGCTCTGAACCTCAAGAACCAGATACAGCAGGAACTTTCCGCCCAAGCCGCCGCGGAGACCGCGCAGCAGGTTGATGCCGAACTCTCGCGTGCCCAAGCCCTATACCAGCAGCAGCAGTTCCAAGCGGCGATCGAACAGTGCGACGAGGCACTAAAGGCTGATCCGTCAAACCAGCGCGCGAAAACACTTCGAGCCCAGATCCAGCAAACCGCCTCGATCCTCGGAGGACACTAGCGTGACGCGCGTTCCGGTCCCGCCCATCCATGAAGCCCTCCTGTGCCTCGGCCTCCTCGCCTTCCTTGCCGTTCCCCCGCCCTCGGCCGCGCAAGCCCATCCATTGACGTTGGCTCAAATGCAGAGGCTGATCAAGATCCACGCCCCAGATGACTTGGTCGCGCGGGAGATAACTACCCGAGGTCTGTCGTTCGTGCCCGACTCGGCCCTTATTGAGCGGCTCGCTACCGAAGGCGCCGGCAAGGCGACCGTCGCCGCGTTGAAGGAACGAATCCCGAGGGCCAACCTGGAAATCCAGGCGCACCAAGGCAGCCACATCATCGTGGATTCATCCGACATGGGCGTCGTCGGACCGGAAGGACACATCGTCCTGTCGGGTGTCCTCTCCGGCCAACACACCGTCACAGTAAAGCAACGCGGATACACAACTAAGACCGTACAGGTTACTCTAGCCGCGAATGAAACCAGGCAACTCCCGGTAACTCTCGACTGGGCCGGCGGTTATCTAACAATCAAAGTGAGCCGGCCAGGCGCCACAATCACAATACCCGGCCTCGGAACTTACTACAATGCGATTACGGAGTTACCCGTTCAGCCGGGCCAGTACCAGGTAGCGGTAACTCAGGATGGTATGAAGGCGCAATCGCGAGCGCTCGAAGTCGCATCCGGCCAGCGGGCGAATCTTGAATTTAGCCTCTCGCCGGATCCCGACTACGTTCAAAATGGCCTCGTCACCGCCAACCTCGATCTTGACGCTGGCAACGTGACCGGAGCCATTCAACTCGCCCAGGGACTACTCAAGTTTGCTCCTTCGAATAGCGGCATCGAGGCGCTTCTTTCTGAAGCCTACTTCCAATCGTACGATGATTTCGCGGCTGAACAGCATGCGGCCAAATCTCTAGCCGCGGGAGGCAAGTTGACCTTCAAGGTGTTTCATCAGCACCAAAGCTTCCACGGGACACAGCTCCATCCGGCCATTCTCACCCTAACCAGTAGTGCCGTCGGATATCAACCCCTTACTTCTGACTGCAAGTACCAGAGTTTCTTTGAACCTCTGAACGATATCCACAGGGTAAGAGCTATTGATCCTTTAGGACCAGCCGGCAGCGCCACGTCTCTCCTGGAGCTCATGGTCCGGGATCCGGAAAGACTCTCCAACAAGCATTCCGTGCGGTTGGTGTTCGCCATGCCGGGATCGAGAGTTATGGACCAAGGTTCCATGGACTACGTTTATTCACCCGGAATGTGCGCACGCCAGGTGTCGGCTATGGTCATGATCTTTCAAGCAGCCGCCAAATCGGCTCAGAATTGACCCATGGACATACGCCGCGGCAGTTGCCGAGACAGAATTTCCCATAATATCTCATCGCGGCAACTCGTCCCAACTGGCTGGTTGGGCCTCTCGTGGAAATCGATCGAGAGGCTCGACCTCCCCGCCGTTCCGGCTACGCCTCTCACCAGTCCGGGCAGTATCTCCATTCAAGCCCGCGGCGAGGTCGCTGGAACACCGGATTCGTCCGGCAACCTCGCGCTCCCGAACGTCACGATCGAAAGCCCCGTTTCCACGGTTTGCCACCGGGACTATTCTCACTGGTCGGGAGTTATCGATGACTAGCGTGATGGGCGTCCGTGCCCTCCAACTCCATAGGGCCTTACTTTGCCTCGGCCTCCTCGCTCTTCTCGCCGCTCCCGAACCCTGCCCGGCGCAGGTGCGCGCCCTGACCTTGGCTCAAATGCAGAGGCTGATCAAGATCCACGCCCCGGACGACCTGGTGGCACGAGAAGTAATGACACGGGGCCTGACCTTCGTCCCCGACTCGGCCCTTATTGAGCGGCTCGTTACCGAAGGCGCCGGCAAGGCTACCCTTGACGCCTTGAAGGAACGAATCCCGAGGGCCAACCTGCAAATCCAGACGCAACAAGGCAGCCACGTTACCGTGGATTCATCGGACATGGGGCCCGTCGGGCCGGAAGGACATATCATCCTTGTGGGCATTCTCGCCGGGAAACACACCGTCACCGTGCGGCACGATGGTTACACGTCCAAGACCGTACAAATTTCCCTCGCCGCAAACGAGACCAGGAATCTTCCCCTATCGCTCGACTGGGCCGGCGGTTATCTAACGATCAAAGTGAGTCGGCCAGGCGCCACAATCACAGTTTCGGGCCTGGGAACCTACCACAACGCCATTACGGCCTTAGCCGTTCAGCCGGGCCAGTACCAAGTCGCGGTAACTCAGGACGGCATGAAGGCGGAATCGCGAACGCTCGAAGTTGTGGCCGGCCAGCAGGCGAATCTCGAATTTAGCCTCTCGCCCGATCCCGATTACGTTCAGAATGGCCTTCGTGAGGCCACGCGCCACCTGGATGGTGGCGACCCACGGGGCGCCATGCAAATTGCCCAACGGCTGCTCGCAACCCATCCAGCCGATGGCGCCATCGAAGCATTTGAGGCGCGGCTCTATCTTCAGTCGCAGGATTACGGCTCGTTCTATCACCGGGCCACTCAAGCTCTCCTGGACCATGGAACGCTCCGATTCGTGCTTTTCCACGAACACATCGGCCTCGCCGGTGATGACATGCACCGGGCTCTCCTCACCCTCACCAGCGACTCGCTCAGTTACGATGCAATGGCGGCCCCATGCAAGTACCAGTCCCTCAATGTACCTCTGGATGGGATTCGGAATGTCCAAACAACCGGCAGTTCCGGGGGGTTCTTCGAAACCCACCACCTGATGCAAGGAACATTTCTACTGCATCTCGTCATCAAGGACCCGGACAACCCAAAGGCAAAACACCCAATCCAACTCTCGTTCGCAGCTCCGGAGTCCCGGCTCGTGAACTACAACAACGAGCAGTATATATCCTCACCCATCGGTTCAAAGCAGGAGTTGGACGCCATCGCCGGCATCATCCAGAAGGCCGCCCAGCGAAACGGGAACTAACCCATGAACATCCACTGTGCTATCTGCGGAGAAAGAATCTCGCATAACGTCTACTACTGTCCAAAGCACTCGTGGCACATCTGCTGGAAATGCCTAAAGAAGGCAACTTTCACCAACCGCCTCTCCTGCCCTAAATGCGACCGCGAAGTCACCCGCGTCGACTAACAAGGCCCCCCATGCTCTGCCCCAACTGCCACCGCGAAACCGAGCCTTCTCTCTTCTGCCATCTTTGCGACGCCTATATGCCCAACCCGGCCGTCGGAGCCCGGGCCGGCGTTGCTCGCCGCTTCGCCGCCCAGTTACTTGACGCCGTCGCCGTCTGGGCCATCGTCTTGGTCGTCGTGATAATCGCCGTAATCGTCGGCGGCGCAACTCAATCCGCCGGACTCATCTTCGGCGCTTTATTCGGGAGCTTCATCGGCTACATCGTTTTCGCCCTTTGGTTCCTCGCCCAAGGCCGGACCCCCGGCAAGTGGCTCGCGGGCATCCGCGTCGTCGACAAACAAAACGGTTCGCTCCCGGGGCTCGGTCGGATGCTCGTCCGCGAAACCATCGGTAAGTTCGCGAGCGGCCTCATCTTCGGCCTCGGCTATTTTTGGGCGATCTTTGATAAAGACACGCAGGCATGGCACGACAAAATCGCAGGTACCGCCGTCGTTCGCCAGGCCGTGCCCGCCATCGCCGCGCCCCCGGCCGTGTATGCCGTGCAAGCCGCCGCCGTTGGGGCGGTTTCTCCACCCCCGCCCGCCGGCACCCGCTTCTGCACCCACTGCGGCGCGGCCCTCAACGCGGCCCACCAGTTCTGCCAGTCCTGTGGCGCCCGCGCCTGAACCACGGCTGAGCACTCCCCCTTTACTTCCCTGCCCCCGTCCCGGCACCGGCCCGTTAGCCGGCATCCTCGATCGTCTGAAGCGCCCGTCGGTGATCTTTATTCCTGTCATCCGCCAGTCGCGAGAACAATTGGAGGCCGGCGCCCTCATAGGAGCGCTAACTCATTCAAAAAGACTTCTCAAAAGCGCTGCCCCCAGCGTTCAGAATGCGTTTTTCATAGAACGTTCGCAACGCCGGGTTTTCTCGCATCCAGGCCAACGTGCGCTCCAGACCCGTACAAAATGTAACTTGCGCACGCCATCCGATTTCGCGTGCAGTCAACTCCGGACAGCCGACCCACACATTCGTATCCCAGGAACGCGCTGCCATGCTCATCCAGTGGGGCTCAGCGGATATGTTCATGAGTCGCCGTGCGGTATCGGCAACCGAGCTAAGAGTGTTCTGGACTCCAGTGCAGACGTTGTAAATGGCGGCGCCTCGCCCCGACATCGCAATGCGGATCATGGCTTCAACGGCATCATCAACATATACAAAGTCCCGCGCAATATGCGGGGAAGCGAGCGGCGGCAAGGTGCCGCGCAAGCCATGGATGATCAGGGTGGGAATAAGCCGGCTTGGCTCTTCATAAGGTCCGTAGATCGAGTAAAGCCGAGCGGTGCTGGCCTGGATGCCTCGCTGGGCGGCTGCAAGCTGGCAATAATGCGTTGCGGCAGCCTTGGTGATGGCGTAGTGGCTGTTGGGCTGAATTACCTCGTCTTCCCTTGCGGCGTGATCTTTATAGCCGTACTCCGACGAGGAGCCTGCGTGCACGAAGACAGCAGTTCCGGTTTCCGTGCAGGCGTCCAGTAAGGCGATCGTCCCAGTCAGATTGGTAGAGATCATACGTTCGATCCCGGTCTGAGTTGAATAGGCGCCGTACGCGGAAAGGTGAAAAATCCAATTTGGCCTTACTTCGTGAACACAGCGGGCGACGGCATCGCGATCTTCGATATCGGCAAGATGCGGTGAGAAATGGCCCGTAATCTCGGCCAATCTCCACGTCTGAAATTGCGGCCGGAGCATTAGGTGAAGCTCATGTCCGTCACGCAAGAGCCGCCGTGCAAGATTGGCCCCTACGAACCCGCTGCCGCCGGTAACGAGGACTCGCTTCATGGCCGCCCCGTCTGCTCAGATGAAATTCTTATAGTCGAAGGACTCCAGATAAGGCCGGGCGCGAACCCGGATTTCTTCGATCTGCTCTTCATTGAGTTCCCGCGCAGTGGCCAGATTTGCTTCGGGCGTCGGTGTTCGAATCGTACCCCAAGGATACACTTCCTTCAGCTCTTGGCCGTTCCAGGTGAACTTCTTCAGCGTATCCGCGGGCTCTAGTCCCAACTTGTCGCAGACGGGAGTTAAAGCGGCCTTGGAATCCCTCATGACATCTTCGGCTCGAACAATGTGCACGCGGTCCGGATATTTCGATTGAAACAATAGCGCGTAGTATTGATTGATCGTCCAACCGAGCAGGTAGTTCTCCAGCGAGAGCGGCATCGGGCGTTTTGACGTGTCTGCGAATGCCGACCAAGGATTGCGGACTACATGAAGTACGTGAGCCCCGGCAAGTTGGTCCAGGATCTTATCGGCATCGACCGTGATAATCGGACTGTAGCCAACATAGACCACCTCTCTTCCCGTCCGGTGAAAATCCTTCCAGGCATCGAAGGTGGCTCGAAAGAACGCAGCGACATTGTTGCCGGCACTGCGGCCCGACTTCTCGACATAGTCGATGTATATGCGACAGCGCTCGTCATCATCGAAGTCGAACGGAACATGACGGAATTTGCTCACATGGGGCGTTCGGGCCCGCACCTTGCACTCTTCATCGATGATGGCCTTGTAATCCTGGTACGGCGTGGCGTCCAGAGGAAACACGGGCCAGCGGTACTTCAACGGAAACATGCTACTGAGCATGTCGTTGACGTACTTAGTGCCAGTCTGCGATTCAAATGGATAAACAAACATCTGTGGATGGCCGTCCAGAAAGCGATGCGTCGTGTTGCCACCGTTTTCGTACATGGCTCCGATCATCAAAAAGCGAAAGCCGTTGTTCATGGTGTCCCTGCTCAATTACCCGGCCCGGAAAACTGCGTATAAAAGAACGCTGTTTCTTTCTTGAAGTTTCGAGCGCCGGCTTCGAAGACGAAGCCTTCGGTGTGTTTGGCATCCATCCAATCCAATGCGAAAACCTGGTTCCCGAGTGGCCACTCCAGTTTCGCCAACACCCTCCCGCTGGATAACGAAACCGCGTGGATCGCGCAGCGGCTGAGCGAAACATCGAGTCCCGGCGCGTACCGAGCGAATTTCGGAATCACCCGCGAGGTGCCGACCAATGCTATATCTCCGATGATGCACAAACCGCGCGTCCAGCCCGGAAGGCGAGCGATGACCTCAAGCTTCCCGCCGTTTACGTATCCCAGCTCTCCATAGCCGCTATTGGCTACCCAAAGACGGCGGCCATTGCCGATCGTGCGTCCGCTGGCAGCTCGATTCGCGGGCTCCAGCCGCGCGGAATGAGGGCGAGTTAAACCTGTACAAATCGGCTCACGGGTCCCGCCGGAAAAGATCACGCCACGTCCGTTCACGGGATAGTTCAAGTGACCCGGGCGCAATCGGGAGATTTCCGCGGATGACGACGAAAAGAACGAATCGCGAATTGTTTTACCGGCTGCGATGGAGTTTAGTTGAATGTGGTTTCGGCCAACAACAGGGTTGCCGTCCTGTTCAATGCAACGCGGCCACCAAACGCGCTCGAAGCAACCCTGTGCCCCCAGCCGGACGACGGCGTTGTGTCCCACCGCATTGGCAAACAACTGTCCACCAAGCACCGCCAAATCGTGCATATAGAGGCTGCCCGGATAGGTTGTCGTGGCAACCGGCGCTAGCGGCGAACCGGGCCACTGCTTGGCTGTGACATCCAGACGATCCAGTTTGCCGCACGCGGGCCGGAAAACATACACTTGATTTGGATTGCGGGTGCTTGCGACATAGACGCGCTGCGCTTTACGGTCGGCGGCTAGACCCGATGGGTGCGGTATGGGGAAAAAACTCAGCTTTGGTCTTCCTTCAGGAGCGCTTACGGCCATCAAAAGATGCTCATATTCGCGGCTTACCAGCAGTGTGATCCGGCCTTCCGCGATCAGATCCCACCAACCGGTCGATGCTCTCGATTCGAGTAGCCGCGGGTCTAGCTCGGCAGCTTCGCGCCATTGGCTTGCGATCTGAGCTGTATCGCGCCATTCGGCGGAATGACGCGCCCACATATCCCGTAGCGAGTGCTTCTTCATTGTGAAGACGATGGTCTCCGGCCGTTCATCATGGCCCGCCGCAGCTTCAACGCGCCCGCATACATGTGATAGGCGGAGGGCAGATTCGTCGTGCTCTGTCCCGAATGGCGTGAAGTGCTGAAGATAGGCACTTCGAGAACTTCGTAGCCTTCACGGCGGCAAATCGCGTGAAACTCAAGATCGATAAGGTCGTCGTTCCGGCTTAGTTCCATCAGCGCGCTAAGCTGACGGTGAAAAACTTTGGGAGTGCCGTTCACGTCCCAGTAGGGGAGGTCGAATACCGCCCGGCACTCCAGGTTGTAAATCAGCGACCCGAGCCGCCGTCTCCAGTTCTCGCGGATCTTGCGGTTGGCTTTCACGACGCAGTCATCATGAACGGATCCATAAAGCAACATCAAAAGCAGGTCTTTGGCGATCGTCCGCGCCGAGTTCGCATAGCAAACCAGGTCGCCCCTGGACTTGGCAAGGCCATGCCGGACAGCGCGTCCCCAACCGCCTTCATCGATGCATTCCGTGCGGATCTGCGGATAGCGCTGCTGCAGGCAGCGGCAAATATCGAGCGATTTGTCACGCCGCGGGCCGTTGATCACCGGCAACAGCTCATAGGCAAAATCCAGCCTTTGCAGCGCCGCGACGTATTCCTCCAAGACTGTTTGAATATGGTCCGCCTGGTTATAAACCGGCAGAACGACGGATGCCAATGTAACGCTCATGGATAAGCAGCCCGAACTGTCGTCAGAACGCTGGAGACGATACTTGCGCGATCCAGCCCGTGCTTTCGCCATCGATCCTGTTGGCTGCCACTGGTTCCGTCGGGCGGCGTCCGTACTGCCAGCGGCTTAAGGCGGCACGCGAGCCCGTGCGATGCAATGATTGTTCCGACGCAAGCGGCGAGCCCTCCGGACAAGGCCTGCGCTTCCACAGTGATCACTTGACTGTGGTTAGCGAGCAGGTCGGCGAGATCATCAACGGGATCGGGATTAAAATTGGACACGACCGCAACACAAGATTCGATACCGTGAACGGCCAGCTCACTGGCTGCGGTTAGAGCCTCACGCGCCAGGGATCCCATCGTGACCATGGCCAGGTCACGGCCCACACGGACTATCTGGATACGCCCCAATTCAAACTGCCCACCGAGTTCCGGCAGCACTGCACGATCGTCCTTGCCGAGGCTGTAATACACGGGGCCAGGCAATTTGCTGGTCGCGAGCATGGCGGCGGTAGTTTGCGCGGGGTCGGCGGGGATGACAACCGTCAGACCGTTCAGAGTGCGGAGCACGGCGATATCCTCTGTTCCGTAGTGGGTTGGACCGGCATGTCCATACTCGAAACCGGCGCCCATGCCCACGATCCGAACCGGCAAGTTGTGCATCACGGGTCCATTGCGGATAAACTCGAAGGGTCGCAGCGCCGCAAACGCCGCAATCGAGTAAGTGTAGGGCAGGAATCCCGCTTCGGCCAGTCCGGTCGCCAGCCCGATCATGTTTTGCTCGGCCACGCCGGCATTGAAGAATCGATCCGGGAATTGGCGTTGGAACGGCTCCATTACCATATAGCCGAGATCTCCAGTGAGCAAGACGATACGGGGGTCCTGGGCCGCCAGGCGACACATGCTTTGAATGAAAGCTTGCCTCAACGCGCTCTCTCTAACTCGGCACGAGCGATCTCGTATTCTTGATCGCTCATCGGTAAGTAGTGCCAATTAATCGGATGAACCGGCAGATGAGCCTGCGATAGTGGCCGGCCTTGTTCCATAAAAGAGACACCGCGGCCAAAAGTGGTTTTGGCGATGGCCACGTGAGGCGCCGAGTCGCTTGAGCCGGAAGAAAACACGTTGACCAGAGCCGAAACGGAATGGCCGTCTACTTCCGACACCCGCCACCCGAAACTATTCCAGCGCTCGTTCAGGTTTGAGGCATTCAACACATCGCGGGTCAACCCGAAGGCTTGCTGTCCGTTGGCGTCAATTATCACATGGAGGTTGTGGAGCTTGTGATGGGCTGCGAACATGGCGGCCTCCCAAACAGATCCCTCATTGCATTCGGCGTCGCTGATCAAGCAAAATAAGCGCCGCCGCGACTCTTGCATTCGTGCCGCCAGCGCAGCCCCGGCCGCGATGCTTAGACCGTGGCCGAGAGACCCGGTGGAAAAATCGATGCCGGGCACTGCTCTCTCCGGATGAACACCAAGGAAACTGCCGTCGCAATAAAACGTGTTTAGCTCTTCGTCGGTAATCTGGCCCCGTAGTCTCAGAACAGCATAAAGCGCGAGCGCGGCGTGACCTTTCGAAAGAACGAAACGATCGCGATCCGGGTCGCCGGGATTACCCTTAATCACCTCCCCGTACAGCGCTGCGAGAATCTCGGCTACGCACAAGCAGGATCCGATGTGTCCGACGTTGGCGCGCTTCGATTGATCCAAAATGAGGCGCCTGATCGCGTTGGGATACAGCCCCTTATCCAAAGTGGACAACATGTTTCCGAATAACGCTCAGGGTATCATGAATTCCTGCTCCTGGATCAATGCACGAACATATCTCCGGACACGCCGGATACGCCCTCCCGTCATCGTAGCCGGCCCCGTGTCCGCGAGCGTCACTCGAAAATCCTGCTCCTTGTGGGCATTTTCAAAGCGGATCGCCTGCTGTGTGCCGAGGCGGATCGTGGAGTTCCCACGATATCCGAGGCACAATACGAAATCCCGCACGCCGGCGTGAGAAAACAACTTCATGATGTGCCAAAGGATCGGCCGGTCTCCGATGGGAACCATCGGCTTCGGACGAAACTCGGTCTCTTCCCGAAGCCGCGTCCCTAGCCCTCCACAAAGGATGACCGCCTTCATCTGGACCACCCCGCGGTGGAGAAGAGATCCGCTTGAGTCTTGGCGTGTCGAAACCCGGAGACAGTCCTCATTCTGGTGTGACGGCAACATCTTCAACGCGAAAATGGAGCTCCCGAATGTCCGTGGGCGCCGTCTGAACCCGTGGCGCGTCCGTCGAGAAATAGACGAAGGTCGCGCCCGGCTTGAGAAGCATCTCGAGTGAAATTGGGGTTCCGGCTGCCGTGATTGGAAAACGGGTAGCCCCTGAAGCAGTCTTGATCGTAAGTCGAGAGGGAGTTGGGTACCCGCTCACCGCCCGAAGTGAGAGCCTGGCGCGGACTGGAAGCGGCTTGCCATTAGCAATCGCAATCTCCCCGTGCCGGTTACACCACCGCCACTCCTTTCCATCTGCAACTTCAAGGTCATAAAAGTCCGGAAGAAAGGACACGGGCAACGGAACGATAGTGCGGTGGGCAGCCTCCAAGAGGCGCGGTGGCGCTTTCGCGATATCGTAAAAGGCGAACCGCCGGTCGCTGCTTACCATCGGACTCATCTGAAGTTCGGCTCGCAACTGCCCTTCCAGCGAGGCGGCTTGGTCCGCATAGCCCCAGCGGTCGATGTACAGCCCCGCAAAACCCGCCTCTAGCGCCTCCACAAGCAAATCGTGCGCCGGTCGCGTACACAGCCAACCCATCCAGTCCGTGCCATACCTACCTCTCATCACCGGATAACTCCAACGCAAAGTCGAGGAAAGCACATAGCCGCGCAGGTGATCATAACCCGTCATCCGAAAAACCGGAGCCGCTTCGGGGAAGCTCTGAAACGGGAGTTGCAAGACCGCGGACCGGGCCGGAATGGCGTCCTCTACCCGAGATACAAACTCTCTACTGGCGTCGTACTCGGCTCCAGCGGCTTTGCGCGTCTCAACCAAGCCGCCGGGCGCCTCGTCGTATAATCCCGCCGCTACCAGGCATATGGCCGCCACCGCCAACCAACCGCCGCGCACCCGGGAGAAGCGGCGGCGCAGATACTCCAGGCAGATGGCTACAGCACTCAACGAGAAAAATGCCAGGAAGAACGATATCCGATTCAGGCACCTAAGTTCCGGCGTCACAACGAGTGCAAATAGCGTGCCGAATCCCGCCGTCGTTCCGGCCAACAGCCCAGCGAGATTCAGAACGCCCAACCGCTGCAATAGAACGGGGCGGCCGGGGAACCCAACAAGGACGGCGACAAGAAGGACCAAGCACCCGGCAGCCGCAACCGCCCCAAGCGCGGCAAATTGGCTTTCGTTCCCTAGCAGCGCCGGGTCGCTCGACAGATATCTCTGTGTCAGATTTCGAAAAGCGGGGATCGGGTGCGCGAAGCCGGGAAGGAATAGGTCCGCAATCTTCAAGCTCAGCACGTCCGTCTGTCCCACATCTCGGGCCGCGACGGTTGGGTTCCGCCCGTTTTGGGCGTTGTAGTGGATCACCGGCGTCAACGCGATGAGCAGGCAGGCAAGGGACACCGATAGGCACGAAGCCGCGAGCCCCGCGCAGCGCCAATCGCGCCGCATCAGCAACGCAACGGCCCCGGAGACGGCAAGAAAAATCAAAGAGAAGAAGCAGTAGTAAACTCCGCTCCCGCCGGCAACGACCGAGAGCCCCAGCGCCCAAACCACGAAGGATCGTGACGGACGCTCCCCTCGCCCCGGTTGCCCCTCGCCTCCCGGGCCGCCCCGCCTACCCGGTCGTGGCCACATCCGTCCGTCCATGATCTGGAGCACCAGGAGAACGACCCAAGGCACAATCCAGTACGAAGACAGAAACAAATGAGCCTCGCCGCGCAGCAAATGCGACGGCGTGAATGCAAACAAGATCGCGCATATCGCCGAAATCACTCTAGAAACGCTAAACCGGCGCAAAACATAATAGGCACTCCCGGATATCAACAAGTATCCAAGGATATAGAATGCATTCACCGCAACCATTGGATTCCCAGCAAGTCTTTCGAGCACCCACAACATCGCTTGATGTACATAATCGGGCTGATAGAAATCGTAGTATGCGAGGCCGAATGGCGCCCCAACCCGCGGATTGACGAATAAATGGCCCTCCCCCAACATCCGGGCGGTATACAGGGAAAGGATGCCGTCACTCACGAAACTCGAAAATGGACGCGACAGATCGAAACTCGTGAGTCGATAGGCCCAGGCGAAGGCGAACAGCGTCGCCGCACCGACGCCGGCATACTCCGCCACGAGAAACATGAAATGCCGGAGCGACCGCGTATCCTCGAGGCGGAGGATGTCGGGATAAAGCGCGGATGGGGACTTACCTGCGGACAAGCCCGATCGCGGGATTGCGGGTTTGATCGAGGATCCGGTTTGCGGCCGCTTCATATGAGGCAGGCTCGGATGGCTAACGAACGAGCCGAACCGCCGAGAGCAAGGAACGTCAACGGTTCGAGCTATTCGGTCATTGTACCATCTGAACCGAAAGAGAATTTCCGAGGTGAGTTCCAGATAACGGATCACTGCGTAACCCGCCAACGCACGAATACGGTTCGAACGGCCGCGAATCCGATCGTGGCGAATGCAGGAGTCCGCGGATCAATTCGAGTAGCACCGCGCGCCATTCCCGCTGGGCGGTGCGTACACGGGGGGGAACTCTGCCAACGGCGCAAGCGATCTCCTGCCCCGTGGCGAGAATTAGACAGGAGTGGCCCCCACCCCTTTACTTCCCCGCCCCCGCCCCGGCACAATGAACCAGGAGGCCCGGCATCGTCAAGCTCTGCGTACTTGCAAGCAGCAGTTCCGGCAACGCGACCTTTCTCGCCGCCGGCCGCACCCGCC
>JAJYCN010000039.1 GCA_021778335.1 Acidobacteriota bacterium | reverse complement strand
CCGCTCGCCTGCCTCAGCCAAGCCCGCTACGGCACCGGCTGGGGCGTCAGCGGCGCCGCCATGGACTGCTACGAAACCGCCCGCCAGTACGCCATCCTCCGCAAACAGTTCGACGGCAAGCCCATCGCCGGCCACCAGCTTGTCCAGGAAAAACTCGCCTGGATGATCAGCGAAATCACCAAGGCCCAGCTCCTGGCCCTCCACGCCGGCCGCCTCAAGGACCAGGGCAAGCTCGAACCCGCCCACGTCTCGATGCTCAAGCGCAACAACGTCGCCATCGCCCTCGAATGCGCCCGCCTGAGCCGCGACCTCCTCGGCGCCAACGGCATCATCGACGACTACCCCATCATGCGCCACCTCTGTAACCTCGAAACCGTGAAAACCTACGAGGGCACCGACCACATACACACCCTCGTCCTCGGCGAACGCGTCACCGGCATCCCCGCCTACAAGTAGCCGGCCTCCAGGCGTAAGTTGAAAGAGGAATGGGCAACACGTCTCCTGCCCGCTCACGGATGCTCCCGGCCGCCGGGCTGGTCTGCATCATCGCCGTAGGCGGCGCTTTCTGGAGCCACAACACGCTCTCGCAGCTCAACGCCGTGGACCGCTCGCGCGACGGCTGGCAACGCACCCCCGCCGCACTCGCCGCACTCGCCTTACATCCCGGCGCTACTGTCGCCGACCTCGGCTGCGGACCCGGCTACTTCTCTTTGAAACTCGCTTCCATCGTCGGTCCGTCGGGCCATGTCCTCGCCGTCGATCTTCGTTACAGACCTCTCGCCGCCCTCTGGCTCCGCGCCCTACTCGACAACGATCACAATCTCCGTCTTATCGTTGGCGACCCCGACAACCCCAACCTCCCGGCCGGCGCCGTCGACGCCGTCTTAGTGGCCAAGACCTACCACGAGTTCGAAAGACCCGGCGTCATCCTCGGCCACATCGCCCGCGCGCTCCGGCCCGGCGGCCGCCTCGTCCTGCTCGACCGTAGCGCCCCGCCGTCCGGAGACGCCAATCAGGCCAGCCACGTCGTCCCGCCCGCCAACGCCGCTGCGCAACTAGGCGCATCACAATTCGAGATCCTCAGCCGCGACGACCACTTCGTCGAACGCCCGAACGGCGAGCGTTGGTGGCTCATCGTCGCCCGCCCCGCTCAGCGGACCGGATTCCCGTCCCCGTCGATATAGTGGATCTCGCCAATCCCCAGCGCCTTGATCCCCGGCTCGATCTTCGCCTTGTCCCCGATCACCACCCAGATCAAATGCTCCGGCTGCACCACCGCCTTCGCCGCATCCTCCACCTCTCTGGCGTTCAGCTCCCGCACCCGCCGCGCGAACACATCCAGATAGTTGTCCGGCTCTCCGAGCTGAAGCTGCCGCGCCAACTGCATGCCCCACCCGAACCGCGTTTCGAGCGACCCCGGCAACTCCAGAATCGCGTGGTCCCGCGCCAGCTTTAACTCCTGCCCCGTCACCGGCCGCGAGCCCGCAATGCCTTCCAGCTCCTTCTGCACTTCCTCCACCGACTCCTTCGTCTTGTCCGTCTGCACCGGCGAAATCGTCAAGAACGGCTGTGGCCCCTCGGCGGGCAGCACCAGGCTGAACACCCCGTACGACCAGTGCTTGTCCTCCCGCAGGTTCATGTTCATCCGCGAACTGAAGGTCCCGCCCAGCACGTCGTTCATGATGTCGATTGCCGTCTGCTGCGGATGCCCCCCGTCCGGCGCAATCCCGCCCGTGAAGATCACCGATTGTTCCGCGCCCGGCCGGTCCATCAGATACACCACCGGCTTGGCCGGCGGCGCCACCCGCGCGATATTCTTCTTCGGCAACTCCGCCGGCTTCCACGCCCCGAACACCCTCTCCAGTTCCGGCAGCAGATCCGCCATCGTCGTGTCACCCACCACGATGAGCGTCGCGCTGTTCGGATGGAACCACATGTCGTGGAACCGCACCAGGTCCTCCCGCGTGATCTTGTCGACGCTCGCCGCGCTGCCCGACCCCGTCAACGGGTTGCCGTACGCGTGCCCCTTGCCATAAATCAGTGCCGGCAGCACCCGTAGCCCCATCTGAATCGGCGTCACCCGCTCCCGCTCGATGGCCGCAAGCTGCAGCTTCTTCTCTCTCGCGAAATCCGCGGCCGGGAACGACGGATGCAGCACCACGTCGGCGAACAAATCGAGCGACGGATCGAGCTTCTCCTTGAGCGCGCTCAGGTACACCGTAGTCTGGTCGATGTTCGAACTCGCGCTCAGCCGCGCGCCCAGCAGTTGCAGCTTCTCGCTGATCTCGAGCGCGTTGTACCGGTCCGTCCCATCCACCAGCGTCGCTGCCGTCAGCTTCGCCGTGCCCGGCGTCGCCAGCGAATCGGCCGCATATCCGGCGTCGAACACCAGCCAGAAATCCACCGCCGGCAACTCGTGCCGCTCGCTCAGCTCCACCTTCATCCCATTCGACAGCTTCCCGTGATCGACCGCCGGAACACGCAGCGCCGGGGGAGCCCCGATCGCCGGAGGATGGCTCCGGTCCGCTCCCTCGGGTACTGCCGCATAGCTCGGGAAGGGATTCACCTCAAGCTCATACACGCCATCGCTCAGCCAACGCTGCGCCGCGCCCCGCAGATCCTCCGCCGTCGCGCGCGCCACCCGGTCGAGCGAAACCCGGTAGGCGTCCGGATTCCCCAGAAACACCTGCCCGATCGCCAGTCGGTCGCTCTTGCCGCCAAACCCGCCAATCCGCTCAATCCCGCGAATGAAATTCGCCCGGTACTGCGTCTTCACCCGCTCCAGTTCCTCCGCGGTCGGACCTTCGCGCAGAAACCGCGCCATCTCTTCGTTGATCGCTTTCTCAATCGGCTCCAGGTTCCCGCCCGGCTTCGCCGTCGCCGAAATCTGGAACTGTCCCGCGATTTCCCTCAGGTCCACGCTCGCCATCGCCGACGTCGCCGTCTGGTCGTCGTACACCAGCCGCTTATATAGCCGCGACGTCTTGCCCTGGCTCAATATGTCGCTCACCAGGTCCAGGTAATCGGCGTCCGCCGATCCGAACTGCGGCATGTTCCACACCATGTACACCCGCGCCTGCGGCACCCGGTCCTGCACCCGCTGCCGGTGCGTCCCCGCCCGCTTGGCGATCCACGCCTCCTGATGCGCGATCGGCGGCCCCGGCGGAATGTCCCCGAAGTACTTCTCCACTTTCTCCCGCGCCGTCTTTACGTCGATGTCCCCGGCCAGAACCAGCGTCGTGTTCGACGGCCCGTAGTAAGTCCGGAACCACTGCTTCACGTCGTCGAGCGATGCCGCGTTCAAATCCTCCATCGAACCGATCACCGTCCACGAATACGGGTGCCCCTTCGGGTACGTGTTATCCGTGATCATCTCATCCACCTTGCCGTACGGCTGGTCCTCGCCCTGCCGTTTCTCGTTCTGCACCACGCCACGCTGCAAGTCCAGCACCTTTTGGTCGATCGCCCCCAGCAAGTGCCCCATCCGGTCCGACTCCATCCACAGCGTGTAGTCAAGCGCCGACACCGGAACATTTTCAAAATAATTTGTTCTATCCTCGTTCGTCGTCCCGTTCAGGTCCGTAGCGCCGATCTCCTCCATCGCCGGAAGAAACTGGCTCTTGTGATGCTCGCTGCCCCCGAACATCAGGTGTTCGAACAGGTGCGCAAACCCCGTCCGGCCCGGCTTCTCATTCTTCGAGCCGACGTGGTACCACACGTTCACCGCCACGATCGGCGCCTTGCGGTCTTCGTGCACCAGCACCGTCAGCCCGTTCTTCAAAACGAACTTCTCGTAAGGAATGCGAATGTCCATCTTGCTGTCCTGAGTTCCATTCTGGGCAAAAGCGCACGCCGGAAGCGCCGCCAATGCCGCCATTGCGGCAAATTTCATGAATCCACCCCGAATCGCCCAGTGTAGCGCGCTCCGGCTCCGGCCCCCGTGGGATACTAGGACGATGCGGGCTGCGGCCGGCGCCGCCTGGAACATCCCCCGCGCTCCCGGCCCGACTTTGCAACACGCTCCCAACCTCACACGCCGCGCCTCTCTGATCGTCCTCGCCAAGGCCGTCGCCTTCGCCTCCACCCTCGCCCTGCCCCTCGTCATCGTCCGCCGCATGTCCCCTTTCGAGGTCGGCGTCTTCCAGCAGGTCGCTCTCGTCATAGCCACCCTCGTCACCGTCCTGCCGCTCAGCGTCGCCACCAGCGCCTACTACTTCATCCCCCGCGAGCCCGACCGTGGCCCGCAGGTCGTCCTCAACGTCTTCTCCTACAGCATCGCCATCGCGCTCGTCGCGTCCCTGCTCCTCATCGCCTACCCCGGCGTCCTCGTCTTCGTGCTCGGCAACACCGCCGTCGCGCAATACGCGCCCCTGCTCGGCGTCGCCGTCGCCCTCTTCATGCTTGGCTCCTGCGGCGAACCCATCAGCCTCGCCCGCCAGGAAATGAAGGCCGCCACCGCCTTCGTCATCGGCTTCTCGTTCAGCCGCGGCGTCCTCATGACCGCCGCCGGACTCATCTTCGCTACCGTCCGCTCCCTCCTCTGGGCACTCATCGTCCACGGCGCCATCCTCTCGGCCGCCACAATCTGGTACGCCGCCCGCCGCTATCCCGCCTTCTGGCGGTCCTTTGACTGGCCGATGGCCCGCCGCCAACTCCGCTACGCCGCCCCCCTCGGCCTCGCCGGCATCCTCCTCTATGTCGAGGTCGATCTCCACAACTACTTCGTCTCCCACATCGACGGCACCGTCGCCTTCGCCATCTACTCCTACGGCACCTTCGAAGTCCCCCTCACCGGCATCCTCAATGAAGCCGTAGGCTCCGTCGCCATCCCCCGCATGAGCGTTCTGCAGAAACTCGGCGACCACCGCGAAGTCGTACGGCTCTGGTCCGCCGTCTGGCGCAAAATGGGCGCCGTCCTCTTCCCCACCGCCGGCCTCCTCCTCATTACCAGCCGCGAGTTCATCGTCTTCCTCTTCACCCACCGCTACGAAGCCGCCGTTCCCATCTTCCGCGTCAATCTCCTCCTGCTTCCCCTCGCCGCCCTCGTCACCGACCCGGTCGTCCGCGCCTACACCAGCTTTCACTCCGCCCTCGTTCGCATCCGCATCGCCATCTTCGTCATGCTGGTCCTGGGACTCCGGGTCGCCACCACGCGCTTCGGCGGACTCGGCGCCATCTCGGTCGTCGTCGCCGCCCGTGCTATCGAGGTCGCCGTTGTCGTCACCGGACTCGCCCGCGTCGTCGGCGTCCGCCGCGCCGACCTTCGCCTTTTGAATGACCCCCTCAAACTCATCCTCGCCTCCGCCGCCGCCGCCGCCACCACCGGATTCCTCCGAACTTACCTCCTCGCTTGGCGCCCCTTCGACATCCTCGCCCTCTGCGGCGCCGTCTACCTCGCCGTCTACCTCGCCGCCGTCGCCGCTCTCGGCGTCCCTACGCGCGAGGAATGCGCCATCGCGCGCCGCTGGCTTCGTGCCATCCCCGCCCGCCTCAGCCGGGGGATCGAAACCGCCGAATAGTAAAATCAAGAGACATGCGCCTCACGGCGGCGTTCGCCGCGGTTCTTCTCACTCCGACTCTCGCTGTGCCGCTCCGCGCTCGCGAACCCTATCACGCGCGCCACGCCATGGTCACCGGCCAGGAGCCCATCGCCACCCGCGCCGGCGTCGCCATGCTCAAGAAAGACGGCAACGCTGTCGACGCCGCCGTCACCGTCGGCTTCGCCCTCGCCGTCACCTACCCCTTCGCCGGAAACCTCGGCGGCGGCGGCTTCATGCTCATACACATGGCCGACGGCCGCTCCACCTTCATTGACTTCCGCGAAATGGCCCCCCACGCGGCCTCTCGCAACATGTACCTCGACTCCGCCGGCAACCTCACCAAAGGCAGCCTCGTCGGCTGGCGCGCCTCCGGCGTCCCAGGCTCCGTCGCCGGCTTCGCCCTCGCCATGGAAAAGTACGGCACGAAAAAATGGGCCGATGTCGTCGCCCCCGCCGAAAAACTCGCCCGCCGCGGCATCCCCGTCTCCTACGCCCTGTCCGAATCCCTCCGCCGCTCCCAAGAACTCCTCTCGCAATTCCCCGATTCCAACCGCATTTTCCTCAACAACGGCGCCCTCCGCGAACCCGGCACTGTCTTCAAACAGCCCGGCCTCGCCCGCACGCTGAAACGCATCCGCAAAAACGGCGCCAAGGACTTCTACCACGGCGAGACCGCCCGCCTCATCGACGCCGCCATGCGCGCCAACGGTGGCGATATCACCCTCGACGACCTCGCCAACTACCGCGCAATCGAGCGAAAACCGCTCACCGGCTCCTACCGCGGCTACACCGTCCTCACCTCGCCCCCGCCCAGCTCCGGCGGCGTCGGCATCCTCGAGATGCTCGGCATGCTCGAAGGCTCCCACTACACACAATCCGGAGCCGGCTCAGCCGCCGCCATCCACTACGTCGCCGAAGTCGAACGCCGCGCCTACGCCGACCGCAACGAATACCTCGCCGACCCCGATTTCCATCGCGCGCCCATCGCCCAACTCCTCGACCCCGGCTACCTCCACGCCCGCGCCGCCACCATCCTCGCCAATCACGCCACGCCCTCCACCGAAATCGGCCCCGGCAAACTCGCCGCCCTCCTCCACGAAAGCTCCGACACCACCCACTTCAACGTCATCGACTCGGCCGGCAACGCCGTCGCCGTCACCTACACCCTCAACGGCGGCTACGGCAGCGGCGTCACCGTCCCGGGCGCCGGCTTCCTCCTGAACAACGAAATGGACGACTTCGCCGCCAAACCCGGCGCCCCCAACATGTTCGGACTCGTCCAGGGCGAAGCCAACGGCATCCAGCCCGGCAAGCGCCCCCTCTCCTCCATGACCCCCACCATGCTGCTCAAAGACGGCAAGCCCTTCCTCGTCCTCGGCGCCCCCGGCGGCTCGCGCATCGTCAACGGCGTCTTCGAAGTGATGCTAAACGTCGTCGACTTTCACATGAATGTGCAGGATGCCATCGACTGGCCGCGCTTCCATCACCAGTGGCTGCCCGACACGCTCTTCCTCGAACCGGGCATCAGCCCGGATACCGCGCGCCTGCTCGAAGCGATGGGCTACAAACTCGGCCAGGTCTCCGGCGTCGCGCGCGTCGAAGCAATCGTGAATACTGGAACCTGGCTCGAAGGCGGCACCGATGGCCGGGCGCCCGGCGGACTGGCGGCAGGATACTAATGCAACACGTTCTCTCAACACACCTCTTCGTAAATCACCGTTTAACCACGGTCTGGCTCGAACGCGTCTGGCAGGCCGGCATCCCGGCCATCGAAATCTTCTGCGCCCGCCAGCACCTCGACTACCGCGACCGCGCCCAGATCCACGAACTCGGCCACTTCTTCCACGACTCCGAGCTCAAACTCCACTCCGTCCACGCCCCCATGTACACCGACGAAATCTGGGGCCGCAGCGGTCCGCAGTCCATCATCGACATCACCGATCCCATCAAAGTCAGGCGCTTCGAAGCCGTCGACGAAATCAAACGCACCCTCGAAATCGCCGAGACTATCCCCTTCCGCTACCTCATCCTCCACCTGGGCCCCGGCGGAACCGAATACTCCGACGCGCGCGTCGACGCCGGCTTCTCCACGCTCGAGGAACTCAGCCTCTTCGCCCGCCAGCGCGGCGTCGAAGTCCTGCTCGAAAACACCCCGAATGAACTATCGAGCGCTGAACGCCTCCGCCTCTTTCTCGACATCACCCATCTCAACCTCGGATTCTGCCTCGACGTGGGTCATGCGAATATGAAGGAAGGGGTCGAGGCGGCATTCCGCCTCATGGAAAGCCGTCTGCGCTCGACGCATCTGCACGACAACGACGGCGCGAGCGATCAGCACCTGCTCCCCTTCGCCGGCGGTGGCTCGATCGACTGGAAGAAAACGATGGAACTGCTTCGAAGCCATCCCGATCAGTACCCGCTGCTGCTCGAACTCCGCGAGCCGCGGGGCGTCGCGCATCCGATCGAAGCCGCCCGCGATACCTTCGCCCTTCTCGAAACCGCTTAATCCGGCCATGTCTGAATCCGTTCCCCGCATCTCGATCCGCGACGCCGCCGCCCACGCAGGCGCAAGCGTCGAGATCGCCGGCTGGCTCTACAACCTCCGCCGCGGTGGCAAAATCTGCTTTCCGCTTCTCCGCGACGGCGCCGGCATCATCCAGTGCGTCGCCGTCAAAAACCAACTCGACGAAGCGCTCTTCGAAGCCCTGAAAGACCTCACCCAGGAATCCTCCCTCATCGTCCGCGGCCGCATCCGCGCCGAAAACCGCGCCCCCGGCGGCTTCGAACTCGACGTCGAGGGCGCCGAAATCCTCCAGCGCGTCCCCGAGTCCGACCCCTACCCCATCACCCCCAAAGATCACGGCGTCGACTTCCTGATGGACCACCGCCATCTCTGGCTCCGCAGCCGCCGCCAGCACGCCATCCTCCGCGTCCGCCATGAAGTCATCCGCGCCATCCGCGATTACTTCGACTCCAACGGCTTCACCCTCGTCGACACGCCCATCTTCACCCCCGCCGCCTGCGAAGGCACCACCACCCTGTTCGAGGTCGACTACTTCGAAGGCGAAAAGGTCTACCTCACCCAGTCCGGCCAGCTATATAACGAAGCCAACGCCATGGCCTTCGGCAAGGTCTACTGCTTCGGCCCCACCTTCCGCGCCGAAAAGTCGAAAACCCGCCGCCACCTCACGGAATTCTGGATGGTCGAGCCCGAGATGGCGTACGCCAACCTCGAAGACGTCAAGCGCGTCGCCGAAGAACTCATCGTCTTCGTCGCCGGCCGCGTCCTCGAACGCCGCCGCGCCGAACTCACCGAACTCGAGCGCGACATCAGCAAACTCGAAGCCATCCGCGCGCCGTTCCCCCGCATCAGCTACGACGAAGCCGTCGAGCGCCTCAAACAAAAAGGCAGCGAAATCACCTGGGGCGGCGACTTCGGCGGCGCCGACGAAACCCTGCTCAGCGAAGATTACGACCGCCCCGTCATGGTCGACCGCTACCCCGCCCAGGTCAAAGCCTTCTACTTCCAGCCCGACGAGCAGCGCCCCGAAGTCGTCCTCGGCGTCGACGTCCTCGCCCCGGAAGGCTACGGCGAAATCGTCGGCGGCGGCCAGCGCATCCACGATCTCGATCTCCTCCTCCGCCGCCTGGAAGAACACAAACTCCCGCGCGAAGCCTTCGAGTGGTATCTCGATCTCCGCAAATACGGCTCCGTCCCTCACGCCGGCTTCGGCATGGGTGTCGAGCGCTTCGTCGCCTGGATGTGCGGCCTCGAACACATCCGCGAAACCATCGCCTATCCACGCATGATCTACCGGACGCGTCCCTAGCAAGAGGCAGCACCACCCGATGCCTTCCTCGAAAATCGCAATCCTCGGCGCACCGCTCGATTTGGGCGCCGGCCGCCGCGGCGTCGACATGGGAACCAGCGCCGTCCGCCTCGCCGGCCTCAACTCCCGCGTCGCCGCCCTCGGCTACGAGGTCGAAGACCTCGGCAACATCCCCGTCGCCCAACCCGAGGCCGAACCCTCCGGCCATCCTCGCGCCCACTACCTCCCGCAGATCGCCGCCGCCTGCCAAACCCTCGCCACCCGCGTCGAACAGGTTATGCGCGATGGCCGATTTCCCCTCGTACTCGGCGGCGATCACTCCGTCGCCGTCGGCACCGTCTCCGGAGTCTCCTCCTATCTCCGCGGCCGGGGCAAACGCATGGGCCTGCTCTGGATCGACGCCCACACCGACATGAACACCCCGGAAACCAGCCCCTCCGGCAACGTCCACGGCATGCCGCTCGCATGCTGCGTCGGCCTCGGCCCCGCTGAACTCACCTCCATCGGCGGCTTCTCGCCCAAGGTCGACCCCGCTAACGTCGTCTTAGTCGGCATCCGCAGCGTGGACTCAACCGAACGCGCCAACGTCCAGGCCGCCCAAGTCCACGTCGCTACCATGCGCGACATCGACGAGCGCGGCCTCCGCTCCGTCATGGACGAAGCCATCCTCCGCGCCTGCGAAGGGACCGAAGGCTTCCACGTCTCCCTCGACATGGACGCCGTCGACCCACAGGACGCCCCTGGCGTCGGCACCCCCGTCCGCGGCGGCCTCACCTACCGCGAAGCCCACCTCATCATGGAAATGATCTGCGACTCCGGCAAACTCCTCGCCCTCGAAGCCGTCGAAGTGAATCCCGTCATCGACGAAGCTAACCGCACCGCCTCCCTCGCCGTCGAACTCATAATGTCCGCCTTGGGGAAACGAATCTTATGAAAATCCGAGTCGCCGTGATCTACGGCGGCCGCAGCGGCGAACACGAAATCTCGCTCCGCTCCGCCGCCTCCGTCCTCGAAGCTCTCGACCCGGAGCGCTACAAAGTCATCCACTACCGCATCTCGCCTGAAGGCAAGTGGAACCCCCGCCCCATCGTCCCCGAACCCGGCGGCAACCCGGAAATCGACGTCGTCTTCCCCATCCTTCACGGTACGTTCGGCGAGGACGGCACTATCCAGGGCCTCCTCGAACTCGCCGAACTCCCCTACGTCGGCGCGGGCGTCCTCGCTTCCGCCGTCTCCATGGACAAGGAAGTCATGAAGCGCCTCGCCGTCGAACGCGCCCTCCCCGTCACCGATTACCTCGTCCTCCGCTCCCCCGCCGAAGCCAACCTCGAGCAAATCACCGCCGAACTCGGCTCGCCCATCTTCGTCAAGCCCGCCAACCTCGGCTCCTCTGTCGGCATCTCCCGCGCCAACGGTATCCCAGCCCTCAAAGCCGCCATCGATCTCGCCTTCGAGTTCGACCGCAAAATCCTCCTCGAACGGGCCGTCATCGGCCGCGAATTCGAGTGCGCCGTCCTCGGCAACGACTCGCCCCTCGCCGCCACTCCCTGCGAAGTCCTCCCCTCCCGCGACTTCTACGACTACGAGGACAAGTACATCCTCGACGCCGCCCGCACCGTCCTGCCCGCCGATCTCACCCCGGCCCAGACCGCCGAAATGCAGCGCCTCGCCGTCGCCTGCTACCAGGCCGTCGAATGCGAAGGCATGGCCCGGGTCGATTTCCTCCTGGAATCGGCCACCGCCAAGCTCTTTATCAACGAGGTAAATACCATCCCCGGCTTCACTTCCATCAGCATGTTCCCAAAAATGTGGGAGCACGCCGGCCTCCCCATGTCCCGGCTCGTCGATCGCCTCATCGAACTCGCCCTCGAGCGCCACGAAAGGAAAAAACAGCTCCGCTACGCGCGCTGACCCACGGCCATGTTGTTGCCGCTGCTTTTTCTGATGGCCGCCCCCGTTTCGCCCGGCCCCAACGACCTCGACCGCGAAGTGAAACGCTTCCTCGACGTCCTCCAGGCCGCCCGTTCCCACGCCGCCGACCCCATCCAGGAAGAAAACGCCATCTACGACGGAGCCCTCCCCGCCATGCTCCGCACCCTCGACCCCCACAGCGTATTCTTCGACCCCGGCCAGTTCGACCAGCTCAAGCACATGGAGCAGAGCGAGCAAAAAGGCTTCGGCACCGTCGTCAGCGTCCTCCCCGGCCGAGTCATCATCCTGCAAGCCCTCCCGGGCACGCCGTCAGCCCGCGCCGGCCTCGCTCCCGGCGACGAAATCCTCGCCGTCAACAACGTCGCCCTCGCCCGCCTCGAGTTCGACCAGATCATTCAGTTCCTCGGCCAGGCCCGCCAGCACGACGCCGGCCTCATTGTCCGCCGCCCCGGCAGCGCCCGCCTCCTCGCCTTCACTCTCAAACCCCAGTTGATGGACTCGCCCAGTGTCGAGCACGCCTTCATGGTCACCCCCACCATCGGCTACGTCCGCGTCGCCAGCTTCGACCCCAAGACCGGGAACGACATCCAGAAGGCCATCGACTCCCTCGGCGGCGCCAAACTCCACGGCCTCGTCCTCGACCTCCGCAACAACCCCGGCGGCGTCGTCGAAGCCGCACTCCAAACCGCCTCGCTCTTCCTCAAGCCCGGCCAGCGTATCCTCAGCGTCCGCGGCCGCCGCGGCGCCGACAAAAACGTCGACGTCCCCAACCTCGCCGCCCCCTACACCTTCCCCCTCGCCGTCCTCGTCAACGAAAAAACCGCCAGCGCCGCCGAAATCGTCACCGGCGCCCTCCAGGATCACGACCGCGCCGTCGTCATCGGCCTCCCCACCTACGGCAAAGGCCTCGTCCAAAGCGTCTACCCCCTCACCGGCGGCACCGCCATGGCCCTCACCACCGCCTTCTACTACACCCCCAGTGGCCGCTCCATCCAGCATCCCCTCAACGACACCCAACTCCTGCTCTCAAAATCCGCCCCCGAGTACAAAACCGACTCCGGCCGCATCGTCCACGGCGGCGGCGGCATCCAGCCCGACATCATCACCGAGCCGCCCATCCCCAGCCGGCTCCACCAGGTCCTCGAAGTCAGCGGCGTCATCCCCTCCTTCGCCATCGACTACGTCGAGCGCCACAAACCCGACGCCTCTTTCCGCGTCACCGGCGACGTGCTCGACGAATTCGAGGTCTACGCCTCCGCTCGCGGCATCCAGCCCTCCGTCGCCGAATGGCAGTCGGAAAGCGATTGGCTCACCAGCCGCCTCAATGAGGAAATCCAAACCCAGATCGGCGGCGTCCAGAAAGGCGACGAAGTCGCCGTCCGCCGCGACCCCGTCGTCCGCACCGCACTCGACGAACTCGCTAAGTCCGCACGATAATGTAGGCGGCGCCTATGCCGGCCACTACCTTCACCGCTTCCTACGACCGCGTCACCGCCATCGTCTCCGCCATCGTGTGCCTGGCGCCCGTCCTGATCGGCCTGCTCACTCACAACACCGTCGCCACGGCTCTGCTCATCGCCCTCATCCTCCTCACCTATCTCTGGTCCCCGCGCTCCTACTCGGTTTCCGCCGAGTCGATCACCGTCAATCGCCTCGTAGGCGGCCGCCGCATCCCGCTCACTCAAGTCCGTGAGCTCCGCCGCGCCACCCCCGAAGACCTCTCGGGCCGCATCCGCCTCTGGGCCAGCGGCGGCCTCTTCGGCTACTTCGGCCTCTTCCGCACGGCAAAACTCGGCGCCAGCCGCTGGTACATCACAAACCGCCGCAATATCGTCATCCTCTCGACCGTTGCCGGCACAACGCTTTTCAGCCCCGACGACGTCGATGCCTTCCTGGCAGCCGTCCACCCCTGGGCGGCCTTTGCCTCATCCGTTCCCAGTCTCGCCTCCCCCGCGGCCATACCCTCGCGCCCCGCCCTCCGCTGGTTCGCCGTTGCCGCCGTCGCCGGCGTCATCGGAGCCATGGCCGCCCTCGTCGCCTTGGCCATCACCTATTCGCCCGGCCCGCCCGACTACACCCTCACCCCCAACAGCCTCGCCATCCACGACCGCTTCTACCCCGTCACCCTATTCGCAGACTCCATCGACACTTCGGACGTCCGCGTCGTCGATCTCGATGCCAACCCCGCCTGGCGCCCCGTCGTCCGCACCAACGGCTTCGCCAACAGCCATTACCGCTCCGGCTGGTTCCGTGTTCTCAATGGAGAAACCGTGCGCCTCTACCAGGCCGGCAGCCGCCGCCTCGTCCTGCTCCCGTCCAAGGGAACTGAGCCCACCGTGCTGCTCGAAGTGAATTCCCCCGAAGCCTTCGTCGCCGAACTCCGCCACGCCTGGAGCGCTCAGGCCACCGTACGCGCCCGCCGCGCCTTGAGCCCGTGCAGCACCAGCGGCGCCAGCGAAATCAGCACCACCGCGATCACAAACTTGTCGAAGTTCCGCCGCACAAACGGAATGTCGCCCAACGCGTAGCCCAGCCCCACCATCGACGCCACCCAGCCCGCCCCGCCCACCAGGTCGAACGGTAGAAACCGCGTATACGGCATCCGCGCTACGCCGGCCACAAACGGCACGAACGTCCGCACAATCGGCACAAACTTGGCATAGATGATCGTCTTGCCGCCGTGCTTGGCGTAAAACGCCTCTGTCCGCCGCAGATACTCCTGCTTGAAGAACCGCGAATCCGGCCGGTTGAACACCGCCTTCCCCGCCCGCCGCCCCAGCAGATACCCGCTGAAATCCCCCGCCATGCACGCCACAAACAGCGCCACCCCGATCAGCCGCGGATCGAGCCGCCCCGCACCCGTCACCACCCCGATCGTAAACAGCAGTGAATCGCCCGGCAGCACAAATCCGAACAGCAGCCCCGTCTCGACAAACACCACCGCCATCAGCAGCGCATAGCTGTACCACCCCGTCACCACCGTGCTCAGCAGGTGGATCAGACGGTCCGGGTCCGTCAGCGTGTGGAGAAAATCGAGAAAGGCGTGAAGCATTGCGCCGTGCGCCGGCTTAGCTCTGGTAGCTCGCCGCCAGCCGCTGGATCACGTCCTTGTGAATTTTGATCTTGCCTTCCTGCTCCAGCCGGCTCCGGATGGCGTCCTCAAACAAGCTCATCCTCTGCTGCTGCTTCCGGTTCTTGATCTCCGCGATGATGCTGTCGCGCTGTGCGGCCAGCTTCGTCATGTCCGCCGGAACCTGCTCGACCACCTTGGCCACCACCGCCTGATTGTTCGCCGACACCGGCCCGACAATCGCGCCCGCCGGCTGCGTGAATGCCGCCGACAGCAGCGACGCCGGTCCCAATCCTTCCACCGCCCCAATCATCGCGAACGGCTCCGGCGTCTTCACCTCCACCTTAAACTCCTTCGCCACCGCCCGTATGTCCTTGCCGTCGCGCAGTTCCTTGCCCGCCTTCGTCGCATCCTCGGCCGCCAGCGCCAGCGCCTTCTGCGTTGTCAACTGCCGCCGGATCCCGTTCACCACGTCCCCGAAATCCGCTGGGTGCGGCGCAATCACCGACGTGCACACCGCAAACGCCAGCTTGTCGTTCCCGATCGCCACCGGCTGGCTCACCCCGTTCGCCTGCAGCCCCGCGATCGCGGAGGTAAGCTGCGGCGACACCATCCCCGGTACCGGATCCGCCGGACCCAGCTTCTGCGCCTGAATCGCCGTCAGCCCGTACTTGGCCGCCACCTGCGCCGCCGTCTGCGGAGCCGCCACCAGCTCCGCCTGCGCGTTGTTCGCGATGTCCTGCATCTTCTGGTTCACCACTTGCTTCTTCAGCGCCGTCGCAATGTCGTTCTTTACCTCGCTGAACGGCTTCACCTGCGCCTGCTGATGATCCATCACCTGCAAAATGTGATATCCGTACTCGGTGGTCACGATCCCGCTCAATTGCTTCGTCTTCAGCGAAAACGCAGCGTCCTCGAACGGCTTCACCGTCTGGCCCCGCACAATCCAGCCCAGCTCGCCGCCGTTAGCCGCCGAACCGGGATCTTGCGAATACTTCTTCGCCAGCTCGGCGAAGTCCGCCCCGCCCTGCAACTGCTTCAGCAGATCCTCGGCCTGCTGGTGAATCTTATCCGCCTCCGCCTTCGACTTGCCCGTCGTCGTCAGCAGAATGTGCCGCGCGTCCACCCGCTCCGGCGTCCGGTACTGATCGATGTTCGCGTTGTAATAGGCCAGAAGCTGCGCGTCCGGCACCGTAACCGTCCCACCCACCTTCGCCTGGTCCACCACCAGCACCGTCGCATTCCGCTGCGGCGGCGTCTGGTAGGCGGCCTTGTGCTGATCGTAATAAGCGTGCAATTCTTCGTCGCTCACCTTGATCTGACTACCCAGCGTCGCCTCGCTGAACAGCAGGTACTCGATCTTCACCTTCGCGTTCTCGCGGTTGTACTCCTCCTCGATTTCCTTCGGCGTCACCACGATCGCTTCCATCGCCACCTGCCGCAGCCGCTGCGTCGCCATGCTCTCCCGCATCGACGCCTCGAACTCGGGCACCGTCATCCCCTGCTGCTCGACATACTGCTTGTACAGCGCCACGTCGTGAAACTGCGAGTTGATCACCACCTGCAGCGTGTTGGCCAGCTCCGCGTCGCTCACCCGGTAACCCAGACGGTTCGCCTCGTACGCCATCGCCCGCTCCGTGATCATCTGGTCGATCGCCTGCGGCACGTACACATGCAGCAGCTCATTCGGAATCTGCCGGTTCCGCCGCATCGCCTGAATCTGCACATCCACCTCGCGCAGCGTCAAGTCCTGCCCGCCGATCTCCGCCACCACCTGGTCGTACCCGCTGCCCGACCCGCCGCCGCCATAGTTCGGAATCAGGTACACCAACATCGAAAGCGCAACCAGGCCAAGCAGCACACCCAGCAGAATGCGGACAGCCTTGTCTCGGCTGCGGAACAAATCGAACATAAACTCAGACTCCTCAGGGGAAAACGCAGGAATTCAGAATCCTCTAGTATAGCAACGGCTTAACCCGGCGCCGCTCCACTCAAAAACCCCCGGCGAAACAAGTTCAGAACCAACTCCGGCCCCAGTAGCACCCCCGAAGCAGCCGACGTAGCGACCATCTGGTTCACCAGGCGCTCAAAGCTCGCCTCCGACTCCAGAACCGGCCTCGCCATCCCGAACAACGACGCCGGACAAAGGCGGGCTACGTCCCGTCCTAACAACTCCGCCCCCGCCAAGGGCAGGTCAAATGCAACCGATTCGACTAAGTCCATCTCTTCGTCAAAGAGCCGGTCCACATTGCCGGCATCGGCATATGCCGTCAGAAGCCGGTACAGATCGGCGGCATCCTTGTTCGTCGCTGTTCCACGATCGGCCCACGCGATCAGCTTGAGCAGCGCCAACCCCGGAATCGACGCCACACGCACCGCCAGCCCGTCTTCGATCTCAATCGGAACGGAAGTCGACAACGCCTCCTCAAAACCGGCTACGTTCATCACGATATCGCGGCTCGGCGGCCACGCGATCGTGCCCTCGGCGGATGTGACGCCCAGAAATGGAATCAGGTCCACCGGAATCGAGACTCCGCCTACCTCGTCCCGGTACAGAAGCCGCCGCGGCGCGCGCCGTTCCGGGACAAAGTCGCCGGTGGCCGTCAATCGCTGCTTCAACAAGGTGAACCCGTCCCAACTCGCTACCGCAACCCCAAAGTCGATATCCCGCGTCGCGCGTCCGGACCACAGGCCGTACACGTTCACCAACAGAAGATCCCGCGCCGTGGCCCCAACCACAAAGTACGAGCAATCTGCCTCCTGCGCGATCGGATCGAGCCTCCGAAGCACGCGCGCAATCACCGGATCGACCGGCTTAATCGGCCTCACGGAACCCCGGCGCGATCCGTTGCTCATAGATCATCCGTGCTGCTTCCACATCCCGCCCTTCGTGCGTTGCCAGAAGATCGGCATAAGCAAGTAGCGGAGGAACGGCATCGGGAACCTCCTCGTCGCCCTCGAAATTCCAGAACCGGTCGAGCACTTCGACGTTGCCCGCCCCATCGGCGCGCATCCGCGCCGCGGCAACCAGTTTCGCCACCGGTTCCCGCGCATAGATCGTAAACTCCGCCGGTTTAAGATACCCGGTCAACTTCGCCGCCGCTGGCTCGCCGCCCCAGCACGCCTTCAGCCCGGCGAGATCCATCTTGGCCAGGCGCTCCCCATCGCCCCGAAACCGCCTCGGATTCAGCTTCGGCCGTAGCGCCGCCGGATAGTGTGTCACCCACTCCTCCACCAGGCGCGCCGGTTCGAGCAGTCTCCCGCCCGCACCCTTGCGAAAACGCAGATACCCCCGCGCCTCGAGGTCCTTCATCACCGGGCCGACCGTCCCCAGCGCCACGCCCGCCGTCGCGGCGATCTCGCGGTAGGTCGCCTCGACAAGCGCCGGCCGGCACAGCAACGCGAAGACGATCCTCAGCCCCGCCGGCTTCAGCGCCCGATAATCCCGCGCGTCGGGCCCGGCCGGCCTTGGCTGGCCCACCACATAAACCAGCAGTCCCGGTCCTTCCAGATATGCGTTGCCCGCGGTATCGAGGAACGGAACACGAAGCCTCCGGCACCGCTCCGCCACTTCGCGTGTAACAAAAGACGCGGCGAGCAATGTTCGCTCGCCGCGCTTTTCGCTTTCGGCCTTGATCAGCGCGGGAATCGCAAACCGGTCCGCGGTCTTCACGCTCGCGCGGAACCGGTACGTCCGGCGCCCCAGGGAAACCTCGACCGTCCCGTCCCTCCGGACCCCGGCCTTGATCCCCGTGCTTTGCCGGAGCGCCGCCGTCACCTCATGAAGAATCCGCAGTTCCCCGGTCCTCCCCAATCCGGATTCCAGGTGCTTGTTCATTCTTGCCCATTGTACACGTTCCGTGAACATCCGCAAACACTGAACAAACGCCCCGCCCAACCCCCTACGCCCGCGGCGCCGTCTCCCCCACCTCCTCGATCCGCTTGAAGCTCAAAAACCAATCCAGGCTCCGCACCGTCTTATCCGCCATCCGCTCCTTCGCCGCCCCGCACGAACCCGGCGGCGGCACAATCACTTCCTCCCCCGGCTTCCAATTGGCCGGCGTCGCCACCCCGTGCGCATCCGCCGTCTCGAGCGCGATCGGCAGCCGCTTAATCTCCTCCAGGTTCCGCCCCGCCAACGCCGGATAATATACCAGCGCCCGGATCTTCCCCTTCGGATCGATCACAAACACCGCCCGCACCGCCTGCGTCGTGCTCACCTCCGAATGCACCATCCCGTACTTCCGCGCCACGTCCATCGAGAGATCCGAGATCACCGGGAACAGCACCTCCACGTCCTTCATCCCGTGAAACTCCACCTTCTCCCGGATCGTCCGCGGTCAGGCGATATGGCTGAACGTGCTGTCGATCGACAAGCCCAACAGCTCGCAGTTCATCGCCTGAAACTCCTTCTGCATCGAAGCGAACGTAATGAACTCCGTCGTGCACACCGGCGTAAAATCCGCCGGGTGGCTGAAGAAGATGACCCACTTGCCGAGGAAGTCGTCCGGAAACTTGATGAACCCTTGTGTCGTCTCCGCCTCAAACCGCGGCGCGTCTTCGCCAATCAAGGGAACCCGTACGGCAGTTTCTGTCATAGAAAATACACCCTCCTGCCCCGATCTTAATCCTTCTGGCGTGTCCCCCTTGCGCCAATCCCCACCCCGCCTGCTAGCATCAACCATCGGAGGTCCAACTATGATTCGTCTGAAACCCGGCGCCATCGCCGTCGCCGCCCTCGCCCTCGCCACGCTCGCCGCACCCGCCGCGCGCGCCGGCGAAAAGGCGCTCATGCACTGCTTCGCCTTCACCGCCATCCCGACCGCTTCACAGGCCGACTGGAACGCTTTCTACCAGAAGACCGACGCCCTCCCCTCGAAAGTCCCTGGTGTCACGAAAGTCTGGTATGGCAAGCTCGCCCACCCGCTCAGCGTCGACGGCGCCGAGCGCCAGTACGGCGTCTGCATGGAAATGAAGGATGCCGCCGCGCTGAAGGCCTACGCCATGCACCCCTACCACCGCGAGTGGCTCGGCGCCTACGAAAAGGTCCGCGTCGAAGGCACCACAACCTTCAACATCCTCGGCCAGTAACCTCAACGGACCACGCGGCCGCGGCACTCCCCGAACCCAATCCGCTCCTGCCCCGGCCGCTCCGCGTATCCCGTCAGAATCACTTCATCGCCGTCTTCGAGATATCGCCGCGTCTCCCCATCGCCCAGCACCAGCGGCTCGCCCCCGCCGGTGATCTCGAGCAAACACCCCCGGCTCTCTTCGTCCTTCCCTGACACCGTCCCCGTAGCCAGTAGATCCCCCGGCCGCAGATTGCAACCGTTGCTCGCATGGTGCGTCACCATCTGCCCCGGCGTCCAATACAACTCCCGCGCATTCGCCTTCGACACGCGCACCGGCGCAATCCCCCGCTCCCGCATCCTTGCCGTCTCGATCGCCACCTCGAGCGTGATATCGAACGCATCCCGCCCCAGCCCCGCGGGCCCGCTCAGATACGGCAGTGGCGCCGGATCCTCCACAGCCCGCTCCGCCGCCGGTACTCGGTACGCCTCGAGCGCCTCCACCGTCACCACCCACGGCGAAATCGTCGTCGCAAAATTCTTCCCTAAAAACGGCCCCAACGGCTGATACTCCCACTTCTGAATGTCCCGCGCCGACCAGTCGTTCACCAGGCAGAACCCAAACACATGCTCCTCGGCCTCACCCAGCGGAATCGTCTCCCCCAACTCGTTCCCCCGGCCGATGAAAAAACCCAGCTCCAGCTCATAATCGAGCGCCCGGCTCGCCGTGTACAGCGGCGGATCCCCCGGCAACTGCCCGCACGGCCGCCGCACCTCGGTCCCCGAAATCACAATCGACGAAGCCCGCCCATGATAGGCAATCGGAACCCACTTGTAGTTTGGAAGCAGCGGATTCTCCGGCCGGAACAGCTTCCCCACTCGCGTCGCATGATGCAACGAAGCGTAGAAATCCGTGTAATCCCCAATCCGCGCCGGGTTGAGCATCTCCGCCTCCCGCTGCCAGCAGAACGCCCCCGGCGTCGCGCGCACCGCTGCCTCGTCCGGCCCGCCCTCCGCAAGCAACGTTCGCAACCGCTCCCGCAGCCTCGCCTGCTCCCCGCGCCCCAGCGCCATCAACCCGTTCAGCTCGCCCGCCATGCACGCCTCGCGAATCGTCTCGCCCAACCCCCGCAAGAACCCCGCGTGCGCCATCACCCGCAAATCGAGAATCCGGTCGCCGATCGCCACGCCAATCCGCGGCCGCTCCTTACCCGGCGGTCGCCGGAACACCCCATACGGCAGATTCCCGATCCCAAACCCGCGGCCCGGCGCATTCGCCGTCTCCACCCAGCTCCGCATCGCCATTCCCGCACTCATAGCAAACCCAGCCCCCGCACTCCCTGCTCGGGTTCCTCAACCGAGCACGACCCGAAACTCAACGCAAAACTCCTCCGCGCCTCCTCCACCTGCCGGCTCGTAAGCGACACCCCGCAGCATCGCACAAATCCGTCCGAGAACCGGAACTCGCCCGCGTCCCTCTCCTCGAGAATCCGCCGCACCGCCGTCTCGCTCTGCCCGAACCACGCGCACGCCGCCGCCAGAAACACGTTCAAAAACTCATGCATCGCCGCCCGCGCGCTCCCCGGCTCATACGTCAGCGCATACTCGCCGCGCACCGGATGATGCAGCCCCGCCG
This sequence comes from Acidobacteriota bacterium, assembly GCA_021778335.1. GTDB lineage: Bacteria > Acidobacteriota > Terriglobia > Bryobacterales > Bryobacteraceae > JAJYKC01. Next base: position 5,184 of record JAJYCN010000039.1, on the reverse strand, counting down.
TCGCCTTAAACGAAACCCCCAGCACCGCCGCGCGCACCAGGAACGACGCCACCCACTCCACAGTCGGAAACGCCTCCGCCGTCAAACCGCCCGTCCGGATCTTCGCCCGCATCCCCGGCCTCCGGGCCAGCCCGTCCAGGGCTCCGGCGAACTCCGCCGGCATCTCCACAAACACCATCCGCCCACTGGCGTCCACACCCGCATCGAGCGCCTTCGTCTCAACCGCGTCGATCACAAACCGCCCCGCCGCCGGCGCCCGCCCCGGATCCTCCACCAGCACACTCAGCCGCCACGACTCGCCCTGCTTCGGCGCCGCCTCCGCCAACTCCGCCAGCCTCCCCGCCGGAACCACGAACCGCCCCACCGCAAACCCGAACGGCGATTTAAGCGCCCGCGCATACTCCGCCGCCGCTTCCGCCATCCCCAGCCCGGCCGGCGGAAACAATCCCGCGTAGTCGATCAACCCCGTAAGCAGCGCCTTTGACGAAACATTCATCGAATTTCCGCGACTTTTTCATTTTGTCGCGCAATGTCCCCGGCTACAATCCGCACATACCATCATGGCCCGCAAGCACACCCCTCCGAAAAAACAGACCGCCGCCGCCCCCGGCGCGCCCGGCCCCGGCGGACGCTACTTCTCCGACCCCTCCCCCGAGCCCCTCGATAACAATTTCCAAACCAAAGTCACCGACTCGCGCTACTACAATTTCCTCGTCAAAAAGGCCCAGCCGGTCCCCGCCCCCACGCGCACACCGCCCATCATGTCGCTCGATGAAGTCCTCGGCGCCGGCGCCGTCGCCCAAATCCAGCAGGCCGACCACATCGTCTTCCACTCGGCCGGCGACACCGGCCCCACCCGCGGCCCCGAAACCCTTAACAGCGTCGTCGACGCCATGGTCGCTGACTTTGAAGACCCCGCCTCCGACCAGCCCCAGTTCTTCTACCACCTCGGCGACGTCGTCTACAACTTCGGCGAACCCGAGTATTACTACGAGCAGTTCTACGAACCCTTTCGCAACTACCCCGCCCCCATCTTCGCCATCCCCGGCAATCACGACGGCATGATCTTCCGCGGCGACCAAACCGCAACCCTTCAAGCCTTTTGGGCTCAGTTCTGCGCCGCCTCGCCCGACCACCCGCCCGAAGCCGGCGGCCTCGCCCGCACCACCATGACCCAACCCGGCGTCTACTTCACCCTCGAAGCGCCCTACGTGACCTTAATCGGCCTATACTCCAACGCGCTCGAAAATCCCGGCGTCATCTCGAGCGAAAAGGGCCTGTTCCCCCAAATCAGCGACGACCAGCTCACCTTCCTCACCGCCGAACTGAAGCGCGTCAAAAACAAACCCGGCGCAGTCCTCCTCTCCACCCACCACCCGCCCTTCTCCGGCGACGGCCTCCACGGCGGCAGCCCCAAAATGCTCGCCGAAATCGATACCTGCTGCCAGCAGGCCGGCTTCTACCCCGACGCCTTTCTAAGCGGCCACGCCCACATCTACCAACGCTTCACCCGCACTGTCGCCGGCCGCCAGATCCCTTACCTCGTCGCCGGCAGCGGCGGCCACAACCTGCAGAAAATCTCCACCGGAGGTGTCCGCACTCCCGCCCGCAACGCCTCCGGCGAAGTCCAGATGGAAAAATACCTCTCCGTCTACGGCTACCTCCGCATCGTCTCCAGCCCCACCACGCTGACCATCGAATTCCACTCCGGCGACAGCCAAAGCGCCAGCCCGAAATCCCCACTCGACCGCGTCATCGTCGACCTGAAATCCCACAAACTCACCGGAACCCTGCCCGGCTCCTAATCCCGTGCCACCATGAGACGTGCGCCGGCCTGTCATGCCCGTCCTCCTGCTGGCCCTCGCGACCCTCCCGCTCACCGCCCAAACCCCCACCATCCGCGCCCGCGCCTCCCTCGTCATGGTCCCCGTCACCGTCCTCGACCACCACGGCGACGCCGTCGACGGCCTCGGCCCCTCCGATTTCACCCTATCGAGCGACGGCGTCCCCCAGCCCTTCCACCTCGACACCACCGACACCATCGACGCCCCCATCTCCCTCGCCGTCGCCGTCCAGACCTCCGGCAACTCCGCCGCCGCCCTCGTCAAAATCCGCAAAATCGCCTCCATGCTCGGCCCCATGCTCGGAGGCGACCGCGCCCGCCTCGCTCTCTTCAGCTACGCCGATCAGGTCACCCTCCTCCAACCGTTCACCTCCAATGACTCCTCCCTCGACGCCGCCTTCGCCCGCCTCAAGCCCGGCCCGCCCATCTCCGGAACCCTCCTCGACGCCGTCAACCAGGCCATCCCGTTACTCGCCGCCGAATCCGGCCGCCGCCGCGTCCTCCTCATCATCGGCGAATCCCGCGACCGCGGCAGCAAAGTCAAAATCGAAGACGTCCTGCCCGCCATCGAACACGACGCCATCGAAGTCTACGCCCTCACTTACTCCGCCTACGCCACCGCCTTCGCCTCCCGCCCCTCCGACCTCCAACCCCCCGAAGGCGGCGGCCTCCTCAGCGTCTTCACCGAACTCGGCCGCCTCGCCAAAACCAATACCGCCGAAGCCCTCGTCCAGGCCGGCGGCGGCGAACGCTTCTCCTTCGTCACCCGCTCCTCCCTCGAACGCCTCATCACCCGCTTAAGCGACCACATCCACAGCCAATACCTGCTCAGCTTCACCCCCGCATCCACCACCCCCGCCGGCCTCCACCAGATCGCCGTCACCCTGACGGACCACTCCCGCTACACCCTCCACGCCCGCCCCGCCTACTACTGGGCCGGCGAGTAACTGCTCCCCTTGCAAAACTAGGAGAGCTGCGCTACACTCCTAGCTAACCTAGGAAACCAACCCATGCCCAAAACCGCCGAACTCCTCCCCGGCACCCTCGACCTCCTCATCCTCAAAGCCGTCTCCCTCGGCCCCCTCCACGGCTACGGCATCCTCCTCCGCATCGGCCAGATCTCCGCTAATTCGCTCGACATCCCCCAAGGCTCCCTCTACCCCGCCCTCTACCGTCTCGAACACCAGGGCCTCATCGCCGCCGAATGGGGCGTGAGCGACAACAACCGCCGCGCCAAATACTACTCGCTCACCCCCGCCGGCCGCCGCCGCCTCCGCGAAGAGACCGCCGGCTGGAACCGCTTCGCCTCCGCCATCGCCGCCGCCCTCAACGCCGTCCCCGGCGAAGGCTGACATGCTATCCCGCCTCCGCTCCCTCCTCCGCGCCCTCCGCGGGCGCCGCCGCTTCGAACACGACATGGCCGGCGAACTCGAATTCCACATCGCGCAGTCGACCGAAGACCTCGTCCGCTCCGGCCTCCCGCCCGCCGAGGCCGCGCGCCGGGCCCGTCTCGAATTCGGCCCGCGGAATACCGTCGAAGAAAACTGCCGCCAGTCCCGCGGCCTTCACCCCTTCGACGAACTCGCCCGCCAGCTCCGCTACGCCGCCCGCCTCTTCCGCAAAACCCCCGCCTTCACCCTCACCGCTCTCGCTACCCTCGCCCTCTGTGTCGGCGCAAATCTAACCATCTTCGCCGCCCTCGACGCGATCGTCCTCCGCCCGCTCCCATTCCCAAATCCCGCCCGCCTCGTCACCATCTTCAACACCTACCCCAAAGCCGGCGTCCTCCGCGACGGCTCCTCCATCGCCAACTACTACGAGCGCCGCGGCCGCATTCCCGCCTTCTCCTCGCTCGCCCTCTACCAGGAAACAACCGCCATCGCCGGCCTTCCCGGCGCCACCGCGCGCGAACCCGTCACCCGCGTCACCCCCGATTTCTTCCTCACCCTCGGCCGCGGCCCCGCCATCGGCCGCTCCTTCACCGATCGCGAACTCACCTTTGAAACCGATAACGCCGTCATCCTCACCGATCAATACCTCCGCCGCTACTTCTCCACCCCCGCCCAGGCCATCGGCCGCCAGATTTCCCTCGACGGCGTCCCGCACACCATCATCGGCATCCTCCCGCCCGATTTCCGCTTCCTCTCCTCCGAATCCCGCCTCTACGTCCCGCTCTCCTCCAGCCTCGCCGACCGCGGCTCCCTCAACCGCCACTCCGGCGGAAACTCCCGCCAGTTGATCGCCCGCCTCCGCCCCGGCGCCACCCTCGCCCAAGCCCAGGCCCAGATCGACGCGCAAAACGCCTCCCTCGAAACCCAGGACCCGCAAGCCGCCATGATGGCCGCCGCCGGCTTCCGTTCCCTCATCGTCCCCCTCCACGCCGATCACATCGCCTCCATCCGCTCCACCCTCATCGGACTTCAGGCCGGCGCGCTCCTCCTCCTGCTGATCGGCGCCGTCAATCTCGCCAATCTTCTCCTCATCCGCGCCGCCGGCCGCGCCCGCGAAACCGCCGTCCGCCACGCCCTCGGCGCAACCCGCGCCCACCTGGCTTCCGAAGTCTTCCTCGAAACCACGCTCCTCACCCTCGCCGGCTCCCTCCTCGGCATCGCCCTCGGCGCCGCCGGCATCCAACTTCTCTCCACCCTCGGCGCGGACCGCCTTCCCCTCGGCGCCCAAATCGCCTTCAACCCCCGCCTCGCCGCCGCAGGCTTCCTCGCCGCCCTCGCCCTCGGCCTCATCCTCGCCGCCCCCGTCGCCTGGTTCAACCTCCGCGCCCACCTAAGCGCCGCCGTCTCCTCCCAATCTCGCGGCGCCTCCGCCTCGCACGCCGCCCAGCGCCTCCGTCACGCCTTCGTCATCGCCCAAATCGCCCTCACCCTCGTCCTGCTCTCCACCGCCGGCCTCCTCTCGCTCAGCCTCGAACGCGCCGCCGCCGTCCCGCCCGGCTTCCGCCCCGATCACGTCCTCACCGGCCAACTCTCCTTCCCAGGCGCCCGGTACCACACGGTCTCAACCCTCCTCGAGTTCAACCAGCGCCTCCTCGCCTCCCTCGCCCATCAACCCGGAGTCCTCGCCGCCGGCACAGCCACCAACATTCCCCTGAGCGGCAATAGCGGCAAAAGCGCCGCCACGGTCGTTGGTTACCGCCCCCACCCCGGCGAATCCCCGCGCGGCCACTACTCTTACTCGACCGACGGCGACTACTTCAAAGCCATGGGCTTCTCCCTCCTCGAAGGACGCTTCCTCACTTCCGCCGACTCCCGCGCCAACCGCCGCGTCTGCGTCGTCGACCAGGACTTCGCCCGCTACTACTTCCCTCACCAATCCGCCCTCGGCCA
>JAJYCN010000344.1 GCA_021778335.1 Acidobacteriota bacterium | reverse complement strand
CATGTTCCAGATGATGTGGCTGAAGCCGCCATGAAGAAACATGTATGTGGCCAATTGCCACACCATGAACATCTCGACCGCGGCGCGCGGGGTGAGCGCCATCAGGCCGGAGACCTCCTGGACCAGGGCCGACGAATGGAAAAGGAACGTGAAAATGAAGATCGCCGTGTTGACGATCAGAAGCCACTTTGTGGCGGGAGGAAACCACCCGGAAGAAAGAAACTGGAGAGTGCGGGTTCGGCCGCCTCGATACGCCATGGGTCTGGAGCAGGACTCTGGCTACAGGATAACAGAAGGCGTCAGGAACGCGCCCGCGGCTTGCCGCCCGGTACGCGGGCCAGCGTACGGTCGAGCGAAACATGCCCGAATTTCAACGCCATGGCGAGCGCAATCCAGACTTGCCAATGGGAGAAAAGCCCCTCACCGATGAAGAAATGTCCAGCCAGATTCAAGTCGCCCGCAAGACGCCACAATCCCAGAGTGAGCGAAGCAACAGCGAGAGAATTCGCCAAAAAGGAAACGACATCGACGGCAATCCGCACGTGGCGCACCGCCTCGCGATCGAGGATCGGCTCTCCCGTCCAAACCGACGCCATGGGCCGGATCCAGGACGGATAGAACGTTTCGGCTAGGCGGTTGGCTGGCATCGTTTTTGCCCTTCTCACTGGAGTAGATGCAAGCTATTCTCCAAACGTTGCAGAACGGCGGCGTCAAATGCCGGGGCGTGCGCGGACGACACCGGACGCAGCCAAAAGAAAGTACGCGGAAAAGTTAGAAACCGGATTTTGCCAGCGGAGCAGGGGTTCCCTGGCGAGCCGTGGGATTTGACCGGGGCTGAGCGGCGCGATTTAACAGGAACGCAACGCCTTCGGTAATGACAAAGGCGGCAAACCAGACTTGCCAATGGGAAAAAAGACCACTGGAAATGGCGAACTTACTGGTCAGGTGGAGATCGGCGCCGAAGCGCCAGAAGGCGAGGACGCCGGCCATGACGGCGGCGGGTTGGAGTAAAGCCGCTGCCGCCAGGAGGACCTTTTGCCGCCTAGGGCTCGGGCCCTGCCTCCGGCGCCCGAGCTTGAGTCGTATCCTGACGACCATTCCTGTAGAATTCAGTTTACCAGCAGCAACTTCCATATCGGCAACGAAAGGGTAGACAACATCAACATGCGTAGATTGAAAACCGCATTCATCGGGACCGGCTTCATGGGCAAGGTCCACGCGGACGCCGTCCGCCGGCTTGGCAACGTCGAACTGGCGGCCGTGGCGTCGGCTACGCGCGAGGAGGCGCAAGCCTTTGCCGCGTCGCAGGGCATAGTGAAAGCGACGGGCGACTACAAGGAAGTTCTCGCCGACCCGTCCATTGACGCCGTTCATATCCTCACGCCGAACGCGCTGCACTTCCCCATGGCGATGGCCGCGCTCGAAGCGGGCAAAAACGTCCTATGCGAGAAGCCGCTCTGCGTGACGAGCGCGGAAGCGCGGAAGATGCTGGAAGCGGCGGAAAGCCGTAAGCTCGCCCACTGCGTCGAGCACAACCTGCGCTACTATCCGGTGGTTCAGCAGATCCGGCGCATGATCGAAGCCGGTGAATTGGGCGATGTGCTCGTCGTGCAGGGGACTTATTCGCAGGACTGGCTTCTGTATGACACGGACTGGAACTGGCGGATCGAGGCGGAAGAGAATGGTCCGCTGCGGGTGATGGGCGACGTCGGCTCCCACTGGATGGACATGATCCAGCACGTGACGGGGATGAAGATCACCTCGCTTTGCGCGGACCTGCAGATCTTCCATAAGACGCGGAAGAAGCCAAAGGGGGCGGTGGAGACCTTCACGGCGAAGACGAAGACGCACGCCGACACGGTGGACGTGCCGGTGACGACGGAAGACTACGGCGCCGTGCTGCTGCGGTTGGGTGACCGGGCGCGGGGCGCGTTCACGGTGAGCCAGATGTCGGCCGGGTGCAAGAACAAATTCGCGATCGAGGTTTACGGAACCAGGTGCGGCGCGGCGTGGAACCAGGAGCGGCCGGATGAGTTATGGATCGGCCATCGCAACACGCCGAACCAGTTGATCGTGAAAGATCCGTCGCTGCTGCTGCCCGCGGCGGCAGGCTACGCCGACCTGCCGGGCGGCCACGGCGAAGGATACGACGATACGCACAAGCAGAACTTCCGGCGCTTCTACGCGCGCGTGGCGGATCCGTCGGCGCCGGTGGAATATCCGACATTCGCCGACGGTTTGCTGGGCATGCACCTGCTCGAGAAGGTGCACGAGAGCGCGCAGAAGCAGGCCTGGGTGACCGTCTAGCCCGCGCGGGAAAGGCACTTGTTGAAGCGGCGATGGCAGGAGCGGCTTCGCGGCGCAGCCTACTGGGGCGCACTGGCACTCTGCTTCGCCATCGCGGTGGCGGGCGGGTGGACTTCTCCGGCGACGCGGTTCGACGACTACATGTACGACTGGCTGCTCGGGCTGTATCCGGCGCCGGATGCCGAGCCTGCCTCGGTCGTGCTGGCGATCGACGATGCGACGCTGAATGCGTTCGGCGGACAGCGCAGCCTGCGGCCGATTCTGGCGCGCGCGGTGCGCCTGGCGGCGGCGGCGCACCCGCGCGTGCTCGCGCTCGACGTGCTGATATCGGACGCCACAACGCCAGCCGACGACCGTGATCTCGAGGCCGCGCTCGCCGAGGCGAACAACCTGGTGCTGCCCGCGGAGGTCAGCCCCGACGGGGCGTGGGAGTTCCCGCTGGAGAAGTTTCGAACTCGCGCGTGGGCGCTCGGCCATGTGGAAGCCGACCCGCGATCGGAAGACGGAGTGACGCGGCAGATTCCGCTCGAGGCGGTGGCCGGACACCGGCGGCTTTGGGCCGAGGCGCTCGAGTCGTATCGCTTGTGGGTGGGCGCTGCGGCAATCGTGGAATCCCAGGATGACCTGATGGTGGGCGCGATGCGCATTCCGGCGCCTCCGGGGGCGAACCTCACGCGGGCGATGCGCATCCGGTTCACGCCGAATCCGCTGCCGGCGGTCTCGGTGCGCGACCTGGCGGCGCGGCCGGCACTCGGGAACCTGCTGCGCGGCCGCGTGGTGTTTCTGGGAGTGACGTCGCTGTCGCTGACGCGCGACCGGGTGCGGACGCCGTATGGGGAGATGATTTCCGGCGTCGAAGTGCACGCGCAGGCGTTCGAGACAATTCGCCGGGGAATGTTTTTGACAGCGGCGCGCGACTCGACGCTGCTGTTTGCCTGCGCGCTGCTCGTGATCGCGGGCGGGCTGATCTTCCGGTTGGCGCCGGGTTGGTTTGCCTATGCTCTCGCGGCCATACTGGTGGCGTGCGCGCACGCACTGCCGTTTTTCGCCTTTCCGCGCGGGGTGATTTTTCCGGCGGTGCCCCTGGCGCTGGCGGCGTGGCTAACGGTGGCAACCGCGGCGAGTTTCGAATACTTCGTTGTGCGCCGGCGGATGCGCCGCGCCGAGACCGGGCAGGCGCGCTACCGGCAGGCGATTCAGTTCGTGACCCATGAAATGCGCACGCCGCTGACGGCGATTCAGGGTTCGAGCGAACTGATGGGGCGCTACAACCTGAACGAGGAGAAACGCAAACAGATCGCGACGATGATCAACGCGGAATCCAAACGCCTGTCGCGGATGATCCAGACGTTTCTGGATGTCGAGCGGTTGAGCGAAGGCGCGATGGAGTTGAAGCGCGCGCCAACGGATTTAGCCGCGGTAGTGGCGAATTGCGTGAAGCGGGCCGGTCCGCTGGCCGAGCGCAAGAAGATCGCGATCGAAAGCGGAACGCTCGATTCCGCAACCGTGCAGGCGGACGCGGAGTTGCTCGAATACGCGATCTACAACCTGCTGAACAACGCCGTGAAGTACTCGCCGGAGGAGACGCGCATCACCGTGGCGCTGCGCAACGGCGACAAGTCAGCAGCCGTATCGGTGGCCGACCAGGGCATGGGCATGGAGCCGAAGGAGATGGAGCGGCTGTTCACGCGGTTCTACCGGACGCCGCGCGCGGAGGCTTCGGGAATCACGGGCACGGGGCTGGGCTTGTCGATCGTGCAACAGATCGTGAACGCGCACGGGGGGCGGATCGAGGTGGCGAGCGAGGCGGGAAAGGGGTCCTGCTTCACGGTCACGTTGCCGGTGGAGCGCAAACTGGTAACTTAAAGTAAAGAAAAATCCTCCGTGTCCCGCTTGCTGTTGGTTGAAGACGATCATTCGGTCCGCTCCACGATCACGACGTTTTTGGAGCTCGAGGGATATTCCGTCGACGCGGTGTCGTCGACGCGAGACGCGATCAACCGGCTTGAGGCCTCGGCTTATCCCGTAGTCATTTCGGATATTTATCTGGACGAGCGGACGGGGCTCGACATTCTGGCGGCGGCGCGGCGGGCCAATCCGGGGTGCGCGGTGATCCTGATGAGCGCCCGGGGCAGCATGGAGACTGTCATGGCGGCCACGCAGGGCGGCGCGTTCGACTATCTCGCCAAACCGTTTGAGCTCGACGACATGCTGGGGGCGATCCAACGCGCCGAAGCCTCGCTGAACCACGAGGACGAGGAAGAGGAAGCCTCGATCGACGATCTGCCGGCGAGCAGTATGATCGGCAGTTCGGCTTGTGTGGTCGAAATTTACAAGACGATTTCGCGCGTGGCGCCGACGGATGCGACCGTCCTGATCGAAGGCGAGACGGGCACGGGCAAAGAGATTGTGGCCCGGATGATTCACGCCAACAGCACCCGCGCCGCGCAGCCGTTCGTGCCGGTGGATTGCGCGGCGATCGCGCCGGCGCTGCTGGAAAGCGAACTGTTCGGCGCGCTGCGGGGCGCCTACACGGGAGCGGACCGCGACCGGACGGGCGTGCTCGAGTCGGCCAACAACGGCACGGTGCTGCTTGATGAGATCGGCGATATCGAACTGACGTTTCAGCTCCGGCTGCTGCGCTTTTTGCAGGAGCGCGAGGTGCGTCCGCTGGGCGCGGCGCGGGGCAAGAAGGTCAATGTGCGCGTGCTGGCGGCGACGAACAAGGACCTGCAAAAGCTGGTCCAGGAAGGCAAATTCCGCGAGGACCTGTGGTTCCGGCTGAACGTGGTGCGCATCACGCTGCCTCCGCTGCGCGAGCGCCACGGCGACGTGCCGCTGCTGGCGCATCACTTTCTCAAACTCTACAACGAGCGGTATCAACTCGACACGCGGCTGGCCGTGAGCGGGCTGAAGGCGCTGGAGGACTACAGTTGGCCCGGCAATATCCGGCAGATCCAGCATCTGATGGAGCGTCTGGTGCTGCTGGCGCCGCAGGGGAAGATCGACGAGGCGGCGGTGCTCGAAGGGATTCAGCGCACGTCTTCGAAAGAGGCCGACACGGAAACGCTCGCCGGCGCCGAGGCCGAGCAGATCAAGAAAGTGCTGTTGGCGACGAACGGCAACAAGAGCCGCGCCGCGCGCATCCTGGGCATCGAGCGGAAGACGCTGTACCGGAAGCTGGAGCGGCTGGGGATGGAATAGCGAATAGCAGCAAGAAGCCGGAAGCCTGAAGCCCGGAGCAACGGGGGCCGCAATCGCACTACACGGCCGCGGGCTCCCCGAGGCTTTCCGGGGCGGTGCGGCGGAGCCGGTTGGCCAGGAACGAGGGCAGGTAGCAGAGGCAGCCGATCGCGACCGCGAGGACGGCGTTCACGGTGACGACGGCGAGGGC
>JAJYCN010000038.1 GCA_021778335.1 Acidobacteriota bacterium | reverse complement strand
GACACCGGCTTCACGCTGGGGCCCGGCAAGTACCGCATCGAGTTTGTGGGGCGCGAGAACGGCGAAGGCAAAATCGGCACGTTCACCGCGCCGTTTACCGTGCCAGACTTGAGTTCGGGCGGCGGGATGAGGGTGAGTTCGCTCATTTTGAGCAACCAGCGGCAGGCGCTGAAGGAGCAGATCGCGGGGGCCAAGAACGGGAAGAAAGCTCTTGCGGAGGATCCGCTGATCGACAGCCAGGGGCGGAAACTGGTGCCGAACGTGACGCGCGTGTTCCGCAACGGCCAGACGATGTTCGCCTATCTCGAGGTGTACGACCCCGCGCACCCGACGACGCCGGGCGGCGACCCTCTGCCGATGGTGAGCGTGGCGGCGAGCCTGGCTCTGTACCGCAATGGAGAAAAGGTAAGCGAAACTCCCGCGGTGCACCTGAACCGCGCCGAGGCGCAGCAGGACACCGTGCTTCCCGTCCGGTTCGAGATTCCGCTGAAGGGCCTGCCGGCGGGAAGATATGTTTGCCAGGTGAACCTGATCGACGAAGCCGGCCGCAAATTCGCCTTCCCGCGCGGCGAGTTCGCCATCGCCGCCGAACCCACTCTGGCAGCGAAGTGAGCCCCGGCTGATTTATACTAAGGAAAGCCCTCGAAAAGATTCGTGTGCGCGCCGGTAGTGTGTAAAGAGGGAAGTTTGCGCCGGCGTGAAGGATAAGCATGCTGACGGTATTCATTACGATCATCCACGTGGTGGTCTGCTTCTTTCTGATGATTGTGGTGCTGCTGCAGAGCGGGCAGGCGGCCGATCTGGCCGGCGCTTTTGGCGGCATGGGTTCGCAGACCGCGTTTGGTCCTCGCGGCTCGGCGACGGTGCTTTCGAAAGCGACCACGCTCGCGGCGGCGTTGTTCATGGTCACATCGCTGACGCTGGCAATTCTGGCTAACCGCAACGCCGGCGTCGGCGGCGAGCGCAGCGTGCTGGATAAGACCAAGGCCACGGTAACGAAGACGGTGCCCGCCGCTCCGTCGCCGGCGCCGATTCAGCCCGGCAAGCCGCTAGGCAACGTGACCGTCACGCCGGAAGGCGGCAACGCCAGGCCCGTCCCGGTGGTTCCGGCAGCCCCGGCTAAGAAGTAGGTTCGAGTTTACGTCACGCGGAGGTGGCGGAATTGGCAGACGCACTAGCTTGAGGTGCTAGCGGGAGCAATCCCGTGGGGGTTCAAGTCCCCCTCTCCGCACCAAGTCCCTTGTTTTCATGGTAGTAGGACAAATGAGTTGACAAATTGAGTGGTTCTGCTTCAGAATAGGATTGATTCCGGTGATGTGCCTATTGCGGTCACGCGGAAGGGATTGAGTGGGAGTGGGGTTTCAATTCGTGACTCGCTAGCGAATTGAGGATCTCACAAAAGCGAAAGCTCCCGCAAAGATCAAGGCGAGCATATAAGTTATTCAGGTAGTTTGAGATAGACATCAAACCACCAAAGGGGCCGCCACAAGCGGCCCCTTTAAATTTTTGGTTAAGATGTCAGAGTGCCGCCCTTGAACAGCGAGGACGCCCGAGCCATTGTCGTTCGGGTGATACAAGACCTCTACGCAAAGCGTCATAGCCCGGTTCCCGGAGCGCTCGTCAAGGCGCAGGTGGTTTCGGAAGCGTCCCGTTCTGGCTCATTCTTCAACGAGCGCGAGTACGGGCACAAGAACTTCCTGGAGTTCGTGAAGACGATCCCGGAGATCGCGGTGCAGATTCGGATTGGCAGCGACATGCCGCTAGCCCCGTCCACGGCGGGAGATCTTCTCTTCGCGTACGCCCGTCCTCTGCCAAGATTGCGGCGCGACTTCTGGCGGGCCTTCATCGAGTTTCCGGTTCCGAACACCGTACGCTTGTACGATACCGCCGAAGACAAAATCTTCGTTGATCCCGCTCCCTCGGCCCGCAAAGGCATTGTCATAGAGCCGATTCCGAAAGAAGCGCAAGTTGCGTGGCGCAAGACCTTTGCTGAGGAGCAGCCCGAGAATGTACGGATCGCGCTGATGGCCTCCCTCGAAGGGGTGGGGACAGCAGTTTTCAACGAATTCTCGAGAAGGTTGCGCGAGAATCCGACCGTTATGCACGCGTGGAACAGGTACCTGCAAAAGCAGGTGACGGACAAGGTGGCGGAATGGGCTGTCGCCAATGGTGTCTCTGAGGATCGCTGGTGCGGTGGAACATCGCGCGGCGAGGAAGGGACATCGAAAGAGCCAATGCCGCTCAAGAGCCACAGCATTGGGCAGCTGGCCGAACTCTATAACTTACTGGACAGTGTTCCGATTGAAGACCTCCTTCAACTGCGCGTTCCGCTGGGTTGGGTTCTTAAGGTGACGCGCGAGAGGACATGAAGATTCATCTTTTCGGGTTGCCAATCAGCCTCCACCGAAGGTTGAAGGAAACATCGTGCGATTGGCTCGGCGCGGTGCCGGCTGGTCACGAATTCAGGGCGACGCCAATTCTCTCGAACGATTTGGGGCCGTTTACACCTGCGGAATTGGACGAACTTTCCGAGGGCGTCAGCGATGGCTTCACACACATCGTTATTCCCGCGAGCCGGAATTGGGGAAATGATTCGCAAGCGGCACCAGTTTGACTGCCGCATTCACATCGCGCGACTGCGCCAGCCGCTTCGCGATCTGACCTGGGAAATCCTGAAGGACGCGCTGCACGCCGTTGCCGCGATGGACGAGGCTTGGTTGGACAAATTTTGTCCGAGGGACTTGCGGCACGCACTGCTCTTGCCGCCTCCAGTGTTTGAGACCAATCGGGATACAGATGAGTATTGGCGTCACTGTGACACGTACTCGGCGGATCGGTTTGCGGCGGCTGAGAAGCTCTTGGCGAACGTGGAACATCATCATCGGCGACCGGATGGCCAAGGTGGCCGGTCATGGCTCGACGCGCGAAATCGTCGTTATCGGTTTGACCCGGCGCGGCATGGGAGATCAGGAGCCGACCGCCAGAATCGGAAGTCGTACCGCTTCTGCTACAAGATTCCTGCTGGCTTTCACTATGATGTGACGGATGATTCGGGGAAATCGTTCAAGATCGAGATTGACGGCCGCCTTTACACGTTGACGCACTTCAATGTGACGCCGTGGGGTGTTGTTCGAAGCGGCTGAGTATAACCAAAATCGTAACCACGACGGGACACTTTGTGAAGGTGACGAATACAAGCGGAATAAGGGAATCACGCACTTAAGTCTTGACGATACCCGCGCTTTTCGCTTAAGGTGCTAGCGGGAGCAATCCCGTGGGGGCTCAAGTCCCCCTCTCCGCACCAAATATAATCAATAACTTACGGCCATTCGCCAGATCGAGGCGGATGGCCGTTTGGTTTACTGGTACGGTTCTTGGAACGGTCCCATGCTCTGCTCCTGCGGTGCGGCCCGCCGCGCGGCCGGCAACGCCGGCCAACCCCATTTTGTGGTGAAGACCTTTCGATAGCCCATGCTGATTCTTAAGCACTTAGCCGCGAACTTCACCCCGCACTGCGAAAGTCGTCCTCCGCCCAGGTGCTGTCAGAATAACCGATGACAGCCGAGTCTTGCGAAGTTTCCCCTTGCCGCAATGAGCGGTCGTGGGTTATAACTACGTTGTCTTGCCTGATTCCGTTGGACGGTTTTGAGCTGTCCCTCATTGGCCGCTTTTCAGGTGTCCCCCGAAGCCGCACCAATCGCCAGACTCGGCAGCGAGATCCGGCGGCCCGCACCCCATCCTCAGATCCGGAACACACCGGTCGCAACACAAATCACCGTCATCAACACCGACGCGCCGAGCAAGAACGGAATCGTGAACTTCTGGTGCTCGCTTAAATCCACTCCCGCAAGCCCGACGATCAGGAATGTCGCCGGGGTAAGCGGGCTCACAGGGAAGCCGGTTGTCATCTGGCCCAGGACAGCGGCCTGCGCCACTTGGACAGGCGGGACCCCGGAGCCTTTCCCAATTTCGGCGAGCACCGGCAGGACTCCGAAGTAGAACGAGTCCGGATCGAAGATCAGACTCAGCGGCATCGAAATCAGGCCGAGGGCGAATGGCAGGTGCGCCGCGAATCCGCGCGGCGCCAGCGCGACAGCCGATTTCGCCATCGCCTCCAGCATGCCGGTTTCGCGCATGATGCCGGTAAACGCACCGGCCGCGAAGAGCACGCCGGCCATCATCAGCGCCGTTCTGGCGTGGGCATCGATGCGGTCGAGCTGCATTCGAACCTCGGGATAGTTGATCTGAAGCGCCAACACGACCCCCACCATGAACACTGCGACGGGTTCGAGCTTGAACGCGATCATTCCGGCCATCAGCAGCAAGGTCAGGATCAGGTTGATCCACACGCGCCGCGGACGGCGCAGCGCCGCCTGTTCCTGGTTCACCTCGCGCCGGATCTCGGCGTGCATTGCCTTGGGCAACCCGATCCGCTTCGCTTCGCGCGACCCAAGCAGCCAGGCGCATAGGAACACGAACACCAGTCCCGCGACTTGGGCGGGCAGAAGCGGATTGAAAATCGATGTCACCGGAATCCTCAGCGATGCGGAGGCGCGAATCATCGGCCCGGTCCACGGCAGGAAATTCACGCCGGCCGCCAGCGATGCCGCACACGCCAGAACGCGACGGTTCATCCCGAGGCGTTCGTAGAGCGGCAACATGACTGGAATCGTCACCAGAAATGTGACCGCACCCGAGCCGTCCAGATGAACCAGAAGCGCCAGCAGCGCGGTCCCCACAACGATGCGCGGCGGGCTGCTCGCAGCCATCTCGAGAATGCGGTCGATGATCGGCTCCAGCATTCCCGCATCGCTCATGATGCCGAAATAGAGAATGGCGAAGATGAACATGCCGGACACCCCCGCCACGCTTTGGATTCCGCGCAGCATGAACGAGGCGGTCTTCAAGCCGAACCCGCCCGCGAGTGCCGCCGCGGCCGGGATCGCAATTAATGCGGCGAGCGGCGTCATCTTCTTGCCGAGGATGACCGCTAGTAAGACGGCGATGGTCGCAAAGCCGAGTAGGGCCGGCATGTTGTCACTGTGTCATCTTGTTGCGCAGCACCGCGCTGGCTTCGGCTTCGCGGACGATGCGGTCCGCATCGTCCTGCAACAGGAATCGCTGCTTGACGAGGCGCTGCGCGGCCTCGCGCACTTTCGCGACGTAGGCTTCATGGCTGCCGTATCGTTCTTCGAGCGAGAGCCGTGGGTCGCCCGATCGAAGCCGTTCGTCTTTGGTTTGCGCGAATGGAATGAAGCCGCCCGAAAACCCGCAGCCGCGCCCCTTCCGATACCCCGACCCCGCAACATTCCAGCCAAGATAGGTCCCGAGCGGCGCTTGGTGCAGCGGCGAAGGGACGCCGCCGGTCTCGTTGCCGTCGGCGTCGGTTTTCGGCGCCAGAAGCGGGATCGTCTGCCGGATCGCCGGAGGCTGTTTGGCGATCGCGCCGGAAAGATCGGGATAACGGAAATTCGTTCCGAAGTCGTAATCGGGCATCGCATTGATCAGATGATCGGGGAGCGGCTCGCCCGGGATGGCGGGAAAGCCCATCGCATCGTGCGTCGGAGGCGCCAACTCTCCGGCTGCAAGCGTGGGATAGCGGCTGGCGGGCGGCGGCGCGTTCTTCACCACCCAATCCGTGAGAGCAGTGCGCAGTGCGCGTAGGCTTTCTGACATCGAGTTCGGATTCGCCGGCAGCGCACAACCGCGGCCTGACGACGCGGCCTCGATCCGTTGAAAACCGCCGCGCCCGCCGCCGTGCGTCACGCCGGGAAAATAGTAGCGGCGCACTTCCGGCGGCAGAGGTATGTCGGCTCTAGCCTTCGTCCCCACCAGCCCGGGCGACATTCGCAGACCCCAGAACTCCGAGGAGCCGAAGGTTTCAAAGATCTTCGGACAGGTCCTGGTGGCGCGGCAGCGATCCAGCAGACTCGCGGCGCCGCGCCCGCGGGCGTCATCGCGGTAGGAACTCCACCATAGAACGCCTTCGCTGCCGGGTTCGTAAAGACTCGCGGCGCCGCCCGGAATGGCGAATCGAAAATTGATCGGAGTCTGCCGCGCGGCGATGTTCGGATTGGCGCCGTCCCACACGATGCGTCCCGCTTCGTCCTGATTGAATCCCAGTTGGATAAAGGTCTTAATGAAGTTGCCGGATTGCGATGTGCCGAACGCAATCGCGTGTTTCACCATTCCGGCTACAGGGTTCTCGTCAGTACTGTCGTAGCGGAAGAAGGAAACGATATCGCGTGTCGCGGCCAGTCCGATCCCGAGCACCAGCGGATCTTTCGCAGTAAACGTCAACTGGTACAGCATGTCCGGCTCGAATCCGCCCTTCAGGCAGATTCGCGATGAGTCGGGCTCACCCGGGAAGGGCGCGGTGGCGCAATTGGCGAACGCCCAGCCGCTCGCGGCGATCGGAATCTGCTCGCTATCGTCGGAGAACTGCTTCGTGAGAAGCGCCTTCGCGGTGTCGAGCGTCGCCGGGAACTGATAGTGCAAGCCGGCATAACCACTGGTCAGCGACGCCGTGGTCGCGTGCGCCGGAAGATCGCTCAGCCTCGCCAGGACCGGACCCGTAATGGACGAACCGTCGGGATTCCTGGCGATCGGAACGGTAATCGTCTCCAGACCGGGTCTGGCCGCGAGGTCGCCCTGCCAGCCGCTGCTCAACAGAATGTGGCCGGCCGCGATCGCGTCGGCGGACGGCCTGGGATTGAGCGGCGAATTGCCGCGATTCGGCACTTCGTACCAAAGGACGCCGCTTGTCTCCGCGGCATTTTTCGGGCGCAGAAGCGTGAACGTCGCCGAGTACTCAACGCGGCCCCGCGTGTTGCGCGGCGCCAACAGAATATCGTTGATGATGCCGTTTTTCCCGTCCGCCGGATCAAGCTCGCCGTACACCCGGCCCGTCAGACGCTCGTAATTCGGCGCGTAGACCGGCGTCTCGCGCACCTCGACGCTCACATGAACGACTCTCGCTTGCGACTGTACGGCCAGGAATGCAATCAGGCCGATTTTGCAAAGAATGCGGCGCATTGTGTCCGTTACCGGTCCTCCCCAACGCAGGAAAACTCGGCGGCATCGCCGGTAATCGTCGCGCCGGTCAGGCTCAGCGACCGCGAATTCTCACAAGTTGTGGCGTCGCCAAGGACGGACAGGGTCAAGAGTCCCAGCGTAAGTCGGACCGGCATAAGACGGTAAACTATCACAGCCGTTGACCGGACGCGGGTGGCAATGAAACCGCGGAACGATCGGCGGTTACGGACCGGTGCTCGTTCCGTACGGCTGCGACCGTCGACTGGATCGCCTTCAGTGGCTGGTGACAGAGTGGAAGGCAGCAGGCGGCGCGGCCCGTGACGTTATCTTGAGAGTGCTGCCCCGCGGCTGCGCGGACGCAATCTCGCGGATTGAGAGTTTGGGTTGATGATACAATGTAGCCACTAAGCTACACATCAACAATGGCGCTCAATATTCGAAACCCGGAAGCGGAGAGGCTGGCGTCAGAACTGGCGAGGGCGACGGGTGAGAGTAAGACGGAAGCGGTTACGAAGGCTCTACGGGACAGGCTCGCTCGAATCCGGCGGGAGCGGACAAAACGACGGCTGGCGGATGAGTTAGAGGAAATCGCCGAGCACTGCGCGCGGTTGCCGGTGCTCGACGATAGGCGTGCCGACGAAATCCTTGGCTACGATGAGCGGGGTCTGCCGCGCTGATGGTGATCGATACGTCCGCGCTTGTGGCGATCCTGCAGCGGGAACCTGAGCGTCGCCGCTTCATCGAGGCCATCGAGTCCGCCGATTCGGCCCGCATATCTGTCGCAAGCTTTGTGGAGACTTCGATTGTCATTGAGTCAAGATACCGCGCCGAAGGATTGCGCGATCTGGACCGATTCATCTCCCGTGCCGGTATCGACGTGATCCCCGTAGATGCGGAACAAGGACAACTGGCCCGCTCAGCCTTTAGCCGCTTCGGCAAGGGACGTCATCGCGCGGGGCTCAACTACGGCGATTGTTTCTCGTATGCGGCGGCAATCAGCGTCGGCGAGCCGCTACTCTGCAAAGGCGACGATTTCATTCATACGGACGTGCCTGTCTTCGAGATCCGGAATGGGTGATCTTCTGAGCGCACAGCGCGGGGTGCGCTCAATTCGTCCAGTATGCGTCCGCGCCCCGCTGCGTGGTGCGCGGCGTTAACGGGAGAGAAACGGAAAGGGAGGCGCGATGCCGATCCATAGAAGAAGCTTTATCCTGTCGGGCCTGGCGATGGCCGCCGCCCGGACTTCGTTGGCCGCAGCCGGCCGGGTGGAGATCATTCCCGACGACACCCTCGGCGTCATTTCGCCGAACATCTATGGCCATTTCACCGAGAACCTGGGCGGCTGCATCTACGACGGCATCTGGGTGGGCGAGGACCCGAACGTGCCCAACGTGGACGGAATCCGCAAGGCGCTCGTCGAAACCATCCGCCGCATCAAGCCGCCGGTGATCCGTTGGCCCGGCGGCTGTTTCGCCGACAGTTACAACTGGCGGGACGGCGCCGGTCCACGCGCGCAGCGGCCGCGCCGCACGAACTTCTGGGCCGCCAGCGACTATCTGGCCAAGGGCCCGGACGGCCCGCAGAAATACGATCCGAATCAATTCGGCACGAACGAGTTCGTCCGCTTCTGCCGCCTGGCCGGCGCCGAGCCGTATCTGGCCGCAAACCTCCGCAGTGGCACACCGCGCGATTTCGACGAGTGGATCGAATACTGTAACTCTCCGGCCGGAACCACCACGCTCGCCGATCTGCGCGCCGCGGGCGGCGACCGCGACCCGTTCAACGTCCGCTACTGGGGCGTCGGCAACGAAAGTTGGGGATGCGGCGGAGGCTTCACCGGCGACGAGTATGCGGTCGAGTATCGCCGCTTCGTCGAGTGGGTGCCCCGCTACGCAACGCCGGTCAACTTCATCGCCTCCGGGCCTAACTCGGGCGACACCGCCTGGACGCGCACCTTCCTCACGAAACTCACCGAGAAGGGGCCGGGCGCGCTGCACAATGTCTTCGGCCTGGCGCTGCACTACTACGCGGGCACCGCGGGAAACGGCAGTTCGACCGATTTCACCACCGCGGACTGGTACACCATGATGGCGAAATCGGTGCGCATGGAAGATCTGATTCGCACGCACTGGCTGATCATGGGCGAGGTGGACAAGCGCCGCCAGCTCAAGCTGGTCGTCGACGAGTGGGGCGCCTGGAACAAGACCGCGGACGTCGCGCCGAATTTCCTGTTCGGCTATTTCCCGAGCATGCGGGACGCGCTCGTCTCCGGACTCACGCTCGATATTTTTAACCGGCACGCCGGCAAGATCGCCATGGCCAACGCCGCGCAGTTGATCAACAACATTCACTCGTCGTTTCTGGCCACCGGCGGAAAGTTCATCACCACGCCGATCTTCTCCGTCTTCGAAATGTACGCGGCCCACCAGGGCGGCACGTCGGTGCGCACGGAGATTTCTTCGCCGCGCCTCGAAGCCGAGCAGGCCACAGGCCTCTACTCCCTCGCCGGTTCCTGCTCGCTGAAGAACAAACAGGCCGTTCTTACGGTCACCAAC
Organism: Acidobacteriota bacterium; assembly: GCA_021778335.1. Lineage (GTDB taxonomy): Bacteria > Acidobacteriota > Terriglobia > Bryobacterales > Bryobacteraceae > JAJYKC01. The sequence continues at coordinate 16,800 of JAJYCN010000038.1, read as the reverse complement.
GCCAATCACGCCGCCGCAGTCGAAGCGGAGGTCTCCGTGCGCGGCGCGCGCATCTCGGGCGGCCGGGCCACAGCGCTGAAGGCCGCCGACATCCGCGCGCACAACAGCTTCGACAATCCCCACGCCGTCGAACCGGTCACCGCGCCGGTAAGCGGCGGCGGGCAACTTGTGTACACTTTCGCTCCGGCTTCGGTAACCCGGCTCGATCTCACCCTCGCCTGATCCGCCGCTTCGCTTGGAGAGTGAATCGACTTACGACGCCTCTTGCGCGCCGGCGTAACAGATCTCTTCCGCGCCCACGCCGCGCAGGTCCATTTCAAACTCGATGTCGGTAACCGGCGGACGCGAAAGGAACCAGTGAATCCCCAGTCGGGCCGCCGCGACGGCGCGTTCCAGAATCTCGCGCCGGAGAAACGGGAACACGTCGTGAGCAGTATAAACATCCACCGCCGTAACATGATCCCACGAGGCATCGACGGCCTTCAGACGCTTTTCCATGATGCCCATGACAGTCGAAATCTTCTGCGCCAGCGCCTCCGCCGAGGCTTCGCCGGCGCGTACGATCGAATTTCGATCCAGGGCGGAGCTGACCAGCTCTCCGGCGCCAGAGATCACGAACGACGGAGCCGCCGAACGGGCCGCGGGAACCGAATAGCTGAACGCGTGAATCAATTGTTCGCCCGGCGGCGCCACCACAGGCGCCACGTTCGTGCGCGCGATTGGGTTCGGATCGCTCGGCAGCAGGCCTTCCCGCCGCAGCAAAGCCCGGTACTCCTCGTTAAACGCGTTGAACCCGGCAAAGGAATAGGGCGCCGGACAGCGTAGTTCCAGGGCGCACAGCGCCTGCGCGGGCCGCGCCCGGGAAGCCAAATGCGCCTGGATCGCCTTGAGACCGCGCGCCAGCGGAAGCGGTTTGGCGAACGTCGCGTGAACCAGTTCGAAGCCGTGCGCGGCGACGACCGCCGAAGAATACGGCGGAATGGAGGGGACGAAGAAGTAATTCCCGTTTGTGTTTTCCCGTTTCATGGCAATCAAAGCTCGTGTCGTTCTACGGCTCCTCCGTCGCTTCGCCGAAACCCAGGTTGACGGCGGTAATCCCGCCGTCAACCACCATCACGCTGCCGGTCATGAAGGAGCTTTCCTCGGAGGCCAGAAACAGCGCGGCGTTGGCGATATCGTCCGGTTGGCCGGCGCGCCCGATCGGATACAGCCGCGAAAGGCGGTCCAAAAGCGCCGGATCCTCTGCAATTCGTCCCTGCCAAACCTCGGTGATGACCGTGCCGGGGCAAATGCAGTTGATGCGGATTCCGTCGCGGCCCGCATCGGCGCAAAGCGAGCGCGCCATCCCGATCATGCCCGCCTTGATCGCGCTATAGATGTGCGCGCGCCCGAAGCCCATCAAAGCGTTCACGCTGGAAATGTTGATGATGCTTCCGCGGCGCGCCTCCCGCATCCCCGGCCAGACCGCCTGAATGCAATGCCACGCCCCGTGAAGCGCAACCTCCACATTCGGCGTCCATTCATTGCCCAGGATGGCCGGCAAGCCGCAGATGGCCGAGTTCACAAGCACTGTCGGCGCGCCAAAAGCCTTCTCTGCCGCGGCCACCATCTCCCGCACCGCCTGCTCCCGGCTCACGTCCGCGGCCACGAACAGACCGCGCCCACCCGCGGCCTCGATGCGCCGCGCGGTCTCTTCTCCGCCGGCTTGATTGACATCGTCGACCACAACCGCGGCGCCTTCCCGCGCGAACCGCAGCGCGATGGCCCGCGCGATGCCGCTCCCCGCGCCCGTCACAATAGCTACCTGATTTGCGAGTCTCATTTCCTTCTACTTCCTCGCCGGCTTGGCGTAAAGAGCCGCTGTCGGAAGCGACACCAGGTCGAGCTTCGACAGCAACGCCAAACCGCGGCCGCCGCTCGAAAACCCCAACAACAACCGGTCTCCCTCGAAATAGATCGCCGTGTAGCAGTACCAGCCGTCCGGAGCGTCTTCGATGTCGTGGCGCAGTGTCCAACTCTTACCTTCATTCCGCGAGATCGCCGCGGTCAACGGAGTCCGCTTCCCTCCCGTCACGTGGCTCCCCTGCTCCGCCGCCCGCATCGAAGCTTCGACGTGCGAGTGGTCGTTCCAAACCATCAGCAGATCCCCGGTCGCTGGAATCCGCTTGATCGAGGCCGGCGACAACGGCGACGGAATCTTCGAAGCCCGCGCCTGGCTCCAAGTCTGCCCTCCATCGCGGGACTCCGACAGATACTGCACGCCCATCATCGTCCGCATGAACATCAGAACGCGGCCGTTCTTCAACTCCACCACGCCCGGTTCCTGCAATCCGCCCCGGCTCGGACCGGGAAATTCCAGCACGTCCCGGCTTCGCCGCCACGACACACCTTCGTCATCCGACAAATACACCATCACTTTGCCGCGCGAGTTGAACTTCCCGTCCGGACCCGTATGCAGCGCAACCGGCATCAGGATGCGGCCGGAGCGAAGTTGAATCACGCGGTCGTTGTTCAACACGTAGTAGCCAGGTTGCTCGATGCAGAGCCGCGCATCGCTCCACGTCTTCGCCTCGTCGCTCGAGAAGCTCACATAAGGACGGCTGTCGGTCTTCTTGCTTTTCCGGAGGTAGAACATCGCGATCCTGCCGTCGCGAAGCCGTAGGAACGAGACGCTCATCACGTTCATCGCAGTCCCACGCGCCACCAGCAGCGAATCGTTGGACCATGTTCTGCCCCCATCGGCCGACGTCCGCGCCGCAATCTCCGACGCGTCGTCGTCCCCGCCGCCCCCGGCAAATCGGGAGTAGGCGAACAGAATCCGCCCGTCCCGCAGGCCGAGGAACGCGCCCTCGGAATTTCGCGGATACGCCTCCGTCGGCCGTATCTCGTCGATCACCATCTGCGGAAGAAGCGGAGCGTGTCCGGTTCCACCCGGTTGCCCGTACAAAGCGCTCGCCGCGGCGCCGAGACAGATCACAAAAAACGCGAAACCCCAAAAGCGAAGCATAGTCTGCCGGCAGACGTGCGATGGTAGCACGCGCGCGCCAAACTGGTAGGAAACCTTCATCCCGGGATCGGATAGACGATTGAGAACGTCTCTGCCCAAAATCGAAGCTCCCTGGTTCGCGCGCCTTTTCTACGCGGCGTACCGAATCTGCGCTGCTCTGTTGCCTCCGAACACCGGAACTTCCACCTTGCGCCGGATCGTCTGGCACGCGGCCCGGCGCGGATTGCTGCCGCCCTGTTGGGCCAGGCTTCCCCACGGATGGATGTACCTCGACGCGACCGACCTGCCGCAGTTATTCCTCCTCGCCTACGGCGAATGGGAGCCCGAAAGCACCGCGGCGATTCGCGAACGCCTGCGCGCCGGCGATTGCTTCGTAGACATCGGGGCGAACGCCGGCTACTTCTCCCTGCTCGCCGCGTCCATCGTCGGACCCGAAGGCCGGGTGCTCGCATTCGAGCCGAACCCGGAAGTCCGCGCAATTCTCCTCCGGAACATCGCGCGCAGCGGATATCGAAACATCGAAGTCTGCTCCGCCTGCTGCGCGGACTCGCCGGGCCGCGTGAAGCTGTTTCTCAATCGCAGCTATAACTCCGGCGGCTGCTCGATGTCGAGCGGAAACGCCGCATCGAACATCGCGATCGAGGTGGACGCCGTCCGCGCGGACTCCGAGATCGGGCGTCTTCCCAAGCCGCCCGTGATGGTGAAGATCGACACCGAAGGAGCCGAGGCGCACGTTCTGCGCGGCATGGCCGAAACCTTGTGCGCCCAACCGGCAATCATCCTCGAAATCGACGAACGCCTCCTTCGCGGAATGGGCGGCAGTTCGGAAGAAGTTCGCAGCCTGCTCAGCGCTTATCGTCTCGAACCCGCAGGCTTCAATTACATCGCTACCGCCCGCCGGCCGGACGAGAAAGCTGCGCGACGATCAACGGCTGCGACGTAGGCTGCGCCGCGCCCTGCTCGCTTTCCAGCGTCACGGCGACGGCGGCGGTCGCGGCCACATCCACCGCGCCCCGCTGGATGTGAATCGCCGTGCCGTTCGCTTCGGACTGGAACAGCCCGGCGGGCGCGGGCTTGCCGGTCTTCGGAATCACCCACATCTCATACAGCTTGCCCAACGGCGCCGGAGCCAGATTCGAGGCGATCAGCAGCACGCCCTGGCCGGGATTCACGAACACCTTGCCTCGGGGCGGCCGCGGCTGGCCCGCACTGAAGTCGGTTTCCTGCGTATTCGGACCACTAATGATGGCGAGCGCTTCGTTCAGCCGCGCCACCTCTCCGTGCTCCTGCCGCAACTGGCTCTCCAGCCGAAGCGCTTCCTCGCCCGCGCGCTGATACTCGAAGCCGAAATACACCGCCGCCACGAGCGCGAATGCCGCCGCGGCCGCCCACACCGGAGCCCACGGAAATCGCCGCGTCTCTACGCCGGCCGATGCCAGGATTCTCCGGCGAAGGCCCGCGGAAGGCTCGGCCGCAGGAGCGGTGCTTGCGAGCAGCGCGCTAAGCTCGATCGCCTTCTGCACACCCTTGCGGCACGCCTCGCACCCGCGCTCCAGATGCGCCGCGATCTCGCTGCACTCCGGCTCTTCCGCGATGCCCAGCGCGTACAGGTCGTAATGGTCGCGAAGCTCTTCGCAGTTCATGGCGCCGCTACTCCCATTTCACTGCGCAGGACATTCAGCGCCGCGCGCACCCAGGTCTTCACCGTGCCCAGCGGCTGGCCCATCCGCTCCGCCATGTCCGACTGCGACAGACCCTCGAAATAAGCAAACTCGATCACCTGCCTCTGATTCGGCGAGAGCTTCTCCATGGCGCTCTTAACTCGGCGCGAGGAATCCGACCTGAGGATATCGTTCTCCAGGTCCTGGTAGAGCGACGGACGCTCGATCTTCTCCAGATCCGGCGCATGGCGTTCCCGCGCTGCCGCGGACCGCAGATAGTCGAGCGCCCGGTTGCGCGCGATCGTAACCAGCCACACGCCGATCGAACCCTTCTGCGTATCGAGGCTCCCGATGCGTGTCCAGACGCGGAGGAACGTCTCCTGCACAAGGTCTTCAGCAATCGAGGCGTCGCGCACCATGCGGACTATCACCGAATACGCGACGCGGCCGAAGCGATCGTAGAGTTGACCGAGCGCCTTCGGGTCGCGCCGCTTCAGGCGCTCCACCAGTTCCGCGTCGCCGGGAGTGCTGAGAAGATTGAGAAAAAATATGAGCGGCAGTGCGAACAATAGAAGTTCCTCTCCCCGGACGCATCCCGGCTGTTATGGTATACGAGGCCGGAGAAGATTTGGATTGGATCGAAATTCCGGTGCGGCCGCGCTCAGCCCCGTGTCTGCACCAGCCGGTAGATCTGCGCCGCGTATTTTTCCACCGTGCCGATGCCGATGCCCGGAACGGCGAGCAGTTCCGCCGCGCTCGCCGGACGCCGGCCGGCCAGTTCTTTCAACGTCCGGTCCGTGAGAATGCGAAACGCAGGCACGCCGCGGCGCTTGGCTTCCGCCAGTCGCCACGCCCGCAGCGCGCTCTCGACTCCGTCATCGGCGGAGGCGGCCGCGTCGAACTCCGGCTCAGGGCGAGGCCTTCGAGGCGCGGGCGCCGCGGCCCGCTTCTTCGCCGCCTTGCCCTTCTTGCTCCGCTTCTTCGACGGCGCGTCGGCAACAGGCGGCGGGGATTTCATCTGAAAATCCAGTTCCGGCATGCCCTCCACCGCCTGACCGTCGCGGCTCAGCGCAGCCTTGCGATAAGGAATCGTTTTGCCGTCCTTTTCAAACGTAGCCTCGGTCAACCGCACCAGGCCCGAACGCGCCAGCGCGCCCAGCACCTCTTCAAATTCGTCGCGCGAGAGTTCCTCGTGGGGCAGCAGTTCGCTGTAAAGCCTTCCCGTCGGACGCACGCCTTCCTCGCGCAGCGTCTCGATCACGCGCAGCGCCACGTCGCGCTCGGCCCCGGTCGCCTCGCGAAACCGCTGCCCGATGCAGTCCTGCGGCGCGCAAAAATCGCAGATGCCGCACTTTTTCTCCGCATTCGCCAGGTCCCCGAAGTGCCGCACCAGCGCCGCCATCCGGCATTGGTTGCTCTCCACATAGCGCAGCATCATGTCAAGCTGCTTCTGCCGCTGCCCGACCTGCGCCAGGTACGGCTCGCGCCAGTGGTCATGCCCCCGGCTGACGTTTTCCGCGAAATCCACCTGTGCGCCGCCGTGAATCCACAGCTTCTCGAGCGCTTTATCGAGCGACTCCTCATCCATCCGCAGCCTTCGGCGAAGTTCGTCTTTCGCCACCGGTTCATCGCCCAGGCGATTGTAGATCGACTCGAGCACCTTCACGTCCGGATAGTCGCGCTCGAAGAAAAAGTCGTGTGTGCGGCGGTCTGCGTAAGAGTGCATCAAAATGGTGCGGCTCTGTACGCCATCGCGTCCCGCGCGTCCGATTTCCTGGTAATACGCCTCCAGGCTCCCCGGCAGCGCCGTGTGAATCACCGTGCGGACGTCCGGTTTATCGATGCCCATGCCGAACGCGATGGTCGCCACCATCACCTCGATCCCGCCCGCGACAAACTGCTCCTGCACGCTCGCGCGATGGCTCGCGTCGAGCCCCGCATGATATGCCCCCGCCGGAAAATGCCGGTTCAGCGTCGCGGCCACGCTCTCGGCCTGCTGGCGCGTTGGCGTGTACACAATCGCCGGGCGCCGCGCCTCGTCGAGCAGCAGTCGCTCGGCCAGCGCCGCGCGCTGCGAAGGCGCGACTTCCACCACTTCCACCGCAAGGTTGTCGCGCCGGAACCCGTGAATGAATCGCGCCGGCTTCTCCAGGCCCAACTGCACCGCGATGTCGTCCTGCACAATCGGCGTCGCCGTCGCCGTCAGCGCGATCACCGGCGCCGGCCGCAGGTTGGGTAGATACTGGCCCAGCATCCGGTAATCCGGCCGGAAATCGTGTCCCCACTGCGAAATGCAGTGCGCTTCGTCGATCGCGATCAGGCTGGGCTTGCGCTTGGCCAGCATCTCCGGAAACCCGGTCACGCGCAGTCGCTCCGGTGCGATGTAGAGAAACTGTAGCGTTCCGTTCAGATAATCGATGCAGGCCTGGCGCGACGCCGCTCGGTCCCGCCCCGAATGAATGCACGCCACGCGAAACCCGCGCGCGGCAAGCTTCGCCGCCTGATCTTCCATCAGAGCGATGAGCGGACTGATCACCAGCGCCGTGCCGCCCCGCGCCACCGCCGGCAACTGGTAGCAGAGCGACTTGCCCGAACCCGTCGGCATCACCAGCAATACGTCATGCCCCGCGATCACCGCTTCGCAGACCTTCTCCTGATTGACGCGGAACTCCGGAAACCCGAACGCTTCGTGAAGCACTTCGACGAGTGGCGTGCCCGGCTTCGTCTCCGGCACGTGAGCGGGAGCAGCGGACGCGCTCGCCGGAGCGTTCACAGACGCCGCAGTCGAACGCGGCGGCGCCGGCGTGTTGCCCACCTTCCCCACCACCTCCGTCACATACTCTTCGATGCCCTTCAGGAACGGCGCCAACTGCGCATTCCCGCGTTGGATGCGCCGAAGGTACGCCTCCCACTGCCCCGTCATCGCCGGGCTCTTCACCTCCGGATGCACAACCGAGATGAGCTGAATTCCCTTGTCCGTCGCCTCGAGCGACTTGCCTTTGCGCACCACATACTCGCGCTTCAGCAGCACCTCGATGATCGCCGCGCGCGTGGCCGGCGTTCCCAGTCCCGTCTCCTTCATCGCCTCGGAAAGCTCTTTTTCTTCGAGGGTCTTGCCCGCCGTCTCCATCGCCGTCAGCAGCGTCGCCTCGGTGAACCGCTTCGGCGCGCGCGTCTTCTTCTTCAGCACCTCCGCATCAATCACATCCTGCGCCTGCCCCTGCGCGAGTCCCTGCGGCAGCGCCCGCTCGGCATTCTCGTTCGGCAGCGCGATATCGAGCACCTTCCAGCCAACCTTCTCGACGCTGCTCCCCGACGTGTGATACCGGTCGACAATTTCACCGTTGCGAATCGCGGTGATGATCGTCGTCACCGACCACACGTGGTCCTCGTGCCACGCGCTGAGCAGCCGCCGGCAAACAAGATCGTAGATTTTCTTCTCGTCCGAGGAAAGCTGCGCCCTCTCACCCCGCGCCGCGGTCGGAATAATCGCGTGGTGGTCTGTTACCTTGGCGTCATCCACGAAACGCCGGCCCAGCGCGCGTTCGCCCGTTCCCGGCGCAATCTGCTCGCGATACGGCGCTTCGATCGCCTTCACCACCGCCGGCAGTGTCCGCGCCACATCCTGCGACAGGTGCCGGCTGTCCGTGCGCGGATAGCTCAGCAGCTTGTGCTTTTCATACAGCGCCTGCGCCGCCTCGAGCGTCTTCTGCGCGCTGAACCCATACAGCCGGTTCGCATGGCGCTGCAGCTCGGTGAGGTCATAGAGCGGCGGCGGAGCCATCCGCTGCGTCTGCGCCTCGATCGTCTCGATCCGCGCATCGCCGGTCCGCGCGCGCTCCACGATGCGCTTGGCCTCCTCGCCGTCCGCGTGCAGGCGCATCGCTTGCGCCAGCGTCTCCTTGTCCTCGCCGTTCTTCACGCGGTCCCGCAGCCACGTGCCCTTGTACGTGTTCTCCTCGGGCGCGCCTTTCGGATGAAACGTCGCCACGGCTTCCGTGTAATCCTCGGGCACGAAATTCCGGATAGCGAGTTCGCGCTCCACCAGCATCGCCAGCGTCGGCGTCTGCACGCGTCCCACCGAAAAGTCGTCGCCGAAGGCAAGCGAATACGCGCGCGACAGGTTCATGCCGACTAACCAGTCCGCCCGGCTTCGCCCCCGCGCCGCGTCGGCCAGCGGATCGTATTGGCCGCCCGGCTTCAGCGTGTCGAACCCTTTGCGGATCGCTTCCGGCGTCAACGACGAGATCCACAGCCGGCTCACCGGCTTGCCGCACTCCGCGGCTTCGTATATGTAGCGGAAAATCAGCTCGCCCTCGCGCCCGGCGTCAGTGGCGCACACAACGCCCGAAACCTTCGGCGAGTTCAGAATCCTGCGAACCGTCTCGAACTGATCTTTCGTCTTGTCGTAGACCACCAGCGGCCACTCGCGCGGCAGCATCGGCAGCGTCTCCCGCCGCCAGGCGCGCCACTGCGGCTCGATCTCATGCGGCTGCGCGAGCGCAACCAGATGACCGATCGCCCACGTAACGATATAGCCGTTGCCATGCAGATAGCCTTCGCCCTTGCTGTCGGCGCCAAGAACCCGCGCGACGTCACGCGCGACGGAGGGCTTTTCGGCCACCACGGCGATGCTGGTGGCGGACATTCGCTTCAGTGTAGAACGCTCAGCCCGCGCGCAGCCCGAAAAACCGCGCCATCGCTCCCCGCAGCCTTCCCGCCAGCGGGTTGTCGAGGAACGCCCAGGCGACAAACCGCAGCATCACCGGCGTCCGGAAGTTCGGGTCGTTGGCCTGCCGCCGCTCGATCAACTCCCGCAGCATCCCCCGCGGATCCTCGCGGATCTGGTCGAGCATCGCCGTCTGATGCACGCACGAGATGCTGCAGAACGGCGCACACCCTTTCTCCGCCTCGTATTCGCGTTCGATGTCGGCCTGCGTGTACCCGGCCAAAGGAATGCCCGGATGCCCGCGCTGCTGCGAGCAGTAGTGCACCAGTCCGTCCTCGCAGATATAAAGGAACCTCGCCCCGGCCCGGCAGTGCCACGCGTTCGGGCGGCCGTGGGCAAGGTTCTCCTGAAACCGGTCGAAATGCGCGAACGAGAACACGCCCGTCTCCATCTTCCGGATCTCCTGATATATCCGGAACTGGCCTTCGTCGAGTCCCCGGCTCTGCCCTTCGCCGTCGTGCGCGATTCCCACCGTGCTGTTGAAACCCATGGACCGCGCGCTCCGCGCCACTACAAGCGCGTCCTCCGGATGGCTCACGCCCGCGCCCACCACGGAGTTAATCGTGATCGCGAACTCGGCCTCCGCCGCCAGCCACTCGAGCTTCTGCCGCAGCACGCGCAGCGATTTTTTCGATGTCCCGTCCGGCTCGACATTATCAATGCTGATCTGCAGGTAGTCCAGCCCCGCTTCGTTCAGCGCGCGAATCCGGTCGTGCGACATCAGGTACGCGTTGCTGATCAGCGTGGCGATCAACCCGTGCGAGCGGATGCGCCGGATGATCTCTTCAAGCTGCGGGTGCAGCATCGGCTCGCCGCCGCTGATCGTGATGATCGACGTCCCCAACTCGGCCAGCTTGTCGATCCGCCGCAGCATTTCGTCGATCGGCACCGGGGCCGACGTCCGGTCGTATTCGTTGCAGTAGGCGCAGTCCAGGTTGCAACGACGGATCGGCACAATCTGCGCCAGCACCGGCCTCGTCCGGTGCTGCATCGCCGCGGCGAACATCCGCACCTCGCGGCGTCGCCGGTCCACTTCCAGCCGCGCCTTGCGCAAGCGGCTACCCTGCGGCATCCATGCCTCCCGACTCTTCGATTATGCGCCGCCGCGCCGCAAAAATTGTACGCGGTTTCACTGAATTTTAAGATTCGTGCGCCATGCTGTGGTGACAGCCAAAGGAGAATTCCGATGAAGACGCCGCTTCCGTTCCTCGCCCTCGCCGCCGTGGCCTTCGCTGCAACCGGTTCCTATCACGTCGCCAGAACCTACGTTCTCGGGGGCGACGGCGGCTGGGATTATGTTATCCCCGATCCGCCCAATCATCGTCTTTTCATCGCCCGCGAAAACCGCCTCATGGTCGTCGACGAAAACACCGGCAAACTCATTGGAGAGGTCACCGGCATCAACGGCGCGCACGGAACCGCCGTCGCCGCCGCCTACGGCCACGCGTTCGCCACCTCGAGCGAAGACCAATCCGTCGTGATGTTCGACCTGAAAACCTTCAAGATCCTCAAGCGCATCCCGGCCGCCGACGACGCCGACGGCATCCTCTACGACCAGCCCTCCGGCCGCGTCTTCAGCCTGAACGGCGACGCCAACTCGGCCACCATCATCGACGCGCGCGCCGGGAAGCTCGTCATGAACCTCCCGCTCGGCGGGAAACCCGAGTATGGCGCCTCGGCGGGCGACGGTAAGCTGTACGTCAACATCGCCGACAAGAGCCAAATCGTCGAAATCGACACGAAAGCCGCTAAGATTCTCCGCCGCTGGTCCACCGCCCCCTGCGAGCACCCCGTCCCCATGGCCATCGACACCGCCCATCGCCGCCTGTTCAGCGGATGCCGTAGCGGCGTCCTCGCCATCTCCGATTACGACGCAGGCAAGGTCGTCGCCACCGTCCCCATCGGCCAGGGCGTCGACGGCGCCGGCTTCGATCCGGCCCTCGGCAACGTCTTCGCCTCCAACGCCGACGGCAAACTCACCGTCATCCACCAGGACTCGCCCGGCTCCTACCGCGTCGTCGAAAACGTCCCCACCCCGCCTCGCTCCCGCAACATGGGCCTCGACCCCACCACTCACCGCATCTACCTCGTCTCGGCCAAATTCGGCGAAGCCCAACCCCATCACCGGCCGCCGGTGCTTCCAGGCACGTTCAGCCTCCTGGTCGTCGAACCTGCCGCGGGCGCACACTAGACCGTGAAATGAACAGCCTCTGGCAGGACGTTCGCTTCGGGCTGAGGCTTTTCGAAAAGAGCCCGGGCGCCACGCTTGTGGCTATCGTGGCGCTCGCCCTGGGAATCGGCGCGAACGCCACGGTATTCACCATCGCCAACGGCTTCCTCCTCCGGAATCTGCCGTTCGCCGGCAGCAGCCGGATTGTCTACATCGCCGCCACGCGCGGCGACGAAGACGAAGGCCGCGGGGTCTCCTATCCCGACTTCCTCGACTATCAGCGCGAAGCCACGTCGTTCGAAACCGAGCCCGCGAGTCCGGCCCGCGCCAATTCCCTCGGCGCCTTCTCGCGCTTCGACGTTGACTTGAGCGACAACGTCAGCCTGCCGAACCAATACAAGGGCGCTCGCATGTCGCCCAACGCATTCGCCCTGATCGGGCAGCGTCCGGTCCTCGGACGCGATTTCACGGCCGAGGACGCTCTGCCTTCGTCCCCCAAGGTCGCCATCCTCGCATTCGGCCTTTGGAAAAGCCGCTACGACGGCGATCCTTCCGTGATCGGATCCACCATCAGGGTCAACGAAGAACCCACCATCGTGATCGGCGTGATGGGTCCCGGCTTGCGGTTTCCCGGCGACAGCAGCCTGTGGATCCCCCTAACACCGGAAGGAAACTGGCGCCGGCGCAGCTACCGCGCGCTCACGATGTTCGGCCGGCTCGCTCCCCATGCCACGATCGACTCGGCGCGCGCGGAGTTGACCACGCTCGCTCGCAACCTCGAACGGCGATACCCGGAAACCGACAAAGGCCTCGAGGTCCGGCTGGAAAGCTTCAACGATTTCTTCGTCGGCCAGGACACGCGCTCCACTCTTTTCGCGCTGGCCGGCGCGGTTGGCTTCGTTTTGTTGATTGCCTGCGGCAACGTCGCCAACCTGTTGCTGGCCCGCGCCGTGCTACGGGAGCGCGAACTCTCCGTCCGCGCCGCCCTCGGCGCCGGGCGCGGCCGGCTCGTCCGGCAACTTCTCGTCGAAAGCCTCCTGCTTTCTCTGGCCGGTGGCACGGCAGGCACAGTGCTCGGAATCTGGGGCGTCCGCCTCTTCCGCGGCGCAAGCCTCGGCCGGCGCGGGCGCCGCCTCTCAACCACCCTCGTCACCGCCGAGCTGGCGCTCGCCTTCGTCCTGCTCTCCGGCGCCGGCCTCATGATTCGAAGCTTCGTGAAAATGGCGATGACTCCCGTCGGAGCCAACACCGGCCATCTCATGAGCATGGATGTACTGCTTCGCCCCGCGAAATATCCCACCCTGGCATCCCAGATATCGTTCTACGCCGAGCTGCAGGCGCGGGTGGCCAGCCTGCCAGGGGTTGTCAGCGTAGGCATGGCTTCGAACCTGCCTGGCGACGGCTGGACCGACTTCTACTACGAACCGGAGGGCCGGTCTCCCATCGACCCCCGCCGCCGTCCCCAGACCGGAGGCGTCGTCATCAGCCCGTCTTATTTCTCCCTGCTTGACGTCGGAGCCATTCGCGGCCGCGTGTTCACCGGCGACGACGGCAGAAACGGCGCCCACGTCCTCGTCGTCAACCGTTCCTTCGCACAGCGCTGCTGGCCCGGGCAGGATGCCATCGGCAAGCGGCTACGGGTGGTCGAACGCGAGGCCGGCGCCCCGCCCGGCGCGGCACAGCCCTGGTTCACCGTCGTCGGCGTCGTGCCCGACATCGTGCAGAACGACGTCAGCCAGGGACTTCATGACCCGCTCGTTTATCTGCCGTACATCGAACTGCCTCAGCGCGAAATGGTCGTCGGCGCCCGCACCGTCGTCCCACCCGAGTCCCTCGCCAACGATTTCCGCCGCGCCCTTCAGGCCCTCGACCCAGACATGCCCGTCACAGATCTCCGCACCCTCGACCAACTGCTCTGGGAACGCACCTGGAAGTGGCGCATCTACGGCGGAATGTTCTCGCTGTTCGCCGCACTGGCCCTGCTGCTGGCCGCCGTCGGCTTGTATTCCGTCCTCGCCCACTCGATCAACCAGCGCGTCCCCGAGATCGGCGTGCGCATCGCGCTCGGAGCCTCCCGGCGCGACATCCTGCAACTGGCCTTCGCCGCCGGACTCAAGCAGATCGCCGCCGGGCTGCTGCTCGGACTGCTAGCTTCGCTGCTAACCATGCGCTTGCTCGCCGCCATGCTCGTTGGCGTCCAGCCCTCGGACCCGTTGACGCTTCTCACCGTGAGCGGCGTCCTGCTCCTCGCCGGCCTGCTGGGGATCGCCATCCCGGCCCGCCGCGCCCTCGACATCGACCCCGCCGTCGCCCTGCGGCACGAGTGAACCTCAAACCCGCAACCCGCGTCACGCCCCGCAGGGCGGCTGAATCGTACCCTTCAGATAGAGAAGGAGCACATGGCCGAAAAGAAAGCCGAACAGGAGCAACAATTTACCATCACGATCGAGCAGATCGCCGACTACAACTTCCGGACGCACTTTGACGGCGAAGCCTACGCGGACCTGCTCACCGACGAACCCGCGCCGCTCGGAGAAAACGAGGCCCCGAATCCCTCGCGCGTACTCGCCGCCGCGATCGGATCCTGCCTCAGTTCGAGCCTCCTGTTCTGCTCGCGGAAGGCCCGCGTCTCGCTCGGCCCCGTTCGTACCAAGGTCCACGTGCGCATGGGCAGAAACGAGAAAGGCCGCCTTCGCATCGCAGGCGTCGAGGTCGAGATCGACCCCAACCTCGCTCCGGAGGAGCGCGAAAAAGCCGCGCGCTGCGTCGGTCTCTTCGAGGACTTTTGCGTCGTCACCCAAAGCGTCCGCGAAGGCATCGACGTCTCGGTAAAGGTTCAGGGCTTCGACCCGGCCGAGACACCGGCAACACCGCAGCCTTAGAACAGGTCCCCGACTTCCTTGGCCGTATTCCGCGCCTCCAGGTGAATCAAGCCCGCGTTCGCCGTGTTCGGCCCGAGCACGGCAAGTACGGCCTTACCACCCGCCGAATACAGGAATAGCATTCCATCGTCGGACCGGATGCTGACTTCCTGGAAGGTGCCTGTCGCCAGGGCTTCACTGATTCTCCGTCCGAGACTCGAAGCCGCCGCCGCCATCGCCGCCAGCCGGTTCGGATCCGTTCCATTCGACATCGAGTGCGCTACCGGCAGACCCTCGGCCGAGGCCACCAAGACCCCTTTCAGCTCCGGTACCGCCTCCCGCAAATTGTCCAATTGTGTTTTCAGGGCTTCATGCTTTGCCATCAACTCTTCTCCCGCCGCCACTTCCCATATCGGCGAGAGACTCCTAGGGCTTTAGCGCACAGGACCGCGAGCGGCGCAAGCCGCGCGGTCCCGTTGTGCGCGGTGTAAGGAAAGACCCACAGGACCGCGAGCGGCGCAAGCCGCGCGGTCCCGTTGTGCGCGGTGTAAGGAAAGACCCACAGGACCGCGAGCGGCGCAAGCCGCGCGGTCCCGTTGTGCGCGAGAGGGTAAAGAGCACCCTGCAGGTTTCCGTAGGGCTGCCGATGTAACGACTATGGTGTGCCTTCAGTGCGGCAAAGAGATGCCCTTCTATAAGAAGCTCACCGGGCAGGGAGAGTTCTGCTCCGCGGACCATCGCCGGCGGTACCAGGAGGACTTCGACCGGCGCGCCCTCGAGCGCCTGCGCCTGGCCCGGCCGAAGGCCCCTCCCGCGCCGCCGGTCCCCGCACCCGAAGTCCTCTCACCCCCCCCGGCAATTTCCCGCAAGCCGCAGGTATTCGAGCCCGTTCCGGTCTCGTTCTCCGCCACGCTCTCGGCGGATTGGTTTTCCGCCTGCCTGCGGGGGGATCATGCCTGACGATCTCGAACAATGGCTCTCGATGATCGACGACCAGAACCTCATCGAGAGGCTGGTCCACCCGGAGTACGCTCCGGGTTCGCCGTCCTCGCCCCCCGCGCCACCGCCGGCCGAGGCCGCGGCCCCCCCCGCCCCCGTTCCAGGGCAGCCCCCCGTGCCGGCTGAAGAACCGCGGTCGCCTTTGGATGCTCTAGAAGTTCTGGAACTGGCGAGCGCCCGGGACGACGCACCGGCGCCTGAACCCATTCGAGTGGATCCGGCCAGCCGGGAACCCGAAGACGGCGGCGTTCAGGAAGATCTCGGCGCGCTGCTCGGCTCAATCAGCGCAGCGGACCCTTCCGAAAGCGCCTCCATCGTTCCGGACAGCCCGCCGCCCGAGCAGCCCACCGAGCCGGAGACACCGGAACCCACGCCGGCGAACCCGCTTGAAACCGCCGTCGACCTGCTCCGTGCCGGCGACCTCGAGCGCGCCGCCGAGGCCTTCTGGAACGCCGTCGAGGCCAAGATAAGCCCCGCTCTGGCCAACATCGGCATCGGCACATGCCTGCTTCGCATGGGCCAATCCGAAGCCGCGCTACACGCCTTCGAAGACGCCATTCACGCGCCCCAGCGCGGTGGGATCGCCGGCGTCAACGATCATGCCTGGTTCGGCGTCGCCATCTCGCGCCTTCTGCTCGGCCAATGCAAACTCGCCGAAGACGCCCTCAACCGGGTTTCGGCCAACCAGGCCGATCGCGGTGAACTGCGCACAGCCTGGACGAACCTCGGCGCCTCCTACTACGAAGCCGCCGAATACGCTAACGCCATCCGGGCCTTCGAGTTCGCCCTCAGCCTCGGTGGCGCGGACGCAACGCTCGAAGCCCGCCTCGCCGCCGCTCGCGAACAGGCCGAACCCGGCCGGTAACCCCTATTATTCGGGCGAAACCCGCACCACCAGCTTCCCCCGATTCGCCCCCGTGAACAGACGCCCCAGCGCCGCCGGCGCCTCCTTCAAACCCTCCACTACATCCACGCGATACTTCAGCTTTCCCGCCTGATGCCAGGAAATCAACTCTTGCGCCGCCTCGGCAAACCGCCCGGCGAAATCGCTCACCAGAAAACCTTCCATCCGCGCCCGCTTCACAATCAACTGGAACAAATTGCACGGACCCGGCTCCGGCCGCTCATTGTTGTACTGCGAGATCATCCCGCACACCGGAATCCGCGCCCCCAGGTTGATCCACCACAGCACCGCCTCGAGAATCGCCCCACCGACATTCTCAAAGTAAACATCAATGCCGTTCGGACATTCCCGCTTGAGAACCTCCAGCACGCCGCCCGCCCGGTAGTCCACCACCCCATCGACCCCCAACTCGTCCCTCAGCCAACGGCACTTCGCCTCCCCGCCCGCGATCCCCACCACTCGCATGCCC
>JAJYCN010000343.1 GCA_021778335.1 Acidobacteriota bacterium | reverse complement strand
CCACGCCGTCACCTGCACCAGCGTCAGGTCGAAATACAGGATCCGCGCCACCTCGAGCGCCGTGGTCATCCCCAGGTCCCGGTGGTTCCCGCCCTCGCCCTCCGCGCCCGTCATCACGCAATACTCCGACATCCAAGGCTTCCACCCCGGATACTGGGCGAACTTCTTCCTCGCCGCTGTCCGGTTCTCCACAAACTGTCCCTTCAGCCGGTCCGACCCGTAATCGTGATACGACAACCGGTGATTGAGCGTCCCGCTTATCTCCGGGTCCCCGCAGAAATCGTCCACGTAATCCCCGTAATTCGCCCCGTACCTCTTGGTCATCCCTTCCGCCACCTTGTATAGCGGCGGCAGCGCGTTCACTTCAATCCCCGCGATCTCGGTCTCGCAGCCCCTCCGCCGCAACTCCGCATCCAAAGCACGCAGCACGGCCTTGATATCAACGTTTGAATACCGGCATCCCTCCTGGCTCTTCCCGTTCCAGTCGATGTTCGGCTCATTCACCGGACTTACATAGTTGAACGCAATCCTCTCCCGCTCGTCCGGGTTTGTCCGGAAATGCTCCAGTATGTCCACTAAGTACCGCGAAAACTGCCCCTGATAACCGGGCTTTAAGTTCGTCGTGTCTTTCCCCGCCTGTCCATAAGTAATCCCCGTCCGGGTCATCCTTCCCGGCGGGCTATTTACGAACGCGAGAAACTGCGGCACGCCCCGCTCCTTCGCCGCCCCCAGAAACCACCGCTCCGGCTTCTGCCGGCTCCAGTCGTATTTCCCTTCGCTTACCTCGAACGTCTCCGCCGTCCGCCACGGCACGTTGATCTTGTCCGTAACTCCGCCGCCCAAGTTGAACCGCCAGCACGACAGCCCGATCCCCTTCGTCTGCGAAAACAAAAGGTCCGCCACCCGCGCACGCCCGCTCTCGGACCACGTCCCCACCTTCTGCATGCTCCAGCAGTCCGACGCCCCGAAGTTCTCCACCGTCTGGAACTCCTCGTCCAACCGGACCGTCTCCGTCTCCACCCCCTCCGCCCGCCCGAGCACGCTCGCCCCAATCGCCCCCAACACCTCCCGCCGCGACCATTCCCGCCGCTCCATCGCTATTGGTTGCTCTCCTTTTTCACCGGCTCCTCTAAGTGCAGCGTCCGCGGCGGCGCGAACTTAGGCAGCGGCACCGAAGGCGGATACTGCTTATACTCCAATATCGGCTGCGACGGCTTCAGATCCGCCGGAATAGGAATCACCAGCGCGGCATTCTCCTTCTGCGAAAAATCGAAGCACTCCCGCATATCGTTCGCCCAATGATCCCGCGCCGTCAAGTGGTTCAGCTTCCACCGCTCCTCGATGAACTTCAGCACCGAAGAAAACTCATACTCCGTATGCGCCACATGCCCCGCCTTCGCATACGGCGAAATGACCAGCATCGGAACCCTCGGCCCCAGCCCGTAGGCATCGATCTCCGGCGGCGGCACGTGGTCGTAAAACCCGCCGTAGTCGTCCCAGGTAAGAAAGATCGCGCTGTCCTGCCAGTACTTACTCTGCATCAGCGCATTTACCAGCCTCGTCACATACCACATCCCGTCCGAGGGCAGCGCCACCGGATGCTCGCTGTCCTGGTAATCGGGAACGATCCAGGTAACCTCCGGCAGCGTCCCGTTCTGCAAATCGGCGTAATACTCCTTCAGGTCAACCAGGTGCGCCATCTCCTTGGGATCGTCCCGGATCTTCTTGAAACCCGGCAGCGGATTCCACAGGTTAAACTGCTTCGGATTCGGAAACGCCAACCGCTCGCCCGTCTCGCTCAGCCGCATCGGCACGCCCTTGGGCATGGGCTGCGAATCCACGTAATACTTCCACGAGATTTTCGTCTTCGACATCATCTCCGCCATCGAAGCGAAGCTGAACCCGTCCGGATCGTCCATCACGTCCTCGAGTTCCTTCACGTTAGGCACGTTCACGATCAGCCCGCCCGACTGTGCCGCCACCGTGTACACATGGTTCGGCAGGCTGTAACCCATCTGCGACGAGAAAAAATGGTCGCATAGCGTGTAGTTATTCGCGTACTTCCAGTAATTCGGAATATCTTTCGCCCCGTAGTAACCCATCGTCAGGCTCGTCCCCTCCGCCCAGACGAACCCGTCCATGGCCCCATGATCGTACGCTGCGTGAATCGTGTCCCAGTCGTGGTTCAAGTCGTAAGCCGGCTGCCCCGCTGGCATCGGAAACGGCTTCACGCACGACTTACTTCCCGGCATAACCGGCAAACACGTCCCCGGCGGAATCCCATCCGCGCCCGGATACGTGCCGAAGTAATTATCGAAGCTCCGGTTCTCCTGAATGATCCAGATCACGTGCCGGATCTTCTCCATGCCGGCCGGCGCGTTCTGCCCCCACGCCGCCCCGCCCGCCGCCAACCCCACCGCCATCACCGCCCCAATTCCGCGCCACTGCCATCCCGATTCAAGAAGTCTCATGCCGCACCTCGCAATCGCGGCCAGTATACACCCGGCCACAATTCTGCGGAGTTCTCGCGTACGCCAGGATTTTGAAGCGCCCTCGGCCCCACCGCCGGAAACCGCCGCGGAAACCCGGTCGCAAAGATCGCGTACTTATTTCTCCCACCCCCTCAACCACTTCCCGCCCAACCCCATCCGTCCCCGCACCCACCCCCTGCTAAATCTCAAATCGAGGCTGGCCCCGCGTCCGCCTCCAAAATCTGAGCCCGAAAGGAACCACAAATCCATGTCGACCCTCGACCAACCCATTACCCCTGAAACCCGCACCCGCGCCGAAATCAACCGCGCCAACGCCCAGCATTCCACCGGCCCGCGCACCCCCGAAGGCAAGGCCGTCTCCCGCCTCAACGCCACCACCCACGGCCTCACCGCCCAGGTCATCGCCCTGGTCAGCGACGAAGACCCCGACGAATTCCTCAAATTCCGCCAGCGCATGTTCCGCGACCTCGCCCCCTTCGGCCCCCAGGAAACTTCCCTCGCCGAAGCCATCGTCGCCCAGCACTGGCGCCTCCAGCGCATCCCCAGCGTCGAGTCCCACATCCTCACCCTGTCCAACCACGCCGCCGCCGACCTCGCCAAACTCGGTCTCTACGAACAGCGCCTCCTCCGCAACATCACCCAGGCCCGCGCCGCCCTCCTCCAACTCCAAACCGCCCGCCGCGCCGCCGATCACGAACAGATGGCGCAAGCCGCCGCCCTCCGTAAGCTACACAAAGATCACAACCGCCCGTTCAATCCCGCCGACTATGGCTTCGTTTTTTCGCTCGACGATATCGACCGCTACGCCGCCCGCTGCACCGACCTCGGAGCCGCAAAAGCCTACGCGAAACAGACCTCCCAAGCCTTCCTGAACCCCGACTACCGCCCCGAATCGGTCTTCATCCCCGCCAAAGCCGCCGCGTAAGCCCGCGCCTGATCGCACCCATCGCCCTACGTGTACCCGAATTCCCCTCGCCCGGCCCCACCTGCGGATCTATGTTGCTAAAATCACCCTTTCCGAGCCAAACGCTCGCCCAACCACCATGCCCACCCACGATCCAACCTCCAACCCCGATCTCTCCATCACCTACGACGCCATCGTCGTCGGCTCCGGCGCCGCGGGCGGCATGGCCGCTTATGTCCTCGCCTCCCACGGCATGAAGGTCCTCCTCCTCGAAGCCGGCAAAAAGCTCAACATCGAGCAGGAACTGAAGAGCATGCAGTGGCCCTATGACCACCCCCGCCGCGGCGAGATGCCCCGCTCGGACCACGCCCTCAACCTCAACGAATACACCGTCCGCCCCCGCCCCTACGCCAAAGGCCTCCGCTACAAGCACGTCTTCTCATACGTCCAGGGCTGGGGTGCTTCCGACTACTCCAAAAACATCGTCGTCGACGAAAAGGACCACCCCACCACCGGCACCCAATATGCCTGGGTTCGCGCCCGCACCCTCGGCGGCAAAACCACCATCTGGGGACGCCTCGCCCTCCGCCTCTCCGACTACGATTTCAAAGCCGCTTCCCGCGACGGCTACGGCCAGGACTGGCCCATCTCTTATAAAGACATCGAACCTTACTACGACCGCGTCGATGACTTCCTCGGCATCAGTGGCCTCAAGGAAAATCTCCCCCACCTCCCCGACAGCCGCTTCCAGCGCCCCAACAAACTCACCGCGGCCGAAATGATGTTCCGCTCCTCGCTCCAGAAAATGGGGCGTACCATCACTCCCTACCGCGCCGGCGTCACCAGCGACGGCCTCAAGCACAACAAATACCGCAGTAAATGTTTCGGCCGCGGAGCCTGCGACCGCCGCGCCGGCGGCTGCGATATCCACGCCGCTTTCGATTCCCCTACCGGCCTCATCTACCCGGCCATGGACACCGGCAACGTCACGCTCCGCACCAATGCCACCGTCTACGAAGTAACCGTCGACAAAAACACCGGCAAGGCCAGCGGCGTAAGCTTCATCGACTCGGAAACCATGAAGGACTACAAGGCCAAGGCCCGCGTCGTCGTCCTCGGCGCCTCCACCCTCGAGTCCGCCCGCCTCCTGCTGCTGAGTAAGTCCTCCCTCTATCCCAACGGCATCGCTAACTCCAGCGGCCACGTCGGCCATAACTTCTGCGAACACGTCATGGGACCCGGCGTCACCGGCCTCGTCAAGGACTTAGTCGGTAAACCCCGCACTCTCGACGATGGCCGCCCCGGCGGCTTCTATGTCCCCCGTTTCCGCAACCTCGGCACCCGCGACGCCAACTTCCTCCGCGGCTACGGCTTCGAAGGCTCCTCCGGAACCTCCATGTTCCCCGGCCACGCCTTCAACACCCCCGGCTTCGGCGCATCGTTTAAGAAACAGGTCCGCGACTACGCCGGCGCCTTCATCAGCATCGGCGCCTTCGGCGAAGTCCTCCCGCGCTACGAAAACGCCGTCCTCATCGACCCCGATGTAAAGGACCGCTGGGGCGTCCCCGTGCTCAAGTTCAGCTATAAGTTCGGCGACAACGAAAAGAAAATGGTCGCCGACATGGCCGCCCAGGCCCAGGAAATGTTCGAGAACGCTGGCATCGAAATCATCGGCGTCGACAAGGAAATGCTCACCGAAGGCTGGTCCATCCACGAGATGGGCACCGCCCGCATGGGCAACGACCCCAAGACCTCGGTAACAAACCAGTTCCAGCAAACCCACGACGTCAAGAACTTGCTCGTCGTCGACGGCAGCACCCACGTCAGCGCTTCCTGCCAGAACCCCACCTGGACCATCATGGCGCTGGCATGGCGCTCCTGCGATCACATCGCCGACCAACTCAAGAAGGGAGAAGTTTAGTCATGTCGAACGAAATCGATCGCCGCGAACTCATCAAAATCGCCGCCGCCTCGGTCGCCGCCGCCACCGCCGCCAGCGCCCAATCGGGCGGCCAGGGCCAGTTCTTCACCGGCGAGGAACTCTCCCTCACCGACGAACTCTCCGACATCCTCATTCCCACCGACGAGAAATCCCCCGGCGCCAAGGCCGCCAAGGTCGCCGCTTTCATCGACTCCTACTTCGCCCAGGCCTACTCCGACGATCAGATCGGCTCGGCTGTGCGCGACGTCCATGCCCACTCGCGTGAGGCTCTGGCGAAGTACGTCAAACTCGCGCCCGTCATCGACGGAGTCGAATCGGTTGAAAAATGGCTCGAACACCGCGATACCGTCGTCGGCGAACTCAACCCCGTCGGTAAGCTCGAAACCGCGCACGCCGAACGCGC
>JAJYCN010000342.1 GCA_021778335.1 Acidobacteriota bacterium | reverse complement strand
AACCATGTACAAGGGCTCCATCCGATTCGAGACCCCGATGCTCTATGCCTTCGGCTTCATCGGCCTCTTCACCATCGGCGGACTCACCGGCCTCTTCCTGGCAACGCTGGCCACCGACGTCCACCTGACCGACACCTACTTCGTCGTCGCCCACTTCCACTACGTCATGGTCGGAGGCATGGTGCTCGCCTATCTCGGTGGGCTCCACTTCTGGTGGCCGAAAATCACCGGCCGCATGTACCCCGAAGTGTTGGGCAAGCTCTCCGCCATCATCGTTTTCGTCGGGTTCAACTTCACTTTCTTCCCGCAGTTCCTGGCCGGCTACGCCGGCATGCCCCGCCGCTACCACGCCTACGCTCCCGAATACCAGGTGTTCAACGTCATGTCCACCGCCGGAGCCAGCGTGCTCGGCATCGGCTTCACACTACCGCTGCTCTACTTAGTCTGGTCTCTGTTCTACGGTCCGAAGGCGCCCGCGAATCCCTGGGGCGCCAAGGGCCTGGAATGGGAGACTTCTTCTCCGCCGCCGACCTTCAACTTCGACACGCCTCCTGTTATGAATGAAGAGGCTTACAACTATTCCGGCGACGACACGGGGGTGCACGTTGGCTGATACAACCGCGACACTCGAACACGAACACACACCACACTTACAACATCACTTCGATGACATGGAGCAGCAGTTCAGCTCCGCCCAGCTTGGCATGTGGGCCTTCCTGCTGACCGAAATCATGTTCTTCGGCGGCATGTTCGGCGCCTACACCGTCTACCGGTCCATGTATCCGGGCGCTTTCCAAAGCACCACCCATTACATGAACGTCACCCTCGGCATGGCCAATACCCTGGTGCTCATCGCCAGCTCTCTCACCATGGCCCTCGCCGTCCGCTCCGCCCAGGTCGACAACCAGAAGATGCTCCGCCTAATGATCGTCCTCACGCTCTTCTTCGGCTTCGTCTTCCTCGGAATCAAGGGTTACGAGTATCACGAGAAGTGGGTCGAACACCTCATCCCGGGTCCGCACTTCGAGTACAACGTCCCCAACTACGCCCACCAGGCGCAAATTCTCTTCTTCCTTTACTTCGCCATGACCGGCACCCACGCCCTTCACATGGTCATCGGCGCCGGCCTGCTGACTTACCTCCTGATCAAGTCGTATAAGGGAAACTTCAGCAGCCACTACTACACCCCGGTCGAGATCATCGGCCTCTACTGGCACTTCGTCGATATCGTCTGGATCTTCCTCTTCCCGCTTTTGTACCTCATAGGAGCGCACTTACACGCATGACCAGTCATCAGGTCGTTCCCATCAAGGTCTATGTCGCCGTCTGGGCGGCGCTCAGCATTCTAACCATGACCACCTGGCAGGTGGCGTTGATCGACCTCGGGCCGTTCAACATCATCGCCGCCATCACCATCGCGATTATCAAGATGCTGCTGGTCGTCACGATCTTCATGCACGTCCGCCAGGCCGACTCCCTCACGCGCCTCTACGTCGGCGCCGGTTTCCTCTGGCTAATCATCCTGCTGGGCATCCTGCTCTGCGACTACCTGTCGCGTAGCTGGCTCCCCGGCGGACAGTTCTGGCCCTCAGGCCCCGCTATGATCGTCGGCGGCTAATTCCGCCGCGGGTCCGCTCGTCCCAAGGGCTGCTGCCGCCTCCTCTACGCTCCCATAGCGAGGCACCAGCCCATCCACCTTGCTCACCTCGAGCAGCGTCATCACTCGTTTCCCCACCTCGGCCAGAGCGAATCCTGTCCCCTTCCGCTGGCTCGCCGCGAAAAGCCGAGAATCGCCCCCAGCCCTGCCGAGTCCATATAAGCGACCTCACCCAGCGCCAGTATCAGCCCATTCTTCCATTCCCGCCGCGTAGCGTCCTGAAACTCAAACAGCGAACCCAACGTAAGCGCCCCGCTCAGCTCAATCACAGCCACGCCGCCCGGGCCTTCCACTTCACGAATATCCAGTTTGTCCATAGGGGAAAATGACGCACCTGGACCTTCCTCGAGGCGCGTTCATTCCACCCTACAGCACTATTGTTTCAGCCATATGACAGCCGCCATACCGCTTTGCGGCCCTCGCACCCGCATGGTACGCTAAAGAGAGTTGTGCTCGAATTCCCCTTCCTGCTTGTACTGGAAGGAGTATCAGGAAACAGAAATGCCTAAACTGAAGACGCATAAGGGTGCGTCCAAACGGTTCAAGAAGACAGCCACGGGTAAAGTGGTTCGCCGACATGCGTTCGCCCGCCACATCCTGACCTCGAAAGCGCGTTCCCGGAAGCGCCGCCTGGGTCAGAGCGTGGTCGCCGATGAGACCAATCAGGCCTCGTTGCAGCGCATGATCCCCTACTAATCGCCGGATAGGATCCGGCCCCGGCGAACGGCGCCACCGCACGTGCCCGCTTCGCCGCATTGAATGCTGATAAAGGAGTAAAAACGTGCCAAGAGTCAAACGTGGTACTAATCGCCGCGATAGCCGGCGAAAGACGCTGGAGCTCGCCTCCGGCTTTTTCCTCACCAAGAGCAAGCTCTACCGCGCCGCCCAGGAAGCGGTCGAGAAGTCGCTCCGCTACGGCTACGTCGGACGCCGCCGCAAAAAGCGCGACTTCCGCTCGCTCTGGATCGTCCGCATCGGCGCCGCCTGCCGCAACGCTGGCTTGTCCTACAGCCAGTTCATCGGCGGCTTGAAAAAGGCCGGGCTCGACCTGAACCGCAAGGTCCTTGCCGACATCGCCGCCAGCGACGAAGCCAAGTTCACCACCCTGGTCGAACAGGCCAAGAGCGCGCTCGCAAAGGTGTAATCCATGGCTCAACCCTCGAAGGAACTCGACGAGAGAGATTCGCTCGAAAGCCTCGAAGAGCGCATCAACCGCGCCGTCGAGACCGTCATGAGTCTCCGCGAGGAAAACGCCTCGCTCCGCCAGCGCCTCGAACAAACACTCGCCGAACGCGATTCCGCGCGCCAGGAAGCGTCGAAAGCCCTCGAAGCCACCCAGCGCTCCACCCAGGAGCTCGACGACCTCCGCTCGGAACGCCGCCAGGTTCGCTCCCGCATCGAAAAACTCCTCGGGCAGATGGACCTGCTCAGCAACGCCTGATCCCCCATGAGCACCCCAGGCGCCGAACGCAAACCGGTCCGGGTGACGATCTTCAACCAGCACTATTCCCTGCTGGCCAGCGAGGAACCGGGCGAAGTCGAGGAACTCGCCGCCTCCATCGACCAGCTCATGCACTCCATAGCCGACCGCGCCGGCGCCACCGATGGCGCCCGTGTAGCCGTACTCGCCTGCCTCCACCTCGCCGACAGGCTCCGCGCCATCGAACGCGAACGGCAGATGGCCCAACAGCGCATTGAGGAAAAGACACGCCGCTTCTCCGTCCTCCTCGATGAAGCCTTCGGACCAGCCGACTAGGCCAGGTCAATCATGGGCACGAAACAGGCGTCCCTCTTCATCCTCGCCGCCCTCCTCGTCTTCGGCGGCGGCATCTGGGCCTACCTCCACTTCTCCGGACCGCCCCCGGGCCCCGCCCCGCTCACTCCCGAAGCCAAGGCCTACGTCCAAAACCTCAAGCTCGGCCCGATAGCAATGCGCGCCGCCTCGAGCTACGTCAACCAGACCCTCACGGAATTTGAAGGCTCCATCACCAACGGCGGCAACCGCACGATTCGCTCCCTCGAAATCTACTGCATCTTCCACGACGTCTACAATCAGGTCGTGCTTCGGGAACGCACTGCCGTCATTCGGAGCTCGGCCCACCCCTTCCAGCCCGGCGAGACACGCCGCTACCGCCTCGCTTTCGACGACATCCCCTCGGGCTGGAACAACCAGCTTCCCCAACTCGTCATCGCGCAGATCACGTTCGAGTAACGCAATGCCACGGATTCTTCTCGTCGACGACGACGAAGATCAACTCGCCATCCGCGAAATGGTCCTTCAGGCCCTCGGCCACGAAGTCCGCACCGCCACCACCACGCAGGCCGCCCTCTCTCTCGCCTCCGCCTGGCCGCCCCATGTCGTCGTCATGGACCTCCGCCTCCCCACCGCGGCCGAAGGCTACGCTCTCATCGAGCGCCTTCCCCCGCCCTCGCGAATCATCGTCCTCACCGGCGACGCCACCGCCCGCCAACGCGTTCTCCCTGTTTTCCGCGTCCTCGAAAAGCCCTGCCCCTCGCGCGTACTCACCGGCGCTATCGCCGAAGCCGCCGCCCAAGATGGAACTGCTGGTTAAAGTCGTTCCCCGCAGCCGCAAAACCGAACTCGCCGGCCAAATGGCCGACGGCGCCTGGAAAATCCGCGTCGCCGCCGTCCCGGAAAACAACCAGGCCAACGATGCCCTCTGCGCCTTCCTGGCCGCCCACTTCCAAGTCCCCCGCTCCGCCGTCAAAATCCTCTCTGGAGCCACCGCAACCCGAAAGCGGGTACAAATTGGAAAATGAGCGCTCCGCTTGCGTCGTTTTGTCCGGGGCGCGGGGTGGAGACGCCGTGTCCTACTTGTTGTCGGTGGAGGGTTTGGCCGGGGCGTCGGCCTTCGGGGTTTCTTTCGTCGCGGGCGTCGACGAAGCGCTGGATTTGCCCTTGGCGTAGTCGGTGATGTACCAGCCGGTGCCTTTGAACTGAAGGGCAGGTGCGGAGAGGAGGCGGTGGACAGGGCCGCCGCAGCCTTCGTGGACGGTCAAGGGTTCGTCGGCGAATTTCTGGATGAGTTCGAAGGTCTGGCCGCAGGTGTCGCACCGATATTCGTAAACGGGCATTGTTACCTCAGGCTGGCCGACGTGCTGGTCGCGGGACCGGCGCCGGACGTTAGCATCTCGATCGCCTTTTTGAGAATCGTGTCCTCGCCGGATTTTTGGGGCTCGGGGGTCGGAGGCAGGGAGTCGTCGTCGGGGGATTCGACGGCGGCCTGAGAGTCAAGCACGGCGACCTCGGGGGTGACGCCGGTGTCCTGGATGGCTTTGCCGCCGGGCGAATAGTATTTCGCGGTGGACAGAATGACGGCGGCGCCGTCGTCCATGGTGATGGCGTTTTGCACGGCCGCCTCGCCATAGGTGCGCTCGCCGACGACCTTGGCGCGTTTGTCGTCCTGGAGAGCGGCGGCGGCGACTTCGGCGCCGTCGGCGGTGCCGCGGTTGGTCAGCACCACGAGCGGAAGCTTGGCTTCCACAGGGCTGCCCGAGGCAATGAAATCATGCCGGGGAGATTTCTGGCCCTCTGTGTAGGTGACCAGGCCGCTCGGCAGGAACACGCTGGCGAGTTGAATGCCCTTGGCCGGGTCGCCGCTGGCGCAGTCGCGGAGGTCGAGGATGAGCTTCTTGGCGCCCTTCTTTTCGAGGTCGCGGACCTGGTTGGCCACTTCCCGCGCCTGGTCGGTGGCCAGGCTTTGGACGGTGATGAGGCCGATCCCATCGGCGGCCATCTTGGACGTGACGGCCGGGTAGACAATGTTGGCGCGGGTGAGCGTGACCTTCTGCGGCTCCGGTTTGCGGAGGCGGAGGATGCCGAGTTCGAGGGTGCTTCCGGCGTCGCCTTGCATCAGGATTTCCGCGAAGGCGAGCGGCATGTCGCGTGTCGAGACGCTGTTAATGGATTCGATCACGTCTCCGGTCGACAGACCCGCTTTGGCGGCGGGCGAACCGGGAATTGCGTCGACGATGTTGACATAGCCGAAGCGCTTGCTGACCAGCAGGCCGATGCTGGCTTTCTTCTGGTCCTTGGCTTTCAGGTACTCGCGATACTGGTCGGCGTTGA
>JAJYCN010000341.1 GCA_021778335.1 Acidobacteriota bacterium | reverse complement strand
GACCAATGGACCGCCCACATCCCGGCGCGCCAGCACGTCGAAGCCATCGAAAACCTGCCGACCGGGGAATTCAAACCGAACAGCCTTCCACAGTCGTTTTCGCTCCAGGGCCACACCTTCGACGACGGCTTCATCGATCTCGTCCGCGAAGCCGACGGCCGCGCCCACTTCTCCATCGAAGCCGGCGGCAAAAAGGTCGAGGCGATGTTCGGACCCAAGTACCCGGTCGCCATCGTCTGGGCCCCGAACGGCCGCGACGGCAAGCCCAAAGACTTCACCTGCTTCGAACCGATGACCGGCATCACCAACGCGGTCAACCTCGCCCACGAAGGCAAGTATCCGCACCTGCAGACCGTCCCAGCCGGCGGCCACTGGACCGAAAGCTTCTGGATCCACCCCAGCGGCTTCTAATTCCCTGCGCGAGTTCGCTCAAAATCTTTGACACCGGCGCCGCTGGCGGCACGGTAAGTCCAAGCCTGTCAAGCACAACCACAAAGGCGAGCCAATTGCACATGGCAGTGGGGAGGTGAACCCTGCCATGCGCAGACCCAAACTATCGGGCATCGCCGTCGCCGTCTTCCTGGGTGGCGTAACGGCGCTGCTGGCCGCCACCATTCCGGCGGACCGCTTATCGAAGTTCCAGCCGCTCCCGGCTGTCATGGAGAGCGCGCAAAACCCGCAAACACAGGCCAAGATCAAGCTCGGCCGGATGCTGTACTATGATCCGCGGCTCTCGGCCGACCAGAAAATCTCCTGCAATTCCTGCCACAAACTCGACAACTATGGCGCCGACGAAACGCCTGTCTCCACGGGCTTCCGAGGCCAGGCCGGAGCACGCAATTCCCCCACCGTCTACAACGCCGCCGGCCAGATCGCCCAGTTCTGGGATGGACGCGCCAAAAACGTCGAAGAGCAGGCAAAGGGCCCCGTGATGAACCCGGTCGAAATGGCCATGAGTTCGCCGGACCGCGTATTCGCCACGCTCAACTCCATGCCGGAATACGTGAAACTCTTCCATGCTGCCTTCCCCGCCGAATCCAACCCGGTCACTTTCGACAACTCGGCCACCGCGATCGGCGCCTTTGAGCGCGGCCTCGTCACTCCTTCCCGCTGGGACAAATTCCTGGAAGGTGACAAGAACGCCCTCACCGCGGCCGAACAGTTAGGCTTCAACAAGTTCTACGAATCCGGCTGCGCAAGCTGCCACAACGGAACCTATCTAGGCGGCGGGCAATACCAGCGTCTCGGACTCGCGAAAGCCTGGCCGGAAACGCACGACGCCGGCCGTTTCGACGTCACGCATAACGCCGCCGACCGCAACGTTTTCAAAGTCCCCACTCTCCGGAACGTGGCCAAAACCGGACCGTACTACCACGACGGCTCGGTTCCCACGCTCACCGAAGCCATCCGCAAGATGGGCGAATACCAACTCTGAGCCAAACTCACCGGCGCCGATATCGCCTCCATCGAAACCTTCCTGAACGCCCTCACCGGCACGATTCCGGCGCGCTACATCAAGCCGCCGAAGCTCCCGCCCAGCACCGGCGCGACGCCGAAACCAGTTATCGATTAGTGCGTGCAGAGTTGAAAGAGAAATCCGTTAAAACCCAAGTCAGCGGCTCCGTCGCCAAAGCCGCAGGCCCTCAAAGCGAAAGCCAACTTTGGGCGGGCAAAACTGACGCGACGCAAGAATCTTGGAGCCGCCTCAGTATACGACGATCTGCGTCAAGTCGTGCATTTGCGCGGCGCCAACACCCGGAAAGAAGTCCTGATAACCCAGCGTATGACAGTTATGAATGTCCGGACACTGGACGGCAGCTCCAAGGGCTTCGTCGCCATCGCTGTTGTATGTCCTGCCGGTCCTGGTTTCGCCGAGTAACGTTTTCTTGTCCTTTCGAAGGAAGCGCTTTGTCCTCAGAACCTTCTGGTACCTGACGAACGCATTCTTCACCAGCGTCATTTGCCAATTGTCGTTGGCGTCGCGTAGCCCGAATACCATGCCCCACGGCTGCACCGTGACATTGGTCAGAGAGCCGCGTCCGTCCAGTTCGTCCTTGAAATCCCGGGAGCCCTGGGTTTCGAACGATGTCCTGTCGTTCTTGTCGTGGGCCTGAAGCGGGTTCGCCCAATCTGTTTGCGGCTTCATCTCGGATATGTAATCCGTCTTGCCGATACTCTTGATATTCTTCACGGAATTAGTGCGACCCAATAACCTGCGCCAGGCGGCCTCGGTCACCTCATTGTCACCACGCACCGCCATAGGACCATCCACACCGCCGTGATACATGCTCGGGTTCCGGGCATCGCCGACGGCAAACACCGAACAGCCGTTAATCGCGGCGGTGAAGAAGATCGGCGGATTGTTCACCGGGTCCACCCCGTGGCCGCAGTTGATGACCGGGTCGGTAACGTTGCTCCGGATTTTGATCTTCACGATATGTTCCGACTGCCAAGGCAGCCACCACACCGCGATCCAGCCGGTGCGGGAACGCGCGGTGGGCAGTTCGGCGGGCGTCTTGAACGTAAAGGTAATCGCGCCGATTTCATTCTTCTCGTTCGGCCTTAGCTTGATGAAGACGATCGAATCTTTGGCCGCGTCGATCTTCAGCTTGCTGTAGTCCAGCTTGACCACGTCCTTGAATTCCGCCGCCAGCGGGTTCACCGTCTTAAACCGGATACCGCCCGAAGGCGGCAGGATCGGGTTCGTCGTCAGCAGCGTCTTGCGCTGCGCGGCCGTCCCATTAGCCAGGACATTCTGGGCGTTATCTACAGTAGCCTGATCGGCATAGGGCATAGAGGATTCCCTCCCACTGGGTTGGTGAATACGGGCAATTGTCGCCCGCTGCTTCGCGGATAGGGCCCGGAATTTCCATCTCGGAACCCAGCGCGAAGCTAGTCTAGCACGGGCCACCGACCTTCAATCCTCCGATCGGCTTTTCGCCGGAGGACTCCAACAACATACGGATAGAATAGTGGGCGCGCCGCAATGACTAACCGCCGCCAGTTCGTTCAATCCACCCTCGCCGCCGTCGCCACCGCAACCGCTTCCCTCCATCCCGAGCCCTCCCCCACCAAACCTCGCCTCGGCGTCGTCACCGGCATCTCGGACCGCGTCACCCCCGACCAGGCCATCGCCAAAGTGAAATCCTTCGGCCTGCCCACCTGCCAGGTTTCCGTCGGCATGGCTCCGCTCAGCCTCGCCGCTCCCCTCAAGGCCGCCCTCGCCAAATACAACATCGAAGCCACCGCCGCCATGACCCTCGGCCCCGGCAAAATGGTCTGGGATTTCTACCAAGGCCCGCTCACCATCGGCCTCGTTCCCCCGCAAACCCGCGCCGCCCGCCTCGACGCCCTCAAGCGCGCCTCCGACCTCGCCAAAGCCTGCGGCATCCCCGCCGTCCACACCCACTGCGGCTTCATCCCCGAAAACCCCAACGACCCTCTCTACTTGGAAACCGTCGAGGCCATCCAGAATATCGCCTCCTACTGCCGCGCCAACGGCCAGTCCTTCCTCATGGAAACCGGCCAGGAATCCCCCGTCACGCTCCTCCGCGCCATCACCGACGCCGGCCTCGATAACATCGGCGTCAACCTCGACACCGCCAACCTCATCCTCTATGGCAAAGGCGATCCCGTCGCCGCCCTCGACGTCATCGGTAAATACGTCCGCGGCGTCCACGCCAAGGATGGCTTCTATCCCACCGATCCGCGAAACCTCGGCCGCGAAGTCCCCATCGGCCAGGGGCGCGTCCGCTTCCCCGAATTCATCGCCGGCCTCCACGCGCTTCACTACACCGGCCCCATCACCATCGAGCGCGAAATCTCCGGCCCGCGCCAGCAGGCCGACATTCGAGCCTCCGCCACTTACCTCCAACACCTCATCGACTCGACTTACTCTTAAACCTGACTTACTAACTCCAACTTATGAATTCCTTCCCCGCATTTGATCTCACCGGCCAGATCGCCCTCGTCACCGGCGCCGCCCGCGGACTCGGCCGCGCCATCTCCCTCGCCCTCGCGCACTCCGGCGCCGACGTCGCCCTCGGGCTCCGCGATATCAACGCCGACTCGGGCCTTCCCGCCGAAATCCAGGCTCTCGGCCGCCGCGTCCTTCCCCTCCAGATGGACGTCGCGCACCTCGATCAGATCCGCCGCGCCGTAGACGACACCGTCGCCCACTTCGGCCGTCTCGACATCCTCGTCAACAACGCCGGCGTCGCCCCGGAAAATCTCGCCGAAAACGTCGTCGAATCCGACTACGACCTCACCCTCGCCGTAAACCTCAAGGGAACTTTCTTCGCCAGCCAGGCCGCCGGCCGCGTCATGATCCGCCAGAACAGCGGACGCATCATCAACGTCAGTTCCCAGGCCGGCTTCGTCGCCCTGCCCACCGAGTCGATCTACTGCACCACGAAAGCCGCCATCAACCACCTCACCCGCTGCCTCGCCGTCGAGTGGGGCAAATACAACATCACCGTCAACGCCGTCGCCCCAACCTTCATCGAAACCCCCGGCACGGACGAGTACCTCGCCGACCCCGTCCACCGCGCCGACGTCATCGAGCGCATCGCCGCGCTTCACCGCATCGGAAAGCCGATGGACGTCGCCGGCTCCGTGGTGTTCCTCGCCTCGCCGGCCGCGTCCCTCATCACCGGCCACACCCTCGTCATCGACGGCGGCTGGACCGCGCGCTAAGCCAACCCGCTGTCCCGCGCCACTTTCAGCGCTTCGATCGCCGCGCCCCTCGCGCCCGCCGTGTCTCCGTTCGGCATGATGTGAATCGGAATATCGGCCTGCTCCACGCGCTGCGGCGGCATCCCGGCGCGAATCTCGCTCACGAACCAGTCCTGAAATTCCTTGTCCGTCTCGATCGCCCCGCCGCCCACAATCAGCGCATCCGGGTCGAACGTGTTCACCATTTCGTCGAAGAACAGACCGAGCGCGCACGCCTGCACGCGGAAAACTTCGCGGCACATCTCGTCGCCCCGCTCCGCCATCCCGCGCACCCGCTTCGCCGCCTGGTGCAAATCGCCCTTGCCTAACTCATGCCCCGGATACTTCGGCAAAAAATACGGCAGCAGCGTTTTCTCAATCGCGGTCAGCGAACACACCGACTCGAGGTCGCCCCGCCGCCCGCAGTTGCAATCCGGCTTCATCCCCTCGGCCCCCGGGATGCTCTGGTACGGCACCAGCACATGGCCCAGTTCCCCGCCGAACCCCTTCCGCCCCTTCACCACGTTGCCTTCGATGATCACCCCTCCGCCCAACCCGGTCCCAATGATCGCCGAAACCGACGTCGCCTCCCGGCTCGTCCCGAACAGCACGTAATGTCCCCACAGCGCACCCGCGTTGCCGTCGTTCAGGTAAATCACCGGCTTGCCCAGCTTCTCCGCCAGCCCCGCGCGGATGTCGAATCCCCCCCAGTCCTTGTGTACGAAGTTCGTCGAACCCTCCGCGCTCAGCACTCCCGTCGAACTTGCCGGCCCCGGCGTGTCCAACCCCACCACCGTCACCTCGCTGGTCTTCACGCCTGCCCGCGCCGCCGCGATTTCCAGGCCCTCCATGATCTGATTCAGACAGACCCGCGGACCCTCCCGCGACCGTGCCGGATGCTCGCACAGCCCCTCGATCAGAAACTTCTCTTCCTCGGTAATCAGTGTGTAGTTGACGGCGTTCCCGCCAAGGTCGACTCCCGCGACGATGTTCATTGGTAGATTATGGCGCGGTACCAGCGTCACCGCTGGCCCGTTTCCATGTAACCCCCTTTCAAACTGTGCGTGCGGTTTTCCCGCACACAGCTTA
>JAJYCN010000340.1 GCA_021778335.1 Acidobacteriota bacterium | reverse complement strand
GTGACGTCGCCGGTCATCCTCGGGAATCAGATTCAGGTGATGATCGGCGGCGTCTCCGCCAAAGGCAACTACGCGGGGCTCGTGGAATCCGGATTAGATCAGATCAATGTTACCGTTCCGAGCGTTCCCACCGGCGACGCGACGATTTCGGCGACCGTGGCCGGTGGGACTACCCAGGCGGGAATGTCGATTACGGTTCAGAATTAGGGCGCCGGAAGTAGAATCGACGCTTCGCGAAAGCCGCCTTCGATTTCTCCGGTCGCGAGCAGCATGCAAGAGCACAACGTTTCATCGCGGAGGCCGGCCGTGGAAAGCGTGCCTGGAAATTGAATTGGCAACGAACGGTTCGCCGGATTAGGATGAGGATGTAGACTTGGGGCGAAGGACTGCCCACATGGCGGAGATTGGTCTCCCCCACGGGAGAATAGCCGGCAAAGCCCAAAAAGAAGTCCCGATTCCGGCGTTTTTCTTTTTATGACAACTGGTGGAACGCCACGGTCCGGCGGCGGTCGAGTGCCTCCTTTACGATCCCCTTCTCGAGCGTGCTTCCCTGGAGCGCCGCCCGGAGGCAACCGGCCCAGCGGCCGGCGAGCCGGATGGGAGGTTCGCTTTCGTTGCGACGGGTTTTTACCATCTCAAGGCCGACTCTGCGATCCCGGAGCGTGTTCGTGAGCTCGGCTGCCTTCTAGCGGTCTCCCCCAGCGGAGAGCGGCGGCGGGGGCGGCAGCTCGCCCGCAGCGTTCATTGCGGAGCGGCAAGCTGTAGAGGCCGGGACGGAATTGGTCCTCGGGAATGTATCGCGCGGCCTGGCGATCGATGGCCTTGAGCGTCCCCGTGTCCAGTTCGTCGTGGATGGGGACGGTGAGCGTCTGGCGGGCGCCGCCGGGGAGGACGCGCCGGAGCTTGGCGTGGTTGCCCCGTAATCGGGAATGATTTCGCTTGGACCTTTAATTGTCTGATCGGGGACCGAATACTACAAATTGCGCGCCTGGCGCTCTCACCGGATCAATTTCAAGCGTTTGAGGTCTTCTTCCGTCCAGCGGGCCTGTTCGATCATGCTCTTGAGCGTCTTCCGGCGGAACGTGTCGCCCGCGCGATGGAAGCTCACCGTCACGCGGCGGCCGTCGGGATGGTAATAGAGTTGGTGCGACCCGCCGCCACGATCCCAAAAGAAACCGTCTCGCGTAAGCGCGGAGATTATCTCCCGAGCCGTCATCTTCCAGAGCCGCGAGTAGTCAATCGGCACAAGTCAGACGGTGATGGCGACGCGAGGCTCGACCGTTACTTCAACTTGATCGGCTGGTTCTTCTGGAATGTCCTCACCATGCTCACGCATGCTCTCCAGCACGAAGTGGAGGACATCTTCGATATTCTTGATCGCTTCGGCTTCCGTGGCGCCCCACGTCGAAGCACCCTGACGTTCCAGGAGGGGTGCGTACGCGTGGAAACCGGAAGGGTTCCCGTCGGAATCCTCATCGGGTTCGATAACCACTTTGAAGTTGTATGTCTTCATGGCCATTGCTACGAGAATGCGTTCCGCTTACTTTCGTTTTCAGTTTAGAGGGCCCCCGTCGTTTCGTCAAACTTCCCTCGGCGTGGCTGCCGCGGTGCGTCTCGACATGGAAACCGAATTTCGCGAGTACGCTTAAAACCTCGGATCCCGAGAGGACTTTAAGCTTTGGCATGCCATAGTGGCTGCAACCCGAAGCTGGCGAACGCTGATGGGTCGCGATCGAGATCGAACTCCGCCATCTCGTCGAGCGTCCTGCCCTGCGTCGCCACGGGCAGATCATGGCACTCAGCGACGTATTGCCGCTCCCCTTTCGAGATGCGCACTTGGATTATCTTCTTCCTGGCGCTCTCAGTGCAGGTGGTGCGGCCGGGTGCGTCAAACCTGGCCGGTCCACATTTGTTCGGCGTCGGAGCGGCGGACGTAGTTGGCGTCGATCGAGGCGGGGTCCTGGGCGCGGCCGAGGGTGAGTTCGGCGGCGGCGAGGGTGGCGAGGGCTCCGGCGAGGGAGCGGGGGACGAGGGTGACGGGGGAGTTGGCGAAGGACGTGGCTTCGAGGGCGGCGGCGAAGGGCGTGAAGTCGTGCGCGAGGAACTCGACGTTTGCGGCCGGCAGGGTTTCAAGCCAGGTGGAGAAGACCTCTACGGTTTCGGGGGTGACGAGGTCGCCATCGCCGTCGTAGAGGGCGCCATAGATCTGGCCGCGGCGGGCGTCGAGCAGGGGCGCGCGGAGGGGGTGCGTTCCGAAGGAGGCGAGCACGCGGAGTCGAGAGAGGGCGACGACGGGCGCGCCGGTGGCTTCGGCGAGTCCTTTGGCGGCGGCGAGGCCCACGCGGAGTCCGGTGAAGGCGCCGGGACCGGAGACGGCGGCGAAGCAGCGGATATCCGGGTAGGAGGCGCGGTGGCGGGCGAGCAGGGCCTCGATCTGCGGGAAAAGAATGCCGCTGAAGCCATCGGGGGCGTATAGCGGGATTTCTTCGAGAACGGCGCCTTCGGCGTAGAGTGCGAGCGAACCGAATTCCCCGGCGGTATCAAGGGAGAGGATCATTGGTCGAGACCGT
The DNA here is from genome assembly GCA_021778335.1 of Acidobacteriota bacterium. Lineage (GTDB taxonomy): Bacteria > Acidobacteriota > Terriglobia > Bryobacterales > Bryobacteraceae > JAJYKC01. Next base: position 3,248 of record JAJYCN010000340.1, on the reverse strand, counting down.
AGCCGCGGTCGACTTCGTAGAGTTTGCCGTTGGCGTTGAGGCCGTAGAGGCGGAGGATCATGTTGGCGGGGTATTCGACGCCGAGGTGGGGCGGGATAGTGAATTCTCCCTGGGCGCCGGTCGAAAGGACCCGGAAGCCGTCCCCAACGCCCGGGACTTCGGCGGTCCAGAGATAGAACATGGTGCGGGTGGCGCGGGACTGGCGGGTGAGGTGCGCCTCGAAGGGGATGGGCTTGCCGGTGGGCAGTGTGTCGGCGGAAGGTTGGGCGATCTGGTAGACGAGTTTGTCGGGATTCCCTTCCACTTCCTGCATGGCGATGTCTTTCGACTCGAAATAGTACGACTGGAGCATCGATTCCTTTTCGCCTTCGCGCGAGACGCGGAGCACCCAGGAGTGGGAGTTGCCGGGCGGTTGGCCGGTGTAGTGCTCGCCGTGGTACTTCTTCTTTTCCCACTGGGTTTCGCCGGTGAGGGGGTTGAGCCAGGCGACGTCGTAGCTGTGTTTTTCGACCTCGATTTCGACCGGCGGTCCGGGGTGGTCGATGAAGAGGATGTATTCGACGCCTTCGAGGGCGATGGCGCGGCCGCCGTCGACGTAGTAGTAGGGTTCGAGTTCCCAGTGGCGGGAGTCGGAGATGAAGTCGTACCAGATCTTGGCCTCGAACTGCTCGTGGCCTTCAAACATGGGGTACTGGCCGTCGGCGGTGGCGTCCCAGAGGCGTTTGGCGGTGGTGATGCCGACGAAGGGGACGGCGTAAAGCTGGTGTTCGATCTGGGCGAGTGCGTCGTCGCCGGGCTCGGTATTGCGCTCGATGATGAACGTCATCCAGCCGTCGTTGAGGAGCGGGGCGGAGGTGCGCAGGGCGGCGGTGGAGCGGGGGTGCTGGTAGCCGTCGAACTGTTTCAGGTCTTCGCCGAGTTCTTTGAGCAGGGCGCGGCTGCCGGGGTAGGTTTCAAATTCGCGGAAGCCTTCCCAGGTGACGTTGAAGGGGGCGTAGCGGCCGACGAGGAATCGAAGGAGGAGGCGGCGGGAATCGGCGTCGGGGGCGATGGCGACGAGGTCGGCGGGGGTGTCGGCGAGCAGGAGGTCGGCTGTGAGGCCGAAGGCGTTGATAGCGCGGATGCGGTGGTCGAGTTCGCGGAAGAAGTCGATGTTCGGGCGGCCGTTTTGGAAGACGGCGCCGCGGTCGGATGCGTTGCCGAGCAGGGATAGACGCAGATGAGTGAATTTGTCTTTGACGGTTTGGGCGAGGCGGGCGTCGAACTGGGCGCGAGGGACGAAGGCGAGGCGGTCGGCGATGTCGGCGAGCCAGAGGTGGGCTTTTTTGTTGCCGGTCTGCCAGTGGTGGACGTTGGCCGAGTGGATGAAGCCGGGGAAGTTGCTGGGGGTTGCCTGGAAGCTGCGTTCGGAGCCGCTGAGCGTGGGCAGGCCGCCGGAGATGCGGTAGGTCCAGAGGCCGTCGACGCTGGGGGTGAGGCGGAGGATCATTTTCTGGCCGCCGTCCCAGAAGGCGGGGATGCGGTAGGTGGTGAAGCGGGGCGAGCGGAGTTCGGCGTAGACTTCGAGATCGCGGTAGGGGTCGGGGTGGGCGGCGGCTTCGGCGGGGCTGAAGTCGAGGACGACGTCGCAGGAAGAGCCGGCGGCGGTGCCGGCGCAGGGGTCCTGGGCGCGCAGGAGCGTTGGGGCGAAGGCGGACGTAAAGAAAAGGAGGGTCGCGGGCAGCCTGGCCCGGCGCGCGCGAGACATCAACACCAGTATCGCCCGGCGGGAAGGTTCGAGTAGGCTGGTGGTATGAGAAGCGTGGCGTGGTTGGTGGTGTTTCCGCTGCTGGCCGGGGCGCAGACGCCGCGGCCGCGGGTGGTGCGGGCGTCCGCCGAGGCGGTGGTGCGGGCGAAGCCGGACCGGGCGCGGATCGACATCGGCGTGGTGACGGAGGCGGCGACGGCGGAAGAAGCGGCCGCGAAAAACGCCGAGCAGAGTTCGGCGGTGATCGCGAAATACAAGCCGCTGGTGGGCGCGGCGGGAACGCTCCAGACGGTGAACTACTCGCTTGCGCCGAACTACGCCTATCAGCCGAACGAGTCGCCGAAGATCCGGGGCTACCGGGCGAGCAACACGGTGGAAGTGACGATGGACGACGTGTCGAAGGTAGGGAAAGTGATCGACGCGGCGGCGGAGGCGGGGTCGAACCAGATCCAGTCGGTTCGTTTCGAATTGAAGGACGACAGCGAACTGCGGCGCAAGGCGCTCGAGATGGCGGCGAAGAAGGCGCGGGCGAATGCCGAGGCGATCGCGGCGGCGTTGGGGGTGCGTGTGATCGGCCTGGCGGAGGCCGAGAGCGGGGAAGCGTTCCCCCGGCCGGTGATGATGGCGGCGCCGATGGCGATGATGAAGGCGGAGACGCCGGTGCAGGCGGGAGAGATCGAGGTGCAGGCGACCGTCACGGTTGCGCTCGAAGTGGAAAAATAGGCATCAGGCGATTCAAAGGCGCGGGAGGCGGAAGATGCGGCGAAGGACGCTGTTGTGGATGGCGCTGGGCGGTCTGGCGCGGGCCCAGGAATCCGGCGAGCAGAGCCTTGGCCAAGGGAGACTGCTGGTAGCTTCGCGCGAGTTGCGGGACCCGAACTTTGCCGAAACGGTTGTGCTGCTGATCGAGATGAACGGGCAGGGCACGGTGGGACTGGTGATCAACCGGCGGACGAAGGCGACGCTCGAGAAGGTGCTGACGCTCCCGGCGGGTTCGAAGAATGGCTCGGATCCGGTGTATTCGGGCGGGCCGGTGCAGAATTCGGCGGCGCTGGCGCTGATGCGGTCCGCGACGGCGGTGGAGGGCGCCCGGCACGTCAGCGATGACATCTACGTGGTTGCGACAAAGCCTTTGCTCGACAAGGCGCTGGCCGAGAGCCGGGACGCCGGGCATTTTCGGGTGTACCTGGGTTACGGCGGATGGGCGCCGGGGCAACTGGAGGCGGAAGTTGAGCTGGGGGCGTGGCGGATATTGACGGCCAAGAGCGGGCTGGTGTTCGACGACGATCCGGAGTCGCTGTGGGACCGGCTGCACCGGCTTTCGCACACCCAGATCGCCATGGCGCGTAAGTAAAGATCTGGTCAGATCCAGCCGTGGAGTTTGTACCAGGCGAGTTTCGTGGTTTCCAGTGACAGGTCGCAGAAGACGCGCCAGCGGTCCGGCCAGAAATTGACGCGCTTGAGGGCGTCGGGGAAGTAGCAGGGCACCACGTCGAGGCCG
>JAJYCN010000339.1 GCA_021778335.1 Acidobacteriota bacterium | reverse complement strand
AACTCAAGTCGGGGCACGCAGAGAAAAAACTACTAATCCTCTTGCATCCGCCCTATAAGTGTCATAGAATCGCTGACAGTTTTTCTGAACAATTCCAAGGGGGGAGTGGAACATGAAAACCACTTTGCTGTTCGGAATGATCTGCTGCTTAGGGCTTCCTCTGCTGGGTCAGACCTTCGGAGAGATCACGGGAAGGATCAGCGATCCCAGCGGGGCCGGCGTCCCCGACGCGGCCATCACCTTGACCAACACCAGCACGAACGCCGTCCGCACCACCACAAGCGGCGGGGATGGGTTTTATGATTTCCCGTCCTTGCCGCCCGGCCGCTACGACGTCAAGACGGAGCACAGCGGCTTCAAGCTCGCAACCAGTCTCAACGTCCAAGTAATGGTGCAGCAAACCGTCCGCCTGGACTTCACGCTCCAGATCGGGGCAGTCAGCCAAACCGTCGAGGTCTCGGCCGTCGCTAGCCTGTTGCAGGCCGAAAACGCCACCGTCGGCAGCGTGATCGGCAACCAGAGCATCGTCCAGCTTCCTCTCAATGGGCGCGAATATCTGAACCTGGTAGCCCTGAGTGCCAACGTCGATACCGTATCGCCTCCGGCCGGCCAGGCCCAGTCCCGCCAGGGCGGCGACCGCGCCAGCCAGTCGATCTCGGCCGGCGGGAACCGCATCTTCTACGACTACTACACCCTCGATGGCGTCAACAACACGGATTTCGACTTCAACACCTACGTCGTTCTTCCCTCGATCGACGCAATCCAGGAGTTCAAAGTGCAGACCGGCGTGTACCCAGCCGAATTCGGCCATGGGGCCACGCAGATCAACGTGCTGACCAAATCGGGCGGCAACCTCTATCACGGCTCCCTGTTCGAGTTCAACCGCAATATCGATTACGACGCGCTCCCATACCAGTTCACCGCCCATAAGCCTGGCGCCTCCGCCTTCAACTGGAACGACTACGGCTTTGAGCTCGACGGTCCGGTTCGGATCCCCAAACTGTTTGACGGCCGGGACAAGCTCTTCTTTATGTCCAATTGGGAAACGCTGGCGGTCCGGGAATCCTCGCAAAGCGTATACTCTCTGCCTACCGCGGCGATGCAGCAGGGCAACTTCAGCGCCTACCCGATCGCCATTTACAACCCCGGTAACAAAGCGCCGTTTCCCGGCAATGTGATCCCGTCAAGTCTGCTGAACCCCACCTCCCAAAAGCTACTGCAATACTACGCGGTGCCCAACCTGCCGGGCTTTACCGATAACTACACGCAATTCAACCAGTTCCCCTTCAACCGCGACATGTTCGTCGTCCGGATGGATTACGTCGAGTCCTCGAAATCGCAGTGGAGCGGCCGCTATAGCTGGTGTTCCGAAGTGCAGAAAAGCACGGGACTGACCATCACCGGAAGCAAGATCACCACCGGTTGCGAACAGTACCTCGGCTCCAACACCCGCATCCTCGCGCCCAACATCGTAAATGAAGCGCGTTTTGGCCATACCCGCATGTTCAACGCGGTCAGCAGGGCCGCCGCGTTCAGCGTCAATCCCGTCGGCTCGCTGGGAATTCCAAATTTGAACGCCGGTCCTCCGGTCCAATGGGGCGTCCCCGCGGTGGCGTTCAACAGCGACGGTTTCAGCGGCCTCGGCGACGACAGCGATACTCCCTACCAGATCTCCGACAACGATACGCAACTCGTCGATAACATGTCCTGGATCAAGGGAAAACACACGATCAAGTTCGGGTTCGAATACGAGCGGGACAACTTTGATACTTTGGGCAATCAATTCCTGCGCGGGCAGTTTACCTTCAGCCCCAACGCCACCAGAAGCGCGACCGGCACGGGCGGCGACGCATTCGCCGATTTCGTGCTGGGCGATATGTATCAGTCCACCGTCGCCTATCAGGACGCCGTGCTGAATGATTATCGCAACGACTTCGCCCTGTTCGTCGATGACACCTGGAAGATCACTCCGAAACTCACCTTTACGCTAGGCCTGCGGTGGGAGCTGATTCCGCCCTTTACGGACACACTCGGGAACCTGTTCAATATCGTGCAGCCGCTCATCGTACAGGAATAACATGCCCCTGTTTCGCAACAGCCGTATTTCATCCGGCAAGGCAACTGCCAGAACGCCTATACCGCCAACCCGCCGATCCCGTTCACTTGGGCGCAAACACCCGCGGTCTGTAGCAACGGCAAGGAGAACTATCAGCTCGACAAGGTAAGATACAACGATTTCGCGCCCCGCATCGGCATCGCCTATTCGCCGGATTCGAAAACCGTCGTTCGCGCGGCCTACGGCATCTTCTACGTGCAGGACAATGCCAACTCGATGTATTTCGACATGGCGCGGAACCTCGGCGTCCGTCTCACCCTCACCGCCCAAACGGGCGGCGACACCTGGAGCCAGGGCTCGGGTTCTCTCTCGGGCCTTCCGGACACCTACGCCAACGCCGTCACTCCGCCAGGCGCCGGCGGCGCGGGACCGGCGTTCCCGCCGCCGTATGCCTTCGGCAGCGATTACAATCACTACACTTCTTACACCGAGCAGTACCTGTTCAACATACAACGCCAGGTGGGGTCCGACTGGGCCTTTGAATTGGGTTATCTGGGATCGGAGAGCCATCACCTCTATGGTTTCCAGAACACCAACGAGGCCCCTCCCGGAATCGGCAACGTCATCACCCGCCTGCCGTTCGCCGACTATGGAGTGATCCAGTGGGTCGCCGACGGTATGAACGCACACTATAATGCGCTCTCCTTCCAGGCCACCCGGCATTTTAGTCAGGGCATGAGCGTCATCGGCAATTACACCTGGTCTAAATCGCTGGATGACTCGAGCGGCATCCGCGTGCAGAATTATGACGAGCTCTTCCCCCAGAACAGCTATTGCGTCCGGTGCGACTACGGACTCTCGTCGTTCGACGTCGAGCAGCGCTGGATCACTTCGGTGCTCTATGATCTGCCAGTCGGCAAAGGGAAGACCCTCAACATCTCCAATCCGTTCCTGAACGCAATCATAGGCGGATGGGAAATGGGCGGAACGTGGACGCTGCAAAGCGGCCTGCCCCAGGTCCTTACGATCGGCGGCAAGGACAACTCCGGAACGAACGAAGGCGGAGACCGGCCGCAGTACCTCGGCGGATCCATTTACGCGCCGAACAAGAGCGCCTCCGATTGGCTCAACCGGGCGGCGTTTGCCGTCGCTCCCCCAGGGCAGTTCGGCGACTTCGGACGGAACGTCGCCATTACACCGGGAATCGCCGATCTCGATGCCGAGTTACACAAATCCTTCATCATGCCGTACAACGAGCATCACATGCTGACCCTGCGCTTTGAGGGATTCAACGTGCTCAACCATCCGGCCTTCGGAGCGCCGGCCGGCAGCATCCTTTCGGGCGCCCCCGTTTCCGGCGCGGCCTCAAACGCAGCGCGCTTGGGATTCGGAGTCATCAGCGGCCTCCTCCCCACGATCCCCATGCGCCAGTTACAACTCGGAATCAAATACGAATTCTGACCGCACAGGAGCCGCGGCGCCTCCGTTGTGCGCGATCGAATGGCAAGCCACGGCCCGGAGGGACTCCCCGAACTAACCGGGACACGCGAGCCGGCGGCGCAGGTCGGCTCGACGCAGGCGCGCCGCCGCCTCGCACAGATCCCGCAAAACAATCTCGCAGTGGGGATTGAGCACGGGTCCGTGCAGGCCGGCAGCGGCCGCGCAGCCCTTCGAATCCAGCCCGCTCCGATAAAGCTTCAGCAATCCGGCAAACAGCTTGCGGTCCCCGGTCGCGAGCATTCCCTGCGCAAGCGCTACAGCGGCGTCCTCACCCCGCTCCTGCGCCAGATACGCGCCGGCCATCTCCTCGTATGCCCCGCTGTTCGCCGGATCGATGCTCTGCGCCTGCTGGGCCGCCTCCAGCGCCTGCGGCGGCCGGCCCAAACGCAAGTAAATCGACGCCAGCGTCCGGTAACCCTCGGCCGCGCTCGACGGAACCGGGCTCGTGATCCCGTGCTGCCGCGCGTAAGCCGCCCGCGAAGCCGCGTCGATCGCAATCGAGCGAAGCGCCAGCTTGGCCGCTTCGTCGTACTCCACCCGCGCGTCGCCCCCAGCCAGCGTGTCGCCCTTCACCCGATGGCACACCGCCGCAAGATTCCAGGGACCCGCTGTATCCAATTCGTCCGGCAGCCCCGCCAGGATCGCCACGCTTCGATCCGCCTCGGCCGCCGCGCGCGCGGCCTCCCGATGCGACGCCTCCCCCGCAATTAGCTCGGCCGCCAGCAGCCGGTGAAATTTGAAACTGCGCGGGGCGGCTTGAACCCCGGCAACGGCCATCGTTTTGTCGTCGGCCCAGTCGAAATTACGTATCCAGGTCCGTATGGCGAATCCCCCCGCGATCGCTCCAACGCAAAGCGCAAACACCGCCCCCGAAATTCGGAAGCGCCTGCCCGGGGAACTGCCGGCCTTGTCGATCGGCAGGATCACCGCGGCCACCACCCCGACAAGGGGCAGATACAACAAACGCTCCGCCATCGTCGTCCCAATCGGAAACAACAGGTTCGAGGCCGGTAACAAATTGAGGAATGCGAAGCCCGCGAAGAAAAAAGCTACGCGGTCGCGCTTCCAGAGAATCGCCGCCAGGACCAGCGCGCCGGCTACCGCAAGCCAGCCAATCCAGTCTCCAGGACTGCCGTTTGCCAGTGGGACCTCCGAATACGAGTAGTCCGCCGAGAGTTTCACCGGCCAGAACGCAAGCCACAAATACCGCGCCAGAACCTTCAGCGCCGTGAGCCGGCCGATCCAGAAACCGGCGCCGGCGATAGGATTGTCGGTGAACGGGTATTCAGCCGGCAGCGCCGAATTGAGAACGATCGCGCGCTGCCACAGCATCGTCCCCACCGGAACCAGCGTGGCCAGACAACCCGCCCACATTCTCCGCCACTGTCGTCCGCAAGCCATCTCGTAGAGAACAATCACCGGGACGATCACGACGGCGCTTTCCTTCGAAAACACCCCGGCCGCGGCCGAGGCCGCCAATCCACAGAGCAATACGACCCGGCGCCATCCGCTCGTTTCGGTGCTTTTCAGATACAAAAGAAAAGCGCTCAATTCGGCCGCGCAGGCCAGCAGGTCCGCCCGCCCAACAATGTTGGTTACCGACTCGGTCAATACCGGATGCACCGCCCACAGCATCGCGATCGCAAACGCGATCCGCAAGGCGCGTTCCCGCCCTTTGAGCATTCGCAACACCAGCGCGAAGACAAGAAGCACGTTGGCCATGTGCAGCAGGAGATTGATCCAGTGATAACCGGCCGGATGATTGCCGTTTCCCAGAATCGTGTAGTTAAGTAGATAGGAAAGCGTAGTAAGTGGACGGTAAAGCCCGCTCTCCCCGTTCGGCCACCAATAAGTGTGGCGGAGAATCAGATCGAAGTTAGCCGCACTCGCCGACTGAATGCGCGGATCTTCCAGCAGCAGCGTCTTGTTATCGAGCGCGAATCCGGCCGAAAACGAATTTGCGTACGCGAGCAGCGTCGCGAGACCCAACACCAGCGCCGCCGGGAGCCAATGGCGCCGCCCGTCGCGCCCAACCGTTCCCGGCGCGGAATCCGGGCGAGCCTCGGGCAATTTCGCGGCCGGCGCCCGCCTCTTCCTGCGCTTCATCGCGTCTCATGCTATCAGCTTCGCCCGCACCCCAAACTCCCCCGTTGGACATTGGACAATCCCGGACACCCCCCCCCTTGCTCTACTAAAAATATCGGCGTAGGATACTTCTCACGAATCCTGAAAAGGAGTAACCGCGATGGAACTGCAAGCATCGAATCAGCAA